>NZ_LIPN01000469.1 GCF_001418325.1 Streptomyces atriruber | reverse complement strand
GGGGCGGGCAGCGGCGAGTGCCGGTGCACCAGGCTGCCGTCGTGCTGTCCGTCCTGCAAGTGAGGTGCCGAACGCCCGCACGTGAGGTGCCGAACGGCGCGGTGCGCCAGCCGTGTTCGACCGCGAA
This sequence comes from Streptomyces atriruber, assembly GCF_001418325.1. GTDB lineage: Bacteria > Actinomycetota > Actinomycetes > Streptomycetales > Streptomycetaceae > Streptomyces > Streptomyces atriruber. The sequence goes on along the minus strand of NZ_LIPN01000469.1, from coordinate 10,456 downwards.
GTTCCCGCAGTTGAACATCCCGGGCGTTCACGGCGGCCGCGGGTGCGCCGCCCGAACTGTGTGAGTCTTCGGTGGGTTCCGACGCGCGAGACCCATCCCCCTGACTCCCCCTCAACGAAGGGATCATCGACGTGCCGGTCGAGAAGATCGCGCTCATCACGGGCGCCAACAAGGGCATCGGGCTTGAGACAGCACGGCAGTTGGGCGAGCGGGGCGCCGTCGTCCTGGTCGGCGCCCGCGACGAGGTGCGCGGCAAGCAGGCGAGCGCCGTGCTGGCGGACCGCGGGATCACGGCGGTGCCGCTGCGCATCGACGTGCGGGACGCGGCCGCCGTGGCCGAGGCGGCGGCCTTCGTCGAGCAGCGCTACGGCCGGCTGGACATCCTGGTCAACAACGCCGGCATCGCCGGCGGTTTCGCCGGGGCGCCCAGCCAGGCGGCCGCGGGCGACCTGCGGGAGGTGTACGAGACCAATGTCTTCGGCGTGGTCACGGTGACCAACGCGATGCTGCCGCTGCTGCGCCGCTCGGCGGCCGGGCGCATCGTCAACATGTCCAGCCATCTGGGGTCGTTGGCCCTCAACGCCGATCCGGCGTCCCCGATGGCGCACGTCAACATGCTCGCCTACCAGTCCTCCAAGACCGCGCTCAACGCGCTCACGGTCGCCTACGCCAAGGAGCTGCGGGGCACCGCGATCAAGGTGAACGCGGCTCATCCGGGCGTGGTGGCCACCGACATCAACGGCCACCGGGGGCAGCGCACGCCCGCCGAGGGCGCGGTGATCGCGGTCCGGCTGGCGCTGCTGGACGCCGCGGGCCCCTCGGGGGCGTCCCTGTCGGAGGACGGCCCGGTGCCCTGGTAGCGGCCCGCGGCCGGCCGGTGTCCGGCCGCCGAGGGCTCCGATGAACCTCGTCTTCTGCTCGGCTCATCCTCAAGAGCCCGGGCGGAACGTGACTCCCGGCGCGTGAGATCCGGGAGATGCCGGACCCGATGCAGGAGGAGAGCTGGAGCGATGAGCTTCGTCAAGGTTTGCCCGGTGGACAAGATCCCGGCCCAGGGGGCGATCGCCGTGGAGGTCGAGGACGCACCGGTCGCGCTGGTGCGCAGGGACGACACGGTGTACGCGGTCAGCGACCTGTGCTCGCACGCCGAGGTCTCCCTCGCCGAGGGGGAGGTCTACGGCACGACGATCGAGTGCTGGCTGCACGGGTCGTGCTTCGACCTGCGCACCGGCGAGCCCGTCAACCCGCCGGCGACCCGGCCGATCGCCACCTACCGGGTGAAGGTCGAGGACGGCTACGTCTATGTGGCGCCGCGCGCCGAGGACGCCGAGGACTAGGGAGAGGTGGTCATGAAGTCAGCGAAGTCAGCGCCCCCGCCCGCGGGTTCGCAGCGGCGCCCGGTGATCGGGATCACCGCGCGGACGGTGCCGGTCGCCCTGCAGGGCAGCGCCATGGTGGTGAGCCTCTCGCTCCAGTCGCACGTGGACTTCCTCGCCGCCGCGGGCTGCGTCCCCGTGGTGCTGCCGCTGCGGCCCGGCGTCGAGCAGCTCGTCGGCGGCCTGCAGGGGCTGCTCGTGCCGGGCGGCCCGGACCTCGATCCGGCGCTGTACGGGCAGGACCGGCACCCGCGCACCCGCGGCGGCAGCCCGGAGATGGACCGCGCCGAACTGGCCCTGCTCGGTGCGGCGCTCGGCGCCGGGCTGCCGCTGCTCGCCATCTGCCGCGGCATGCAGCTGCTCAACGTGCAGTGCGGCGGCACCCTGCACCAGCACCTGCCGGAGGTCACCGGCAACGACACCCACCGCCCGCAGGGCGCCGGCTTCGAGTTCGGCCGGCACGTCCTGGAGCTGCGCTCCGGCAGCCACATCGCCCGGATCTTCGGTGACGACACCCCCAAGACCGCCTGCCACCACCACCAGGCCGTCGACCGGATCGGCACCGGCCTGACCGCCACCGCCCGCACGCCGGACGGCGTCGTCGAGGTGGTCGAGGCGGCCGGTCATCCCTTCGCGGTCGGCGTGCAGTGGGAGGCCGGCCAGACCGAGGACGACCGCCTGCACCGGGCGCTCGCGGACGCGGCCCGGCGCGGCTGAACCACCCGGCGGCGATCCACCCGTCATTGACCGGGGCTAGAGAGCTGCTGGTCATGCTTCGAAAGCCTCTTCAAGAGAATGCACAGCCCCACACGACACATTCCGTGTCGCTTTCATTCCCGGCACATTCGGCAGTTTCCGTGAGCGTGAGACTGTCACCTTCCGGAAGGACGAAAATGGGAGCAGTCGAGGTTCCGGTTCTTATCGTGGGCGGTGGCGGATGCGGTCTTTCCGCCTCCAACTTCCTGTCCGACCACGGTGTGGACCATCTGCTCGTCGAACGGCACGCGGACACCGCGCACGTGCCGAAGGCGCACTACCTCAACCAGCGCACGATGGAGATCTTCCGTCAGCACGGGCTCGACGGGCCGATGGTGGAGCAGGGGGCGCCCCTGGAACTGTTCGGGAAGCTGCGCTGGCTGACCTCGCTGGCCGGCGACGGGCCGATGGACGCCCAGCAGATCCACGAGATCGACGCCTTCGGCGGCGGCTCGCTGCGCGAGCGGTACGCGGCGGCCGGACCCGTCCTGCCGGTCAAGCTGCCGCAGGTCCGCCTGGAGCCGATCCTGCGGGCCACCGCCGAGGAACGTAACCCCGGGCGCATCCTGTTCGGCCACGAGATGGTCGGCTTCTCCGACGAGGGCGACCGGGTGGTCGCCGAGATCCGCGAGGTGGCCACCGGGGAGACGACCACGGTCACCGCGCGCTACCTGATCGGGGCCGACGGCGGCCGCACGGTCGGCAGCGCCCTGGGCATCGAGATGCAGGGCGTGCCCGGCCTGCTGGACGTGACGACCGCGTACTTCACCGCCGACCTGTCGCAGTGGTGGCAGGAGGGCACGCTGTTGACCCACTTCCTCAACGCCCACGACCCGGACCTGTGCAGCAACCTCATCGAGATGGGGCCCAGCTGGGGCAAGGCCTGCGAGGAGTGGGTCCTGCACTTCCCGCCGATGGACGCCGACCGCCTCGACGAGGAGTCCGTCGTCGCCCGGGTCCGCGAGCTGCTGGGCCTGCCCGACCTGGAACTGACCCTGCACCACGTGACCAACTGGACGGTGCAGGCACTGATCGCCGAGCGGTACCGCAAGGGACGGGTGCTGCTGGCCGGCGACTCCGCGCACCGCCAGCCGCCCACCGTCGGCCTCGGCCTGAACTCCGGCATCCAGGACGCCCACAACCTGGCGTGGAAGCTGGCCGCGGTGCTCGAGGGCCGCGCCGACGACGGCTTCCTGGACACCTACGAGGCGGAGCGGCAGCCGGTGTGCCGGCTCAACGTCGACTGGGCGGTCTCCGCGGCCTCCCACCACCAGGCCGTCCTGGACACCGTGGGCCTGGGCCCGCACGCCCCGGCGCAGCGCCGGCAGCGGATGTTCGCCACGTACTTCGACCCCTCCCCCATCGGCGAGGTGGTGCGGGCGCGGACCGCGGAGATCCTGGACACCCACCGGGCCGGCTGCCAGGCGCACGACTTCGAGATCGGCTTCAACTACGAGCGGGGCGCGGTCGTCCCCGACGGCAGCCTGCCGCCGGCGCGCGTGCCCATGCGCGACGTGTACCAGCCCACCACCCGGCCCGGGCACCGGCTGCCGCACGCCTGGCTCGAGCAGGACGGCCGGCGCCTGTCCACCCACGACCTGACCGGCTCCCCGGCCGGATTCGTGCTGCTCACCGGCGCGGAGGGAGCCCCGTGGGTCGAGGCGGCCGCGCAGGTGGCGGAGAAGCTGTCGCTGCCGATCCACGCGGTCCGCATCGGCCGGGGCGCGGAGTACGCCGACGTCGACGGCGGCTGGGAGCGCGTGCGCGAGGTCGCCGGGGACGGCGCCGTCCTGGTGCGCCCCGACAACCACGTGGCCTGGCGCAGCACGGGCGCCGGCGAGAACCCGGCGGACCTGCTGGCGAACGCGTTCGCCCGCATTCTCGACCACCGTGTCGCTGAAGGTTCCGCTTCCTGATCGCGAAACAGCTGAATCGGGCGGTGCTCCTGTGAAGTTGCGGCCGGTTCGGCGCAATGGAATGCGGCCTCGGGCAGGAGCCCGTCCTTTGCACGGCACTTCCCCGGCAGGCCGGGACACCATATCGGCGAGGAATTGGATGACGGAGGAAATACGGTGGCGGTAGACGGAGCGGTCCTGGTGCTGGGCGGAACCGGCCGGCAGGGCGGCGCGACGGCCCGCGAACTGCTGCGCCGGGGGCGGGTCGTGCACGCCCTGGTGCGCGATCCGCAGGCGCCCGCGGCGCGCGCGCTCGCCGATGCGGGTGCGGTGCTCGTGCGCGGGGACCTGGAGGACAGGGCGTCGCTGAGCGCGGCGATGCAGGGGGTCCGGGGCGTGTTCAGCGTCCAGACGTTCCGGGGCCCGGGCGGGGTGGCCGCGGAGGAGCGGCAGGGCAAGGCGGTGGCGGACGTGGCCGCCGAGGCGGGCGTGGCCCACTTCGTGTACAGCTCGGTGGGCGGCGCGGACCGCTGCGAGGTCATCCCGCACTTCCGGAGCAAGTGGAACATCGAGCAGCACATCCACAAGCTCGGCCTGCCGGCGACGGTGCTGCGGCCGACCATGTTCTACGACATCCTGCTCGACCTCGGTCCCCGGCTGGTCGACGGCGAGCTGGTGCTGGGGCTGTGGCTGCGCCCGGAGGTCCCGGTGCAGATGATCGCGACCCGTGACATCGGGGCGTTCGCCGCGGATGCCTTCGAGGATCCGGGCGCGTGGCTGGGCCGGCAGGTGGAGATCGCCAGTGCCGAGCTGACCGGGCCGCAGATCGCCGAGGCGTTCGGGCGGGTGGCCGGCGTTCCGGCGCGGTACGAGCAGCGCTCCTTCGAGCCGCTGCGCGCGGCCCGTGCAGACCTGGCCGCCATGTTCGACTGGCTCGACACCGAGGGCTACAGCGCCGACCTGGCGGAGCTGCGCCGGATCCGGCCCGCGCTGGTCGGCCTGGAGACGTGGCTGCGGAGCAACTGGACGGTCCCGGTGGCCTGACCGGGCGGCGGGCATGGGAGAGGGGACGGCACGGCGACGGGCCCCGGCCGGGATGGCCGGGGCCCGTCGCGGTCCGCGCGGGGGCGGTGTCCTCAGGTGGTGGCGAAGCCGGCGAGGACCCGGCCCAGGATGTCGGTGTCGATGCGGTGCCAGGAGCCGGGCAGCTGCATGCCCCAGCCGGCCGGCAGGGCGGTCGCGGTCGCCCGGGCCGCGTCCTTCAGCCAGTCGCCGGTGGCGTCGCTGTTGAGGACCAGGGCCGGGGTGCGCAGGGTGGCCAGGCGTGCGGTGGGCACCTCGAAGTCGCCGAGGATGGTCGTGTCGTACACCAGGGTGTGGGCGTTGGCCTCGTTCGTCGCCCACAGCGGGGCCTGCCGCCAGTCCGCGATGGTCTCGGGGCTCAGGCCCAGCAGTTCGCGCAGCCAGTACTCCGCGGTGTCGCCGCGCCGCCCCTGCGCCAGCAGGGACCGCAGGGTGTCCATGCAGTCGGCCGGGGGCTTGGGGTGGGGGGCGGTGCGGAAGTACGGCTCGTGCAGGGCGAGTCTGGTGATCGGGACACCGGCCAGGGCCGCCTCCAGCGCCAGGTTCGCGCCGGTGGAGCCGGCGAAGACGGCCGCCTGTCCGCCCGCGTCGTCGATGAGCGCCGCGAGGTCCTCGATCTCGCGCTCGACGGCGTACTGGGGAGCGTCGCCGCTCTGCCCCCGCCCCCGGCGGTCGTAGACGTGGACGGTGCAGTGCGGCGCCAGCTCCGGGACCAGCGCGTCGAAGATGGTGTGGTCGCGGAACGCGCCGTTCATCAGCACGATCGGCGGGCCGTCGCCGGTGCTGCGACAGGCGATCGTTGTGCCGTCCTGGGAAACGACCTTCCGCATGCCACCACTCTCCTCATGTTCCATGGGTGTGTTGTCGCAGCGGTAATGTCCAGCGGTCCGGTCGACGGCGGGTTGAGGATGAATCGGGCGCGGCGCCGGTGTGCGGGCCCCGGTGGCACATGCCGGGAACGGCCCCCGAAGGCGGCGGAGCGGACCGCGCGCAGGGGGTGCGGACGGCCCCAAATGCCCCTCGGCGGAGGCCGATTCGGGATCCACTCCCGCTCAACCGAGACTATCGGCACCCCTTCAAAACTGATGCGACACCGTATCCATGAAGGAGCAGGTCCTATGGCGGACAACGGAATGGCTCGGGCGGGCGGGGCGCCGCATGTGGTCGTCGTCGGCGGCGGCGTCGCGGGGCTGGCGGCGGCGTTCTTCCTGCGTGACGAGCCGGTGCGGGTGACCGTCCTGGAGGGCGCGTCCCGGCTGGGCGGGCAGCTGGCCGTGTCGGAGCTGGCGGGCGTCGTCATCGACGAGGGGGCCGAGTCGACGTACGCCCGGCGTCCCAAGACCGCCCGGCTGCTCAAGGCGGCCGGCCTGGAGGACCAGGTGGTGGCGGCGGGCACCAAGGCGATGGCGGTGTGGAGCGTGGACCAGCTGCGGCCGCCGCTGGAGCGTCAGTTCATGGGCGTGCCCTGTGACATGGACGAGCTCGCCAAGTCCGGCATCCTGTCCGAGGCCGGGGTGGCCCGGGCCCGCGAGGATCTGACGCTGCCGCAGACCGGGCGGCAGGGGGACGCCTCCGTGGCGGACGTCGTCGGGGGGCGCCTGGGCCGGGAGGTCGTGGACCGCCTGGTGGACCCGTTCCTGTCCGACGCCTACTTCGGCCGTGCCGAGGAGCTGTCGTTCGAGGCCACGCTGACCCCGCTGGTCGCCGCGTCCCGCCGGCGCGCCTCGCTCGCCGAGGCGGCCGGGGCGCTGCTGCCCGCTCCGCTGCCGCCGGGGCAGGAGCCCACCACCGGCATCTCCACCCTGACCCGGGGCCTCGGCTCGCTGCCCCAGGTCCTGGTGGACGGCCTGCTCGCGGCCTCGCCGGACTCGGCGGTGCGCACCGGGACCACGGTGCGCACGCTCGCGCGCCGCGAGCAGGGCTGGCGGGTGACCGTGGGCAGCGCCGCCGAGCCGGAGCACATCGACGCGGACGCCGTCATCGTCGCCGTGCCCGCCGCCCAGGCCGGGCCGCTGCTCGCCGGGGTGCCCGGCAGCAGTGGGGCCACCACGGCGCTCGCCGAGATCCCCTACGCCGGCTCCGTGATCATCACGCTCGCCTTTCCCCGCACGGCGCTGGCCGCGATGCGCGCCCTGGGCTACAGCGGCTACCGGGTGCCGGCGGTGGACGGGCGGGCCCTGAAGGTCGTCACGTTCTCCACCTTGAAGTGGCCGCACCTGGCGGGCGAGGTGGACATCGTGCGCTGCCAGGGCGGGGGCAGCGGCGCCGAGGACCTGCTGCGCCGCGACGACGCCGACCTCGTCGCGCTGGCCGCCTCCGAGGTCGCCGAGGTCACCGGGGTGAGCGGGCCGCTGGCCTCGCGGGTGAGCCGGTGGGGCGCGGCGGTGCCGCAGTACACGGTCGGGCACCTGGACCGGGTGGCGCGCATCCGGGCGGGGGTCAAGGACCAGCCCGGGCTGGCGGTGTGCGGCGCCGCGTACGACGGTGTCGGGGTCGGCCAGTGCGTGGCCAGTGCGCTCAAGGCCGTCGAGGAGGTGCTCGGCGAGTTGCGCGCGGACGCCTCCGCCCCGTCGGCATGACGGGCCCGCACCGCAGACAGGACCGGATCCGTGCAGAGGAGGCCGAGGTGTCCCAGGCCAGCGTGAGCAGCGTCGACTTCTGGTTCGACCCGCAGTGCCCGTGGGCGTGGATCGCGTCCCGGTGGATCCACGAGGTGGCGGCGCGGCGGCCCCTGGAGGTCCGCTGGCACGTGATGAGCCTGGCGGTCCTCAACGAGGGACGCGACGTGCCGCACAAGTACCGGGTGGGGCTGGGCTTCGGGCCGGTACGGGTGTGCGTCGCCGCCGAGCAGAAGCACGGCCCCGAGGTGCTCGGCCGGCTCTACACCGAGCTGGGCAACCGGTACCACCACGAGAAGGCGCCCAAGGACCGGGCCACCGTCGAGGCCGCGCTGGCGGCGGCCGGCCTGGAGGCGGAGCTGGCCGCGGCGATGGACTCCACCGAGTACGACCCGGCGCTGCGCGCCTCGCACCACGCCGGCATGGACCGGGTCGGCTATGACGTCGGCACCCCGGTGATCTCCGTGGACGGCAACGCGTTCTTCGGTCCGGTGGTGACGCCCGTGCCCCGGGGGGAGGCCGCGGTGCGGCTCTGGGACGGCGTGCTGCTGGTCACCGCGACGGACGGGTTCTTCGAGCTCAAGCGCACCCGGGACCGCAAGCCGGTGTTCGACTGACGCGTCCCGGCCGCCGCGCCCGCCGCACGGTCCGCCACACGGATGGCGCCGATCCCCGCCCCTGGGGCGCCCGCCCCCGTCAGGATGTGACACAGCACGGTCACCGGCGGACGGACCTGGCCGTCCCGCCGCGGGCCGACACACCCTGACAGGAGCAGATGATGAAGTTCCGAACCTACGTCGAGCCTCCGGAGCCCATGCGGGGCTTGGAAGTTCCTCCGGAGGTCGTGGAGGAGCTCGACGGAGGCAAGCGACCGGCCGTGACCATCACGGTCAACGGGCACTCCTGGAACAGCCGGCTGGCCATCATGCGGGGCCGCCACCTGATCGGCTTCAGCAAGGCCAACCGGGAGGCCGCCGGGGTCGAGACCGGCGAGGAGGTCGAGGTGGAACTCGTCCTGGACACCGCGCCCCGGGTCCTGGTCGAGCCGGCCGACTTCGTCGAGGCCCTGGACGCCGACCCGATCGCCCGCAAGGTCTACGACCGGCTGTCGCCGAGCCGCAAGCGGGCACACGTGCACGCCATCGAGAGCGCGAAGAAGCCCGAGACGCGCCTGCGGCGCATCGAGAAGGCGGTGGCGACGCTGCGCGAGGAGCCGTTCGCGTAAGAGGGACACCGGCCGCGCCCGTACCGCTTCCGGCGTTCCGGCACGGCACCTGTGCCGGAACGCCGGAGGCGGGTCGCCGCCGGGGCGAGCCGCCGCGGGGCGCCGCTAGTCGGTGATCTCCTTGAGGAACGGCGAGAGCATGTCCCAGGTGTCGATGTCGGCCAGCAGCAACTGCACCAGCTCGATGGACCACTTGTGGTCGCAGTTCCTGGCTCCGAACAGCCCGGCCAGCACCGCGCCCACCGGCATCCGCAGGAACCGCTTGCGCAGCCCCTTGCGGCTGGGCACCGTCACGCCGTCGAGCACGGCCGGATCGATGTTCCAGCGGCTGTGGACCCACTCGGTGACCGCCTGGCGGTCCGGGGTCGCGTTCTCCTGGGCGAGCGCGGCGCGCAGCGCGTCCTGGTTGCCGGACACCTCGTCCAGGAAGGCCCGCAGCGGGGGCGGGAGTTCGAAGGCGGTGTCGTTCTCCGTGCAGGAGTTGTTGTTCTTGCGCCACTGGTCCACCGCGCCCAGCGCGCCGTAGTCCACGTCGAAGTCGAGCGAGTCCGGGCTCAGCGTCAGCCGGCGGAGGTTGTCGCCCTGGCGCTCCCGGTCGCCGCTGCTGGTGATCATCGAGGTGCGGCCCTCGCGGCCCGCGCCGTGCAGGCCGTTCACCGTCTCCGCCGCCGCCTTGAGGGCCTCGGCCACGTCGGTTTTGCCGTCACCGGCGACCTGCTGGGCCACCGTCTGGGCGCCGTAGTAGTACAGCGCGGCCCCGGTGTCCTTCACCAGCTCCTGCAGGGCCGGGTCGGTGAGGACCGACTCGAGGGAGTTCTCCACGATGTCGATCGGTGCGGTGGCCGCCAGATCGCCCAGCAGGGCGGCGTGCGTGACGCCGACGTTGCCCACGCCGATGCCTCCGGCGGTCTTCTCGCCCTTCAGCTCGGTGAGCACGTGCCAGGCCGTGCGCGCCGCCTGTTCGTCCCCGCCGATGTTGTGGATGACCAGCCCGTCCAGGCGGCCCCCGAAGAGCCGGGCCACCGCGGTCAGCCGCGCGCGCAGCTCCTGTGGCTGCTCACCGGCCCGTACGTCGAACTTGTAGACGATCTCGTACGCGTCCCGTGCCAGCGCGGCGAGTTCGCCGGCCAGCGCCGCGGTGGTGGGGCCGTAGCTCTCGGCGCAGTCGAAGCGGCGGTAGCCCACCTCCACGGCGGACCGCAGCTGCTCCTGGCTCTTGCCGTCCACCCCGAACACCGTCCAGGGCTTGGCCGTTTCAGCCGCCTCCCGCGCGGGCGCGTCGTCCTCGGCCCGCTGGAGCACGGCGTTGAACGCCCGGTTCCCCGCAGCGCGCTGGATGGCCGCCAGATGCGGCGGCATGGCCACGGGTACGTAGCCACCCTCCGCACGAGGACGCGCCGACGGCCGTACGGCGGGGGTGGGTATGACCTCGTGCTGAGCCGGTGCCTGCGTACGCATCTGCCCAGTGTGGGGGTTGGGCGAGGGACGGGTGAAGGGAAGAAC
>NZ_LIPN01000468.1 GCF_001418325.1 Streptomyces atriruber | reverse complement strand
CAGCATGGGCGCCGTCCTCGCGTTCGAGACCGCGCGGCGCATGACGGCCGCGGGACGGCCGCCCGTGGCCCTGTTCGTCTCCGGACGGGAGGCCCCCTCGCTGCCCTGGCGTCCCGTGGCGGACCGGCCGGTGCACGAGATGTCCGACCCCGAGCTCGTGGACGAGATGCGGAAGCTGTCCGGCACCACCAACGAGCTCCTGTCCTCCCCCGAACTGCTGCCGCTCATCCTGCCGCCGGTCCGCGCCGACTACCGGCTCCTGGAAACCCACGTCCACCGCACGGGACCCCCGCTCGGCTGCCCCGTCGTCGCGCTGACCGGAGACGCGGACCCTCGCGTCGAGGTCGAGGGCGTGCGGGCCTGGGAGAGCGAGACGAGCGGCGACTTCTCCTGCCACGTGCTGGCCGGGGGCCACTTCTTCCTCGACAGCCATCTGCCGTACGTCGCGAAGGTCATCGCCTCCTCACCGGCGGGCCGCAGCGGAGCCACGTCGTAGCGCGGCCGCGCCGTGGCGGCGCCCCGGTCAGGCGGAGGCCCTGCGCCGCCCGCTCGTCGTCTTCTTCGCCGCCGCGGCCGTCTTCTTGGCTCCGGACGCCGCCGTGGTCGTCTTCTTGGCCGACGTCTTGCGCGCGCTCGTCCTGGCCGTCGCCTTCGAATCCGTCGCCTTCGAATGCGTCGCTTTCGACTCGGCCGTCTTCGTTCCCGACGCCTTCGCCCCTGACGTCGACGCCTTCGTCGCCGACGACTTCGTCGTCTTCTTGCCCGCGGGGGCGGCCTTCTTCTTCGCCGAGGCCGACGTCGACTTCTTGCCGCCCACCTGCTTGGGGGTCGCGCGGGACGACTTGCGGGCGAGCGGCGTCACGTCGGCCACCTTCCGCGACGTGCCCTCCGGGCTCTCGCCCCGCGCCGTGCGGGCCTCGCGGACGCTGTTCTCCAGGGCCGCGAGCAGGTCGATGACCTTGCCGCCGCCCTCCCCGGCCGGGGCCCGCTCCGCCGGGGCCGCGCCGTCGGCCTTCGCCGCGATGAGTTCCTCGACCGCGTCGCGGTAGTCGTCGTGGAGGGTGTCGATGTCCACCTCGCCGAGGGTGTCCATCAGTGCGTCCGCCAGGTCGAGTTCGGCGTCGCGCACGGTGACCTCCGTGTCCGGGGCCACCCCTTCCGGCGCACGGATCTCGTCCGGCCACAGCAGCCCGTGCATGGCGATCACGTCGTCGACCACGCGGAGCATGCCGAGCCGCTCACGGCCCCGGAGCGCGAACTTCGCGATGGCCACCTTCTTGCTGCGCTTGAGCGCCTCGCGCAGCAGCGTGTACGGCTTGGCGGCCGGGGTTCCGCTCGCCGCGAGGTAGTACGCCGCGCCCATCTGGAGCGGGTCGATGCGGTCCGCGGGGACGAAGGCGACGATCTCGATCGTCTTGGCGGTGGGGATGGGCAGCGTGGCCAGGTCGTCGTCCGTGATCGGGATGATCGAGCCGTCCGCGTCCTCGTACCCCTTGCCGATCTCCGCCGTCGGCACCTCGCGCTCCTCCAGCTCGCACACCTTGCGGTAGCGGATGCGGCCGCCGTCCTCCGTGTGGATCTGGCGGAAGGAGACCGCGTGGCTCTCGGTCGCGTTCACGAGCTTGATCGGGATGCTGACCAGCCCGAAGGAGATCGCACCGTTCCATATGGATCGCACGTCCGACACCTCACTGGGGGCGGGGAGAGTTCCGGCTTGGAGCACTATGTGGTGCTCTGGGCGTTATATGGGACTCTCATCCTATGACGCCGATCACAGAGGTGGAGGGGCGGCGGCTCGCGCTCAGCAATCTGGACAAGGTCCTGTACCCCGCGAGCGGCTTCACCAAGGGCGAGGTCCTGCACTACTACGCCGCCACGGCCGACGCCCTCCTCCCCCACCTCCGCGACCGGCCCGTCTCCTTCCTGCGCTACCCGGACGGGCCCGACGGCCAGCAGTTCTTCTCGAAGAACGTGCCGCCGGGCACCCCCGACTGGGTGCACACCGCCGAGGTGCCCCGCTCCCGCGCCGCGGGGAGCGCCCGGCAGGTCGTCGTCCAGGACCTGGCCACCCTGATGTGGGCGGCCAACCTGGTCACCGAGTTCCACGTGCCGCAGTGGCGGGCCGACGCCCCGGCCCGGGCCGACCGGATGGTCCTCGACCTGGATCCGGGGCCGCCCGCCACCGTCGTGGAGTGCTGCCGGGCGGCGCTCTGGCTGCGGGAGCGGCTGGCCGCCGACGGATTCCACACGTACGCGAAGACGTCGGGGAGCAAGGGGCTGCACCTGCTCGTACCGCTGGAGCCGGTCTCCTCCGAACGGGTCACGGCGTACGCCAAGGCGCTGGCCGTCGAGGCCGAGCGCGAGCTGCCCGGCCTCGTCGTGCACCGCATGACGCGGAGCCTGCGCCCCGGCAAGGTCTTCGTCGACTTCAGCCAGAACGCCGCCGCGAAGACCACCGCCGCGCCCTACACCCTGCGGGCACGCCCGGAGCCGACCGTCTCCGCCCCCGTGACCTGGGACGAGGTCGAGGGCTGCGACACGCCCGGCCTGCTGGTCTTCGCCGCGGACGACATCGCCCCGCGGCTGGCGAGGCACGGGGATCTGTTCGAGCCCCTCGACGACCCCGACCGGGCCCGGCCGCTGCCGCCCTGACGGCCGGAACGCACGGCCGGACCTCACGGCCTCACTTCAAGTGCCGCGCGAGGAACCGCGCCGCCCCCTCCCCCGCGGACTGCGGAACCCCCGCGTGCCCGCCCATGTTCGCGTGCAGGGACTTCTCCACGGAACCGAAGGCGTCGAACAGGTCCAGGGAGGCCTGCCGGTCGTTGCCCTCGTCGTCCCACTGCAACAGGACGTGCAGCGGAACGGTGACCCGACGGGCCTCGTCGAACACGGCACGCGGTACGAGACTCCCGGCGAACAGGACAGCGGCCGAGACCCGCGGCTCGACCACCGCGAGCCGGACCCCGATGGAGATCACGCCCCCGGAGTACCCGACCGGGCCGCCGATGCCGGGCAGCGCCAGGAGGGCGTCCAGAGCGGCCTGCCACTCCGGGACCGCCTGGTCCACCAGCGGGAGGACGAGCCGGTCCACGATGTCGTCGGCGACCGGTTCGCCGGCCGCCATGGCCCGGCGCATGTCGGCGCGCGCCTCGTCGATGACGGCCATGCGGGGGCGGACCCCGCTGCCGGGGAGCTCGATGGTGGCCGCGGCGAAGCCGTCCGCCACCGCCTGCCGGGCCCGGGCCGCCAGCCGGGGGTACATCTTGTCCAGCCCGAGCGGCGGATGCCCGAGCAGGATCAGCGGCACCTCGGCGGACGGCTCGGAGACGGGCGTCCACAGGATGCCCGGAACCTCGCCGAGGGTGAACTCGCGCTCGAGAACGCCGTCATCGAGACGCTTTTCGGAAGTGACATGCATGGTCGTGCCTTTCGGGAATGCGCAGAACGGCGCTCCCGGACGACCTACCGCCCGACCGTGACCCCTGAGGAGAGCACCCACGTCGATACGTCCACGGGTACCACCTCCTCGGTCTCTCGCACGGCCGCCGACAACGTAGCAGCGCCCGTCACCTCGCCCCAACAGGTTTTCCGGCGTGACCCACGTCATAGCTAATCAAGTTTGACTAGCATCGCTCCGTGGCATACCTTTCTCATCGCAAGCGAGCAGTCAGCAGTCTGTAGTCAAAGTTGATTAGAGGAGACCGCGTGACCTTTCTTCCCGAGACCGGATACGTCCCGACCAACGAGGACCGCGCGAGCCTGGCCGCCTGGTTCGCCGAGTACGACGCGCACAGCGCGAAGCGCGATGTCGAGCGGATGGCCGACCTGGCCGTCTTCCCGCTCAACCTGGTCAGCGACGACTCCGCGGGCGACGGGCGAGCGGCGCAGTGGGACCGGGAGCAGTTCGTGGGGACCATGACGCACGTGATGGGGGACGGGAGCGAGGACATCACCTTCGAGTCCACGCGCACGCCCGTCTTCCTCTCCCCCGCGATGGCCGTCGTCTTCACCGACTCGGTGATGACGGCGAACGGCGAGACGCAGCAGCTGCGCTACGCCGACATCCTGATCAGGCGCGGCGGATCCTGGGCCTTCCAGACCATGATCCAGGGCGGCTGGGGAGACAACCTGTAGCCGCCCGGAGGCGTCAGACCCGCTCCCAGGTGCGGCGGTCCCTGGCCAGTGCGTGCAGGGCCTCCACATCGGCCGGTTTCAGCACCCCGCCGAGGCGGGCCAGCGCCGGCAGGTCCGCCTCGCGCAGCACCCGCACATCGCGCGGCGGCGCCGCCACGTCCAGGTCGGCGGCGCCGGTTCCGGCCAGCACCAGGACGGGGCGCACCTCGGCCGTCAGCGCGAAGGAGGCCCGGCCCGCGTCCGAGCGGAGCGAGCGCAGCAGCGGGAACGGTTCGGCGCGGCCGACCGTCACCATCGGGTCGGCGATGCGCACCCGCTGCTTGCGGACGGCGAGGGTGCCCACGCAGAACAGGCCACCGGGGCCGATCAGCAGATGGTGGATACGGGCGTCACCGGGCAGCGGCAGGGAGTGCAGCACCCGCCAGCCCGCGCCCTCGAGGGCGTCCAGGGCCTCGCCGACGGACCGTTCGGCGGCGAGCGCGCGGTGCCGGGCGTCCGCGCGCAGCCTGCGGGCGGGCGCCGGGTCGCGGTCGAGGGAGATCTGCAGGGCCTCACCGGGGCGGTTGGGCGCGAGGTCGTCGTCCGGGTGGAGGGCGAGACGGGCCAGCTCGACGG
>NZ_LIPN01000467.1 GCF_001418325.1 Streptomyces atriruber | reverse complement strand
GTGTTCGGGGTGGCCGGGGGCCTACGCGGTGGTGTGGGCGAGCTCCTGGCCGAGGTGGCGGGCGAGCTGCGCGGGCGTGGGGTTCTCGACGATGGCGACCATGGCGATCTCCATGCCGGTCAGGGTCATCAGCGTCTTGGTGAGTTCCAGGGCGGTGAGGGAGTTGAGGCCGTTCTCGAGGAAGTTGCTGTCGTCGCTCAGGGCGGTGTTCAGGAGGGTGCCGGCCTGGGTGCGGATGGTGTCGGTGAGGAGCCGCTCGCGCTCCTCGGGGGTGGCCGCGGCGAGCTGCTTCTCCAGCTCGGTGGCGTCCTGGCCGGGCGTGTTGTCGGTGCTGGTCATGAATGCTCCTGTGTGAGTGGGGTGTTGGCGTGTCACGCCGTGTGTCACACCGCGGTGTGCGTGGTGTGGTCGTGCAGCCAGTAACGCGTGGCCTGGAAGGGGTACGTCGGGAGGTCGAGGGTCGGCGGGTGCGGCGCGCGCCGGGTGAGATGCGTCCAGTCGACCGTGCCGCCCGAGGTGTGGAGCCGCGCGAGCGCCGTCAGGACGGTGCGCGCGGCGGGTGTGTCCGGCGAGAAGGCGCCCAGGTCGAGGAGTGTGTGGGTCTCGGGGCCGGGGGAGGCACCGGGGTCGGTGGAGGTGAGGTGGTGGTGCCAGTAGCCGGGGGAGGTGACGGGCGTGTCGGCCGGGGCGGTGCTGGTGAGCGCGAGCGTCGCGGGGCGGAACGTCAGCTCCTTCAGCACGAGTTCGTACGCTTCGGGCCCCGGCGGTGCCCCGCTCTCGGCGGTGGCCGTGGCGTGGGCCGCGGCCAGGCGGCACGCGTCGTCGAGGCCGAGGACGCCCGCCGCGTACGCGGCCGCGATGTGGCCGACGCCGGTCCCGGTGAGGGTGTGGGCGTGGATCCCGGTTGCCAGCAGCAGGCGGGCGAGCGCCGTGTGGACCGCGAAGCGCAGGGGCTCGGACGGAGTGTCGGACAGGGGCGTGGCGAGGTGGGTGTCGAGGAGGGACCGGGCCTCGTCGAAAGCCGTCGAGAAGAGCGGGAAGGCCGCGCGGAGGTCGGATGCCGCCGACGCCGCGGAGGCGGCGTCGGCCGGGGGCAGGCCGTCGAAGTGCCAGGCGGTCTTCTTCGGGTCGGCGTCGAGGGGGGTCCGCGTCAGGTCGGGGTGGTCGTCCCCGGCGGCCAGCGCGCGGGTGGCGGCGAGCAGCCCGGCGCCGTCCGCGCCGATCAGGACGGCGCGGTGCTCCAGGGGGCTGCGGGTGGCGGCCAGCGAATGGGCGACCTCGGCGGGCGAGGGCATGGGGTCGGCGGACGTCAGGTGCGTGACGAGGGCCTTCGCCTGCTCCTGGAGGGCCTCGGGGGTACGTGCGGACAGGGGCCAGGCCACCGGGAGGGCGGTCGGGACGGCGTCGGCGGCCGCGTCGAGGTGGGTGTCGGGCGCGGGGGGTTCTTCGAGGATGAGGTGGGCGTTGGTGCCGGAGGTGGCGAAGGCGGAGATGCCGACCCGGCGGGGCTCGTCGCGGCGCGGCCAGTCGACCGCCTCGGTGAGCAGTCGGACCGCGCCCTTCTTCCAGGCGGCGAGCGGGGTGGGCCGGTCGACGTGGAGCGTCGGGGGCAGGGTGTCGTGCCGGAACGCCTGGACCATCTTGATGAGCGCCGCGGTACCGGCGGCCCCTTGGGTGTGCCCGGTGTTGGACTTGACGGAGCCGAGCCACAGCGGCCGGTCGGCGGAGCGGCCCGCGCCGTAGGTGGCGAGGAGGGCCTGCACCTCGATGGCGTCGCCGATGGGCGTGCCCGTCCCGTGCGCCTCCACGGCGTCGACCTGGTCGGGGGTGAGTCCGGCGTCGGCGAGCGCGGCGCGGATCACGTGCTGCTGGGAGGGGCCGTTGGGGGCGGCGAGGCCGTAGCCCGCACCGTCCTGGTTCACCGCGGAGCCGCGGATGACGGCGAGCACGGGGTGGCCGTTGCGCCGGGCGTCGCCGAGCCGCTCCAGCAGGACCAGGCCGACCCCCTCGCCGAGCCCCATGCCGTCGGCCGCGGCGGCGAACGGCTTGCAACGGCCGTCCTGCGCGAGGGACTTCTGATGGGCGAAGGCATGGAAGGTGTGCGGCGTCGACATGACCGTGCCGCCACCGGCGAGGGCGAGCCCGCACTCCCCGCGGCGCAGCGCCTGGCAGGCCAGGTGGAGGGCGACCAGGGAGGACGAACACGCCGTGTCCACACTGATGGCGGGGCCTTCGAGGCCGAGGGCGTAGGCGATGCGGCCGGAGACGAGGCTGCCGGACGTGCCGCCGCCCAGGTAGGGCAGCAGCTCGTCGGGCGCGGTCTCCAGGCGCGTCGCGTAGTCGTGCCCGGTGGCACCCACGTAGACGCCGGTGAGCGTGGAGCGCAGGGTGTGCGGGGCGATGCGGCCGCGCTCGACGGTCTCCCAGGCGAGATGGAGCATGAGGCGCTGCAGCGGCTCGGTGGCCACGGCCTCGGTCGCGCCGATGTCGAAGAAGCCCGCGTCGAAACCGGCCGCGTCGTCGAGGAATCCGCCGAGCTGCGCGTACGGGGGTTCCTCGGGGAGCTCCCAGGTGCGGTCGTCGGGGAATCCGGTGACGGCGTCGCGCCCCTCGGACACCAGGTCCCACAGGTCGTCCGGGGTGCGGGTCTTGCCGGGCAGCCGGCAGGCCGTGGAGACGACGGCGACCGGTTCGTGCTGTGCGGCCTTGAGTTCGCGCAGCTGCTGCTGGGCCTGGTGCAGCTCGGCGGTCGTCCACTTGAGGTATTCGACGAGCTTCTCTTCGTTCGCCACGGGAATCGTCAGCCTTCCTGTTCTCGCGCGTGAAGCCTCAGGTGGGACGGTGTGGGCAGGCGTGAGCCGCACGCTGTCGTTGTCAGGGTTGCCGCGGCTGCTTAAGCGGGTCTAACTCCTGCCTTGCCGCCGGGACGCGGCGCTCTCGCGGGCGCCGCCAGCTCGCGTGCCAGTTGGCGGAGGTCGGCGGCGATCTCGTCGGGGGCGCCCGCGTGCAGATCGTGGTCGGAGCCGGGGTACCAGCGCACGCTGACCTGGTCGAGGGCCGCCTCCGCGGCGGCCACCCAGGCGCGCACCTGATCGGACAGTTGGGGGATGGCCGGGATGATGGGCAGCAGCCGGACCGGCACGGTGATCTTCGGGTACCAGTCGGCGGGCGCCTCGCGCTGCAGGCTCTCGACGATCGACATGACCTGTTCCGAGGTCAGCCGGGGGATGAGCAGGCCGTCGGGACCGACGCGGTAGTCCGCGAGGCGCGCCTCGATGGAGGTGGAGGACCACTCGGGATGCGTGGCCTTCAGATAGGCGCGCATGTCGTCGGCGCTGGTGGTGCCCCGCTGGGCGCGGCGCACCACGTCGGCGGTGCGCTCCCAGAAGGCGCGCATCACCGGCCCGTCGAACTCGTACCAGCCGCCGTCGATCAGGGCCAGGCCGGACACCAGGTCGGGGCGTTCGGCCGCCAGGCGCAGCGCGAGGTGCGCGCCCCAGGAGTGCCCGGCCACCACGGCGCCGGTCAGGTCGAGAGCGATGACCGCCTCGACCAGGTCCGTGACGACGGCCGCGTTCTCGTAGCCGTCCGGCGGCGCGTCCGAGTCGCCGTGGCCGCGATGGTCGACGGCGTACACCGGGTGCCCGGCGGCGGCGAGCCGGGCGGCGACCTCGTCCCACATCCGGGCGTTCGAGAGCATGCCGTGCAGCAGCAGGAACGGGCGGCCCGCGGCTCCCGGTCCGCCTGCGGGCCGGTGCCGGACGTTGAGGGAGACGGTCTGCGACACGGGGATGCGGAGGTTCTTCACAGGCGGGCCCTTGGGATGGGGGAGCGGCACGGGGTGGCGCGGCGTCAGGGGCGCTGAGCGGTGGCGAAGATGTACCCGAGCTCGGGCATCTTGCCGAGGGCGGCCTGGTTGTGGAGGAAGAGCTCGTACCCCTCGACGCCGATGATGTCGACGTACTCGTCGCGGTGGGCGCGGATCCACTCGACGTAACCGTCGTACGTCTTGGCGGTCTCGCTGGTGATGTCGGTGAGTTCGAGGACCGTCCAGCCGGCCGCGCGGAAGATGCCGGGGTAGTCCCCGATGTCGGTGAGCGCGGCGTAGATCGTGGTGTCGCTGACCGTGGCGGTGCGCGGCCGGCTCGGGTCGGGGTTGAGGTAGACCATGTCGGCGATCGGCATCCGCGCGCCGGACTTCACCACGCGCAGGGCCTCGGTGAGGACCTGCTGCTTGTCGGGCATGTGGAGCATGGACTCCAGGGCCCAGCAGTGGTCGAAGGACCCGTCGTCGAACGGCAGGTTCATGGCGTCGACCTGCTCGAACCGGACCCGGTCGGCGAGGCCGGCCTCCCGTGCCCTGCGGTTGCCGCGCTCGACCTGGCGGGCGCTCACGGAGATGCCGACCACCTCGACGTCCCGGGCGCGGGCCAGCTGCATGGCGGGGGTGCCGTTGCCGCAGCCGATGTCGAGGATGCGGTCGCCGGGCCCGGGGTCGAGGCGGCGGATCATCTCGTCGGTCATCTGGACCATGGCCTGGTCGAACGTGGCGTCCTGCGTGCCGCTGTCGAACCAGTAGCCGTAGTGCAGGTTGCCGTCTCCGAGCTGAGTCATCAGATCGAAGACCTTGTGGTCGTAGTAGTGGCCGATGTCGCTGGGCTCGGGGGCGACGGTCTTGTTCACCGTCGGGGGCTTCTTGGTCGTCGCGTTCTTCGTCACGACCTCAGAGTCACGGCATGGCACGGAGGGTCACAACCCCACCCCTGCCCCTCAACAG
>NZ_LIPN01000466.1:1270-2206 GCF_001418325.1 Streptomyces atriruber | reverse complement strand
CCTGGGCGTGAAGCCCGCCAACGAGTACCTCTTCGTCGTCATCGCCTCGCCCGCCGGTGCCTACTTCCCCGGCGGCGTGAAGCCGGTCTCCATCTGGCTCTCCGAGGACCGCGTGCGTGCCGTCCCCGGCGGCATGGGCGACGCCAAGACCGGCGGCAACTACGCCGCGTCGCTGCTCGCGCAGGCCGNNGAACCTGTACTTCGTGTACGGGAACAAGATCGTCACCCCGACCCTGACGGGCTCGCTGCTGGCGGGCGTCACCCGCGACTCGCTCCTCTCCGTCGCCCGCGACCTCGGCTACGAGTCGGAGGAGGCCCGCGTCTCCATCGACCAGTGGAGGACCGACTCCGAGAACGGCACCCTCACCGAGGTCTTCGCCTGCGGCACGGCCGCGGTCATCACGCCCGTCGGCACGGTCAAGTGCAACGGGGGCGAGTGGCAGCAGAGCGGGGGCGAGCCGGGTGAGGTCACGCTGAAGCTGCGTGAGGCGCTGCTCGACATCCAGCGCGGCAAGGCGGAGGACCGGCACGGCTGGATGCACGAGCTCGGCTGAGGGCTTGGGCGGTGTCCACGGCAGCCCCGCGGCTTGCGCCTGCGGGGCTGTTGCCTTTCCTCCTTCTCGGCCGTGGGTTGTTCTTGGCCGAGCGCGCAGTTCGCCGCGGCCCTGGACGGCGGCCCTGGACGGCGGCCGCGTCGGCCGTCAGCGGGCCGTGAGGGTGAGGGTTCCCGGGGCTGCGGCGCAGGCGGCCCGGAGGGCTGACGCCAGGCTGTCCCGGGTCGGCTCGGGTCCCTCGATCCAGGTCTCCAGTGCCCGGTGGAACGCCGCGACCAGCAGGTCGATCGTCAGCCGTGCCTGCAGGCCGCTCCCGGTCGGCAGGGCGAAGCGGCGGTCCGCCGCGGCGAGTGCCGCCCGGCCCGTGCGGTCGCAGAACGCG
>NZ_LIPN01000466.1:0-1242 GCF_001418325.1 Streptomyces atriruber | reverse complement strand
AGGTCCAGGGCCGTGTCGACGAGTGCCTGGCGCGTCCGCAGCTTCTTGCGCTCCCGCAGGGGGAGCCGGTCGGGGTCCGTGGAGTCCATGGCGGAAGTGTAGACCGCGGCCGCCCCGCAGAAGCGAACGCCCCTTGATGGTTTCTGCCACTCAGTGGCACTATGTCGACGGCCGATCGCCCGCGCTGGCGTCCGGCCTTTCCTTGGCGTACGTCGAAAGGCTCAACTCCCATGCGTGCACTACTGGTCGACCGTTCCGCCCCTGGAGGGCTGCGTATCGGTGACGCGCCCGACCCGGTGCCCGCGCCGCACCAGGCGCTGGTCAGGGTGGCGGCCACCTCCCTCAACTACGGCGAGGTCCGCCACGTCCTGGAGGAGGCGCCGCAGGGCGCGGTGCTCGGGTGGGACGCGGCGGGCGTGGTCGAGCGGGCCGCCGCCGACGGCTCGGGTCCCGCGGCAGGGACCCCGGTGGTGACCCTGGGCGCCGACGGCGGCTGGGCCGAACTCCGCGCGGTGGACACGGAGTTGCTGGGTCGCGCGCCCGAGGGGGCGGATCCGGGGGACATCAGTACGCTGCCGGTCGCGGGCGCCAGCGCCCTGCGCGCCCTGGACCGGATCGGCCCGATCCTCGGCAGGCGCATCCTGGTCACGGGTGCCACCGGCGGTGTCGGGCGGTACGCGGTGCAGCTCGCCCGGCGCGGTGGTGCGGAGGTCGTCGCGGTGACCGGTGACCCCGCGGGGCGGGGTGATGCGCTCAGGGGGCTCGGCGCGCACGAGGTGATCGCCACGCCCGCGGCGGCCGGAGCACCGGTGGACGGCGTGGTGGACATGGTCGGAGGGCGCCAACTGGTCGAGGCGTACGAGCAGTTGGGCCAGCACGGCACGCTCGTGTCCGTCGGGCACTCCGGCGGCGACGCCGAGCACTTCCCGTACGGGACTCTCTACGGGGACCGGGGCCGCCACGACCGCTCGGTCGTCAGCTTCCACCTGCTCGGCTGCGCGGGTCTCGCCAGGGATCTGACCTGGCTCGCGGGGCAGGTGGCCGCGGGCGCCCTCGACCCCGGCACGTCCTGGCGGGGTTCGTGGGACAAGGCCCAGGAGGCGGCCGACCTGCTGCTCGGCCGCCGTCTCCACGGCAAGGCGATCCTGGACATCGACTGAAGCCGCGGGCGCCGACAGGGGGTTGGGGCGGGTTCCCCTACTTCTCCTCGGCCTCGGCCTTCCCGGAGCCCTTCTCGTCTTC
>NZ_LIPN01000465.1 GCF_001418325.1 Streptomyces atriruber | reverse complement strand
CGATGACACCGGGGCCCACGAAGGCGACGCGGCGTACTTCTTGGGGGGTGGTGGGGCTGCTTATGGTGGTGTCCTCTGTGGGGGTACGAGCGTGGGGGGGGCGTCGGCGTCAGGAGCGGGGCTTCAGGCCGAGCTTCTGGCGGGCCTCGTCCGGGGTCGCGACGCGCGAGCCCAGGTTCTCCGTGATCTGCACGGCGCGCTCCACGAGCTGGGCGTTGGTGACCTTGTTGCCCTTGCCGAGGTAGAGGTTGTCCTCCAGGCCGACGCGGACCTGGCCGCCGAGCAGGATCGACTGGGCGACCCACGGCATCTGCATGCGGCCGAGGGCGAAGCTGGCCCACTGGGCGCCTTCGGGAAGCATGTTGACCATGGACTGCAGGACGCCCGGGTCGGCGGGGGCACCCCACGGAATGCCCATGCAGAGCTGGAAGACGGTGGGGTTGTCGAGGAGCCCCTCGGCGAGGAGCTGCTTGGCGAACCACAGCTGGCCGGTGTCGAAGATCTCCAGCTCGGGGCGGACGCCGAGCTCCTGGATGCGCTTGGCGCCCTGGCGGAGCATGTCGGGCGTGGAGATGTAGAGGTTGTCGCCGAAGTTGAGGGAGCCGCAGTCCAGGGTGCAGATGTCGGGCAGCAGGTCCTCGACGTGCGGGAGGCGGTCGAGGCCGCCGACCAGGTCGGTGCCGGGCAGCTCGCCGAGGTCCTGCAGGGGCACGATGGGGTCGATGACGAGGTCGCCGCCCATGCCCGCCGTCAGGTTGATGACGACGTCGGTGCCGGTCTCCTTGATGCGCTCGACGACCTCGCGGTACAGGCGCGGGTCGCGGGACGGATCGCCGGTCTCGGGGTTGCGGACGTGGATGTGGACGACGGCGGCGCCCGCCTCGGCGGCCTCGACCGCCGAGGTGGCTATCTGCTCGGGCGTGACGGGCACGTGCGGGCTCTTGCGGACGGTGTCACCGGCGCCGGTCAGGGCAGCGGTGATGATCACGTTGTCGTTCACGGGCATGGTGAACTCTCCCTCGGGGTGGGGTGTTGTGTGCGGGGGTGTTTTCGAGGTCAGTGCGCGGTCAAGGTGGCGTCGACGTAGGCGACGAGGGACTCGCGCATGTCGTCCGGGCCGGTGCCGGGGCTGTCGGGCCCCGAGGCGAGGACCTGCGTGGCGAGGCCGTCGATCAGCGCGGTCAGGCGCAGCGCCGCGGCTTCGGGGTCGGCGAGCCGGAAGACGCCTTCGGCGATGCCGCGGCGGATGACGTCGGCGACGGTGGTGCGCCACTGCCGGTAGTAGTCGGCGTGCAGTCGGCCCATGGCGGTGGAGCGGGCGGCTTCCGCCCACAGGTCGAGCCAGACGCTCCACTGCCAGCGCTGCTGCGGGGTGCGGGGGATCTGCAGCTCGATGAGCTGGCGCAGCTCGTCGGCGGTGTCGGCGGCGTCCGCGATCCGGGCCGCGCGGCGCGCGGTGTCCTCGTCCATGCACCAGCGCACCGCGGCTTCGAGGAGGTCGTCGCGGCCCGGGAAGTGGTAGTGGATGGCGGCGGTGCTGGTGTCGCAGGCCGCGGCGATGTCCTGGACGCGGACGGCGTGGAAGCCGCGCTCCGCGATGAGCCGGACGGTCTCGCGGACGATCTGCAGGGGGCGGCCGCCCTCGGGTGCCACGGCGCGTTCGCGCCGCGCGGCGGGCTCCGGGGGCCGGGCGGCGCCGAGCAGCCAGCCCGCGTCGACCCCGCCCGTGTCCGCGATGCGGGCGAGCTCCGCGGCCGTGAAGCGCCGGGTGCCGCCAAGCGAGCGGGAGAGCTTGGAGGGGTCCATGACGATGCGGCGGGCGAATTCGCGCTGGGTCACACCGGCGTCGGCGATCACCTTGCGGACGCGGTCCGCCACCTCGGGGTCGTACTGCATGGTCGGGGACCCTACCCGTGCGTTGCGACGAACGCAACGCACGGACAGCGCCTATCCCTTCCTTTCACCTTGCACCACTGCACTCCCGGGCGGAAATTGCGCTTCTGACTGACGGATCAGTCGGAGGCGTCATGCTGCTTCCGCACCCCGCTCACGAAGTCGTCGAGGAACGGGTCGGCGATCTTCACCGGCCCGCGCTGGTGGTGCTCGGCGGGGTCGACGGTGATCCGCGCGATCCGCGCGGCGACCCCGTCCATCGCCTCGCGCTCCCGCCGTGCCGCCGCCGTGTCGCCGTCCTCGATCGCGGTGAGCGCGGCGAGCCCGTGCCGCAGCGCTTCGCCCCACAGCTCGGTGGCGTCCAGCCACCGGTCGGCGTCGTGCAGGAACTGCCGGTCGGGCACGCCGGAGCGCAGGGCGGCGGGCGCGGCGCCGATCTCCTTCGCGACGGGGGTCAGCGCGCGGATCGCGGCCCGTGGATCCGTCTGGTACGTCTCCCAGAAGGCGTCCAGCTTCGGGCCGAGGACCGGCGACTGCGGCTGCCAGTTCTCGGCCCCGAAGGTCGGCGCCATGTGGTTGAGGTCGACGAAGGTCTGCACGGCGTCGGCCGTGCGCGCGTCGCCGCCCGCGAGGTGGAGCGCCGCCTGCCGTCCCGAGCGGGTGCGGTCGTACCCGTGGTCGTTCCAGGAGAAGTCGTTCATGGTGAAGACGGCGAGCTTGCTGGCCGCTTCCTGGTTCATCGGGTTCGACACGATGCCGCTGAGATGCCCGGAGAGGCCCTTCTCGCGCTTGTCGTAGGGCGCGAGGAGCAGCCGTCCGGCGGTGCGGGCGAAGTCGTTGACCGGGTAGTTGTCCCAGACGAACACCTTGCGCCCGAAGAGCGCCGAGGCCTGCTGCGCCTGGGAGTCGGTGATCTCGGGCGGCACGGTGTCCGTGCCGGTCCACATCACCTCGACGGCGCGGTCGAGGTCGGCGCGGAGTTTCTGCTTGTAGGCGGTGTCGGTCAGGTCGCCGTACTCGGTGGGCACGGTCTGCAGCGGGTTCGTGCCCTCCTTCCGCTCGATGAACTCCCGCTGGACGGTGTTGAGGAGGCCCACCTGGGCGGCGGCCGCGGGCCCGCGGCCGGGCGCGCCGAACTTCGACTCGTCGGCCGCGCAGTTCCACTTGGTGTAGCTGATGTCGTCGAGCGGAATGGAGAAGGACCGCACGCCCAGGTCGTACATCGACTGCAGCTTGCCGGTGAGCGCCGCGACGTCGGCCGGGTCGGAGTAGCAGATGGAGGCGCCCGGCGACACGGCGAACGTGAAGCGGACGTGGTTGCCGCCCGCCCGGTCCACGAGCTTCCGCNNTGGGCGCGTACACGTACGTGTTGGCCTTGGTGTCGCCGAGGAAGTCGAGTTGGTCGAGGCGTTCGGTCTCCGTCCAGGGCGGGCCGTAGAAGCCCTCGATGCTGCCGCGCAGGGGCATGGCGGGATGGTCGGAGACGACCGCACCGGCCACCGACGTGCGCGTGACGAGCTGACGCAGGCTCTGCACGGCGTAGAACTGCCCGGCCGCGTCCGTGCCGCCGAGCGCGACGGTGCGGTGGGCGACGCGCAGCGCGTACCCCTCGGGCTGCTCCGGCACGTCGGTGCCGCCGAGCGCCTCCGCGATGTCGGGGCGGGTCGCCGGGCCGAGCAGGAAGGTGAGCGGGGCGCGCCCCGACGCCTTCCCGCGTACGTCGATGTCGCGCACCCCGTGGGCGCGCAGCGTCCGGGTGAGCCGGTCCCTGGCGGCCTGGTCCGTGCCCTCGCCGACGACGAGTTC
>NZ_LIPN01000464.1:15198-20744 GCF_001418325.1 Streptomyces atriruber | reverse complement strand
AGATGTGTATAGGAGGCAGCCCCAGGAGACTCCGTGAGCTCGACCGGTCACGCCCGCACCGCCGCCTTCGCCATCGGAGCCGCCACCTGCACCGTCCTCGGCGCACTCCTGGTGGGCGGCTCCGGCGAGGTGAGTGCGAGCCCGCCGCCCGAGCCCAAGGTGCAGGACGACTTCGACTCGCTCGGCCCCGAGGTCCGCGCCGCGAAGCTCTCCGACGGACGTACCGCGCACTACTCGGACACCGGCGAGAAGGACGGCAAGCCCGTCCTGTTCATCGGCGGCACCGGCACGAGCGCCCGCGCCTCGCACATGACGGACTTCTTCCGCACCACGCGCGAGGACCTGGGCCTGCGGCTCATCTCCGTGGAGCGCAACGGCTTCGGCGACACCGCGTTCGACAAGAACCTGGGCAAGGCCGACTTCGCGAAGGACGCCCTTCAGGTTCTCGACAAGCTCGGTGTCGACGACGTGTCCGTCGTCGCGATATCCGGCGGCGGCCCCTACGCCGCCGAGCTCGCCGCCCGGGCCCCCGAGCGGATCTCACAGCTCCACCTCGCCGCCGCCCTGCCCCCCTACGGCACGAAGCCCGAGTACTGCGGCCTCTCCGACGACGCGCTCGCCGCCGCCGTGAAGGACCAGATCAAGGACCCGCGCAAGTGGTGGGCCTTCCCCGACGACAGCCCCGTGAAGTCCATCCCCGGCTTCGCCGACACGGCGTACGAGGAAGGCGCGCGCACCTACAACCAGCGCGGCCAGCAGGCCGACCCCGCACCCCAGGTGCACGAGCAGAAGCTGTACTGCGGACGCCCGGGCCCCGACCTGTCGGAGCTGGACGCCCCCGTCTACCTCTACGGCGGCAAGAAGGACACCACCGTGCCGCCCGCGACCCTGAAGGCATGGCAGCAGGAGCTGCCGGACACGGCGAAGGTGCGCACCTACGCGGACTCCGGGCACGACGTGCAGTACCGCCACTGGGACCAGATCCTGGTCGACCTGGCCGGGCACGGGGACCGCACCGTGGTGTGCAAGGGCGACAAGACCCGCGTGCTCGTCGCCCGCGAGGCCGACCGGCTCGTCGCCAAGGGCAGGGCCACGCTCGGCAGCTGCGCCTGGGCGAAGAAGTAGGGAGCGGCCGGGGCGGCTACGGGCCCGGCAGGGTCAGGCGGAAGAGCGCTCCGCCGCCCGGCGCCCCTTCCGCCGTGAGCTCCGCCCCGTGGGCGTGCGCGATCTGGCGCGCCATCGCCAGGCCCAGGCCCGAGCCGGGTAGCGCGCGCGCCTTCTCCGCGCGGTAGAAGCGGTCGAAGACGTACGGCAGGTCCTCCTCCGCGATCCCCGGCCCGTGGTCGCGCACGGTCAGCGCGTCGCGGGTCAGCGCGACCTCGACCGGGCCGCCCGGCGGGCTGAACTTGGCCGCGTTGTCGACGAGGTTGGTGAGGAGCCGGGACAGCCGCGCCGGTACGCCGGGCACGCTCAGCTCGGCCGCCTCCGGCGCCACCTGGAGCAGGAAGGAGATCGCGGGCCAGTGGCCGCGGGCCGCTTCGACCGCGTGGGCGGCCAGCGGGGCCAGCCGTACCTCTTCGAGCAGGGGCTGCGGCTCCGCGTCCCTGGCCAGCTCGATCAAGTCGTTGACCATGCCGGTGACTTCGCGCAGCTGCCGCCCGAGCGCACCGGACGCCCGCGCGCGCTGGGCGTCCGTCAGCCGGTCGGCCCTGGCGAGGAGTTCCGCGTTCGTGCGCAGCGCGGTCAGCGGGGTGCGCAGCTCGTGCGAGGCGTCGGCGACCAGTCGGCGGCGGGCCGCGACGGACTCCTCCAGCTCGGCGAGCATCGTGTTGAACGAGGTGGCCAGGCGGGTCACTTCGTCCTCGTGGCCCTCGCGGGCCGGCCGCCCCGGGGGCAGCTCGATGCGGTGGCGGGCGTCGCGGGTGGCGGCGATGCGCTCGGCGGTGGCCGTGAGGCGGGTGATCGGCGCCAGGCCCGTGCGGGACACCCAGTAGCCGCCGACCGCGGAGAGCAGCACACCGGCGCCGCCCACCGCGGCGAGCAGCGACGCGGCCTGGCGCACGCCGCGTTCGGCGATGTCCGCGCGCAGGGCGACCTGCACGGCCTCGCCCTCCTTGCCGAACGTGGTGGTGTACATCCGGCCCGGCTTGCCGCCGGGGAGCGTGAAGTTCGAGTAGTACGGGGAGTGGTGGCCGTCGGCGACCGAGCGCGTCAGCCCCGACACGGGCAGCAGGTACGGCTTCGCCGGGTCGTCCTTCGCGTCCGCGGGGACGATCTGCGAGCAGGCGGGCGCGCCGAGGAACCGGCACTCGCCCGTCATGACGCCCGGCCCCTCGGTGCGGTGCTGCTGGGCGATGAGCGTCGCCGACTGGGCGAGGTTCTGGTCGAGCTGCTGGTACAGCTTGTAGCGGATCACGAAGAACGCGGCGAGGCACACCCCGATCGCCACCACGGCCACGGCGGCCGCGGCGACCACCGCGAGGCGGGTGCGCAGCGGCCTGCGGCGCCGCCACCGCGCGCCGAGCCTGCGCCGCGCGCTCACGGGGAGCCCAGCCGGTAGCCGATGCCGTGCACCGTGTGGACGAGGCGGGGCTCCCCGCCCGATTCCAGCTTCCGGCGCAGATAACCCACGTACACGGCGAGGGAGTTGGAGTCGGGGCCGAAGTCGCGGCCCCACACCGCCTGCTGGATCAGCTCGCGCGGCAGGACCTGGCCCGCGTTGCGCAGCAGCAGTTCGAGCAGGACGGCCTCCGTGCGGCTGAACTCGACCCGGCGCCCGCCGCGGCGGCCGGTGCGCGTCGCGGGGTCCAGGACGAGATCGCCGTACGCGAGGTCGTCGCCGTCGTCCGCCGCGCGCTCCGGCGTGGCGCGCCGCAGCAGGGCCCGGACCCGGGCGACCAGCTCGTCCAGGGCGAACGGCTTGACCAGGTAGTCGTCGGCGCCCGCGTCCAGGCCGTCGACGCGCTCGCTCACCGAGTCCAGGGCCGTCAGCACGAGGACCGGGGTGCGGTCGCCCGCGGCGCGCAGCTGACGGCAGACCGCGAGGCCGTCCATGACCGGCATCAGGACGTCGAGGACCACCAGGTCCGGCTGCCAGCGGGCCACCGCCGTGAGCGCGCGGTGGCCGTCCGCCGCGCCCCGCACGTGATGGCCCTCGACCGTCAGGGCGTCCTCGACGGCGGCGCGGACCTCGGGGTCGTCGTCGACGACCAGGATCCGGTGCGCCGTCCCGCCCGCGCCCGGCGGGCCGCCCTTGCTGGTCACGCTCGTGAAGCTCATGGTCCAAAGGTGCCAAACGCGGCTCTTAAAACCCTCTTAGACCCTCGCGTGATGCTCCACTGCCATGCGAACCACTCACTCCGATCCCTCGGGGCACTCCGGCCTCTCCGTCGTGATCGGCGCGGGCGGCACCGGTGGGCACATCTATCCCGGTCTCGCCCTCGCCGACGCGCTGCGCCGGGCCGTGCCGGGCGCGGTGATCTCCTTCGTCGGCACCGAACGGGGCCTGGAGACCCGGCTGATACCGGACGCCGGGTACCGCCTCCACACCGTCGACATGATCCCCTTCGACCCGTCGCTCGGCGCCCGCCGCTATCTGCTGCCCGCCGCGCTGCTGAAGTCCGGCGCCCAGTGCCGGGCCATCCTGCGCGAGCAGGGCGCACAGGTCGCCGTCGGCATGGGCGGCTACCCCAGCGCCCCCGTCATCGTCGGCGCCCGCATGGCGGGGCTGCCCAGCCTCATCCACGAGTCCAACGCCGTACCGGGCCGCGCCAACCGCTTCGCGGCCCGGCTCACCCCGAACATCGCGGTGGCCTTCGACCGCAGCCGCGCCCATCTGCCCGGCGGCGAGCGCGCGCACACCACCGGCATGCCGATCGCGGCGCCGCTCGCCGCGCTGGACCGGGCCGCGCTGCGCCCGGAGGCGCGGCGTGAGCTCGGCGTGCCGCCGGGCGCCCGGCTGATCCTCTTCAACGGCGGCAGCCTCGGCGCGGCCCGCCTCACCGCGGCGGCGGTCGGCCTCGCCGCGCGCTGGCGGGACCGACGGGACGTACACCTCCTCATCAAGACGGGTCCCGCGGCCCTGGAGGAGACGCGGGCCCGGCTCGCCGCCGAGGGCGGTGACGCGGTCGCCCGCGCCGTCCCCTACCTCGACCGCATGGACCTCTCCTACGCCGCCGCCGACCTCGTCGTGTGCCGCGCGGGCTCGGCGACGGTCGCCGAACTGGCCGCCACCGGCGTCCCCGCCGTCCTCGTGCCCTATCCGCACGCGCCCGGCGACCACCAGACCCACAACGCCCGGGTCCTGTCCGACGCGGGCGCGGGCCTCCTGCTGCCCGACGCGGAGACCACCGACGACCGGCTCGCGCAACTGCTCGGCCCGCTCCTCGCGGACCCGGTGCGGCTCGCCGCGATGAGCGGCGCCGCGGACCCCGGACCGCACGCCCGCGCCGCCGACCTGCTCGCCGAGCGGGTCCTCCGGCTCGCCCACGCAACCCCTCACCTGGAGTACGCATGAACACGTCCGCCGCCACCCCGTTCTCCTGGCAGGACCGCACCGTCCTCGTCACCGGTGCCGAGGGCTTCATCGGCTCGACGCTCGTCGACCAGCTCCTCGACGCGGGCGCGAAGGTCCGCGCCTTCGTGCACTACAAGCCCTACGCGGAGAAGGGGCATCTGGCCCACCTCCTCGGCGACCCGCGGGTCGAGATGATCGCGGGCGACGTGCGGGACGCGGGGCGCGTGATGGACGCGGTCGCCGGGTGCGACACCGTCTTCCACCTCGCCGCGCTGATCGGCATCCCGTACTCGTACGACTCACCCGGCGCGTACGTCCAGACGAACGTGGTCGGCACCGAGAACGTCGCGGAGGCGTGCCGCAGGCACTCCGTGCGGCGCATGGTGCACACGTCCACGAGCGAGGTGTACGGGACGGCGCTGACGGCTCCGATCGCCGAGTCGCACCCGCTCCAGCCGCAGTCGCCGTACTCCGCCTCGAAGATCGGCGCCGACATGATGGCGCTCTCGCACTGGCACGCCTTCGAGCTGCCGGTGACGGTGGTGCGGCCCTTCAACACGTACGGCCCGCGCCAGTCGGCCCGTGCGGTCATCCCCACGATCCTCGCCCAACTGCACTCCGGTGCCCGGGAGATCAAGCTGGGCTCGCTGACGCCGACGCGGGACTTCACGTACGTGACGGACACGGCGCGCGGCTTCATGGCGATGGCGGTCGCCGACCGGGCGCTCGGCCACGCGGTGAACCTCGGCGTGGGCCGGGAGATCTCCATCGGCGACCTCGCCGAGGCGCTGATCGCGGCGTCGGGGCGGGACGCGTCCGTGGTGGTCGACCCGGCGCGGCTGCGTCCCTCGGGGAGCGAGGTGGAGCGGCTCCTCTCGGACAACACGCGGGCGCGGGAGTGGGCGGGGTGGGTGCCGGAGGTCTCCCTCGTGGAGGGGCTCAAGCACACGTCGGCCTGGGTTGCCGAGAACCTGGGGCTGTTCGCTCCTGAGCGGTATCAGGTCTGATGCTCGGCTGCGGGTGTGTGGGG
>NZ_LIPN01000464.1:0-15155 GCF_001418325.1 Streptomyces atriruber | reverse complement strand
GCAGTTCCCCGTGCCCCTGGGCCAGCCGTGGCCGGGGAGCTCCTTCACCGGCCGTCAGGGCTGTGCCGCCGCCGCTGCCAAGCCGCCCAGGAGCAGGAGCGTGAAGCGGCGTGCCCACTCCTCGTCCACCGGTTCCGCGCTGACCAGGGCGCGGTGGACCACCGCGCCCGCGATCACGTCGAAGATGAGGTCGGCGGTGCGGGCCGCGGCGACCGTGTCGGGCTCGGCGGGGAGTTCGCCGCGCTCCTGGGCCCGTTTGCGGCCCGCGAGGACCAGCCGCTTCTGGCGGTCGACGATGGAGGCGCGGATGCGGTCCCGCAGCGGCTCGTCCGTCGTGGACTCCGCGACGACCGCCATCAGCGCCGTCTTGGTCTCGGGCCGCCCGAGCAGCGCCGCGAACTGCAGCACGACGCCCTCGATGTCCGCGGCGAGGCTGCCCCGGTCGGGCACCTCCAGCTCGTCGAAGAGCTCCGCCACCGCGTCCACGACCAGCTCGCTCTTGCCCGCCCAGCGCCGGTACAGGGTCGTCTTGGCGACGCCCGCACGCGTGGCGACGGCGCCCAGCGTCAGCTTGGACCAGCCCAGCTCGACGAGGCCCTGCCGGGTCGCCTCCAGGATCGCTGCGTCGGCGGCCGCGCTGCGCGGGCGGCCGCCGGTGCGGGCGGGAGGCGTGGTGGACGACGTACGGCTCTGCATGGCGGCGACCATACCGGCCAGTACGCAGCGTTCCGGGGTGCCGAGTGAGCGAGATCACCGGAAGGCGTCTCCCCACGTCCCGGACGCGACAGTTACGCTACGACCCGTAGCGAAAGCTTGTGGGCGACGGTGCGTGGCGCATCCCGTACGCCCCTGAGCGACAGCCACGAGAGACAACCACACAGCACGAACACCGGCCAGGGGTGGGGACCCCGGGCCAACGACCGGTCCGCCGGTCTCCACAGCGACCTCGAACCGTGCCGCCCGTGGCCCCGCATTCCGGCGGAGGGCCCAGGACGGGCACGGTTCCCGCACGGCTTGGGGGAGGATGTACTCATGCAGCCACGGAACATGTCCATGAGCGGAGTCGTCGACCTCGCCGCGGTGAAGTCGGCCCAGGAGGCCAAGGCGAAGGCGGAGCAGGCGCGCGCCGAAGCGGCCCGGCAGGGCGGGGGTGCGGTGGGTGCGGTCTCGCCCGCCTCCCTCGTCATCGATGTCGACGAGGCGGGCTTCGAGCGCGAGGTCCTGCAGCGCTCCACCGAGGTCCCCGTCGTCATCGACTTCTGGGCCGAGTGGTGCGAGCCGTGCAAGCAGCTGAGCCCCCTTCTGGAGCGGCTCGCGCAGGAATACAACGGCCGTTTCCTCCTTGCCAAGATCGACGTCGACGCCAACCAGATGCTGATGCAGCAGTTCGGGGTCCAGGGGATCCCGGCTGTCTTCGCGGTGGTGGCCGGACAGGCCCTGCCCCTCTTCCAGGGTGCCGCCCCCGAGGCGCAGATCCGCCAGACCCTGGACCAGCTGATCCAGGTCGGCGAGGAGCGCTTCGGTCTGACCGGTCTGGTGGTCGACGCGGGCGCCGACGCGCAGGGCGAGCAGGCCCCCGCGGCGCCCGAGGTGCCGGCCGGTCCGCACGACGCCCTGCTCGAAGCGGCCGTACAGGCGCTGGACGCGGGCGATCTCGCCGGTGCCGTGCAGGCGTACAAGAACGTACTCAGTGACGACCCCGCCAACACCGAGGCCAAGCTCGGCCTGGCCCAGGCCGAGCTGCTCCTGCGGGTCCAGGGCCTGGACGCGCAGGTGGTCCGCAAGGACGCGGCCGACCGGCCTGCGGATGTGCCGGCGCAGATCGCCGCCGCCGACCTGGATCTGGTGGGCGGTCACGTCGAGGACGCCTTCGGGCGGCTCATCGACACGGTGCGGCGCACGGCCGGCGACGACCGGGACGCCGCCCGGGTGCGGCTGCTCGAACTGTTCGAGGTCGTGGGCGGCGAGGATCCGCGGGTGACGTCGGCACGCACGGCGCTCGCCCGGGTTCTCTTCTGACCCCCGTACGCACACTCCGGCCGGTTTCCCTCTCGGCCCTTCGGCTGACCAGTCCCTAAACGCGGGGCGTTGTGATGCCGGAGTGAAAAGTCTGTTCCCGAGGCACCACAGTGGCCGCGCTTTGCCAAAACTTGGCAAACGCGGCCACTGTTACTTGGAGTAAGACATCGGCTTCCTTATGGGCTGTTACGCCCGCCGGTGTCCCGTTCTGATCCCCCTCTTTGAGTCGCCGTCCGTGGCCGACCGATACCGCGCGGTCGTGCTTCGGTTATCGGGCCGTTACTAGCGAGTAACGAACCCCCTTGTGCGGGGGCCGAGAATGCACCACGATCGGCCACGCTCGGTCCGATGACCCGTACCCCGAAAGCCACTCGGGAGCGGGCCTTCTGGGTCCCCACCGAGCAGGCCGGTGACGCCGTCGCCGGTCTTGGACAGGGGGGTCTCTGCCGCAACCGGCAGGGCCTGTCCGCGAGGTCGCGCGTGATCCGTCAGGCGTGACCAGTGGTTGTCGCTCGGGGGTGATCGCCGGTGATGAGTGGTGCGGTAGCGCGCCTCCGATGCGGGCGCTCTCCTTCCCGAGGACGTAGCACTTCTCCCATCCCTGCCCGGCTGAGCCGCCCGAACGGGAGCAGTCAGGGCCGGAGATGTACGTCCGAGAAGGAGGAAAGTCATGGAGTCCGTGGCTCGTGGCGGAACCAGATGGAAGCGGTTCGCCGTGGTCATGGTGCCGAGCGTCGCGGCGACTGCCGCGATAGGCGTCGCCCTGTCCCAGGGTGCGCTCGCGGCATCGTTCAGTGTGTCCGGTCAGCAGTTCAAGGTGACTGCGAAGGAGCTCAACGGTACGGGATTCGTCCAGTACGGAGCTCTGGACAGCGGCAAGTCGGGTAACCACCCGGTCGCCGTCGTCGGTCTCGACGAGGCCGAGATCACCAACCTCTGCCAGTCCGTCGTCGTGCCGGTCCCGGTCTTCGGCGACGTGTCGATGACCCTCAAGGCCGGTGGCGAGGGTGGTCCGAAGGTCAAGGCCAAGAAGCTCTACATCGATGCCGACGACCTGAAGGCCAACGCGACCTTCAACAAGGTCGACATCGGTGTCTCGGTCGACCAGACCACCAAGGGCCCGGGCCCGGCGAAGGGCGACAAGTACGCCCCGGACTCGTTCGCGCAGCAGGCGGAGTCGGTGAAGTTCACCGACGTCAAGCAGCGTGCGTGGGCGACCACCGCCGGTACCTTCAAGCTCTCTGGCCTGGGCATGTCGGTCAAGAAGGGCAAGCACGAGTGCTACTAGGGCAGTTGATGCCCTAGCGGGCCGCATCAGGCGGCCCGGTGCGCACTCGGTGCACTGAGAACGGCCGGGCGCGGGGGCGCGACGGCACATGACGGAGCCGTCCCCGTGCCCGAATCCGCACGACACACAGAACCAACGCCATTCCCGAGGAGCTGTACGACATGAGCGCCGAAGCGCAAGTGGGACTGGGCGACAAGCTCGGCCGGATGCGCCGATCGTTCCGAGGGTGGCGCGGTCAGCGCCCGTTCTGGGGTGGTCTGCTGACACTTCTCGGCGGCATCCCGATCATGTATTTCCCGTACGCGAACCTCACGCTCGGCACGATGACGATCCGGATGGCGACCACCGCCGGTGCCGGATCACTGATCATCGGCGTGCTGTTGGTCGTGCTCGGCCTGACCATGTGGTTCCAGCCGCACTCCCGTGTCTTCGCGGGCGTCGCGGCGATTCTGCTCGCCCTGGTCTCCCTGGTGGTGTCCAACTTCGGCGGCTTCGTCATCGGCTTCCTGCTCGCCCTGATCGGCGGCGCCCTCGGCGTCTCCTGGGCGGCCGCGAAGCCTGCCGGCGAACCCGCGAAGGGACGTCCGGCAGGAGAGTCCGGCGGCCCCGTGGGTGACGGGGTCCCCGAGCCCGCCGTCGCGGATGGGGTGAGCGGCGCGCAGGACGATCTGTCAGGAACGAGCCCGACCAACGGGACGAACGGGAGGCACCGTGCCGGCTGACGAGGTGCACCACGAGGGCTTTGCGGGAGAGCCCCGGGCGAGAACCGGGCCGCGCCACGCGGCACCCAGGAAGCCGCTGCTGACCCGGCTGCAGGTTCCCGCGGGGAAGGCGATAGCCATCGCCGCGATGCCCACCGCCGTGCTGATGGGCATGGGGCTGACCCCCACGCTCGCGCAGGCGAAGCCGGGTGTTCCGGACAACCCCTTCCAGGACGGGCCGTGTGTCACGGCTCCGGACAAGGACGCCGAGGACGCCGAGAAGGACGCGGTGGACAAGGCGAAGAAGGACGCCGAGGACGCCGCCAAGAAGGAAGCCGAGGACCGGGCGGAGAAGAAGGACGCCGGGGACGACGCGAAGAAGCCGGCTCCGTCGACCTCGCCTTCCTCGGGCGACAAGGGCGACGAGGACGAGAAGGCGGACGGCGGCAAGGACGAGCCGACCCCCACCCCGTCCACCGGCGAGAAGGACGGCGACGAGGAGCCGGAGAAGACCCCCGAGCCCACCGAGACCAAGAACCCCTGGGACCCGCTGGGTGTCGGCGACGCCTTGAAGGACGTCTTCACGCCCGACGACAAGAAGGAGTCCGAGAGCCCGGAGCCGGACGCGTCGGAGAAGACCGGGTCCGCCGAGGACACGGCGGACAAGGCCAAGGAGACGACGGACAAGGTCACCGAGCCCGTCGAGGACACCGTCGACAAGGTCGAGGACGGGCTCAAGGACGGCGCGGACAAGGCGAAGGACGAGGCCGACAAGGTCGCGGACGAGGCGGCGAAGGACGCGGCGGACAAGGCCGAGGACGACGCCAAGGACGAGGCCGAGGACCCGATGGCCCCGGACGCGGACGGCAAGAAGCCGTTCCCGTGCGTGGTCGAGAAGAAGGTCGACGGAAAGGCGGAGCAGACGCCCGCGCCGATCCCGAACCAGCCGTGGCACCTGGAAGCCAGTTCGCTCACGCTCAAGGGCGCCGACTACCAGGGCGTCGTGAACCTGCAGATGCCCAACGGCAAGTCCAAGCAGGCCCTGAAGTACGTCATCCAGAACACGGACATCGGCGACCTGCACCAGATCGTCGAAGGACCGGCCGGCAAGAAGTACCACGTCGAGGCCGCCAAGGGCTCCACGTCCACCATCCGGGGCGGGGAGACCACGATGTACACCGAGCGGATCTCGGGCAAGCTGTTCGGGCTCATCCCGATCACCTTCGACCCCGAGCACCCGCCGCCGCTGAACATCCCGCTGATCTACTTCACGGACGTGAAGGTGCAGCAGGCGGGCCAGTTCGGCGGGAACCTGACGATCCCCGGGCTGCACCAGTCGATCACGGACTGAGCCGCCCGCGGATCCCACGGACCTTCCGGGAGCCGCGACAAGCGCTGAGGGCGCCCCCTTTCGCAGGGGGCGCCCTCAGCGTCGTACGGGGGCGGGATCAGTCGCGCTCGCCGCCGCCCAGGTGGTGCACCCGGACCATGTTGGTGGTGCCGGGGACGCCGGGGGGCGAGCCCGCCGTGATGACGACCGTGTCGCCGTCGTTGAAGCGGTTGAGCTTGACCAGCTCGGCGTCGACGAGCTCGACCATCGCGTCGGTGTTGTCCACGTGCGGCACGACGTAGGTGTCCACGCCCCAGCTCAGCGCGAGCTGGTTGCGGGTCGACTCGTCCGTGGTGAAGGCGAGGATCGGCTGGGCCGCGCGGTAGCGGGACAGGCGGCGGGCCGTGTCACCGGACTGCGTGAAGGCGATCAGCGCCTCGCCGCCCAGGAAGTCCGCGATCTCGCACGCGGCACGGGCCACCGAACCGCCCTGCGTGCGCGGCTTCTTGCCGGGCACGAGCGGCTGCAGGCCCTTGGAGAGCAGCTCGCCCTCGGCGGCCTGCACGATCTTCGACATCGTCTTGACGGTCTCGATCGGGTACGCGCCGACGCTCGACTCGGCCGACAGCATGACCGCGTCGGCGCCGTCCAGGATCGCGTTGGCGACGTCGGACGCCTCGGCGCGCGTGGGGCGCGAGTTGGTGATCATCGACTCCATCATCTGGGTCGCGACGATCACCGGCTTGGCGTTGCGGCGGCACATCTCCACGAGGCGCTTCTGCACCATCGGGACCTTCTCGAGCGGGTACTCGACGGCGAGGTCGCCACGGGCCACCATCACGGCGTCGAACGCCGCGACGACGCCCTCCATGTTGGCGACGGCCTGCGGCTTCTCCACCTTGGCGATGACGGGGACCCGGCGGCCCTCCTCGTCCATCACCTTGTGGACGTCCTTGACGTCGTTGGCGTCGCGCACGAAGGACAGGGCGACCATGTCGCAGCCCATCTTCAGGGCGAAGCGGAGGTCCTCGATGTCCTTCTCGGAGAGGGCGGGCACGTTCACGGCCGCGCCGGGCAGGTTGATGCCCTTGTGGTCGGAGATGACACCGCCCTCGACGACGATCGTCTTCACGCGCGGGCCGTCCACCTCGACGACGCGCAGCTCGACGTTGCCGTCGTTGATGAGGACCTGGTCGCCCTTGGAGACGTCGCCGGGCAGACCCTTGTAGGTCGTGCCGCAGATCGACTTGTCGCCGGGGACGTCCTCGGTGGTGATGGTGAACTCGTCACCGCGCACCAGCTCGACGGGACCCTCGGCAAAGGTCTCCAGACGGATCTTCGGGCCCTGCAGGTCGGCGAGGACGCCGATGGCACGGCCGGTCTTGGTGGCGGCCGCGCGGACGCGGTCGTACCGCCCCTGGTGCTCGGCGTGCGTGCCGTGGCTGAAGTTGAAGCGGGCCACGTTCATGCCGGCCTCGATCAGCGAGACGAGCTGCTCTTCGGAGTCGACGGCGGGGCCCAGCGTGCAGACGATTTTGGAACGGCGCATGGGGGCGATCCTATCGGTTTGTTTCGCTACGGAATATTCCGTCTGGTGGAATCTACAAATGGGCGGATGTCCGCTCAGGCGTTGCGGTCGCGGACCAATGCATACGTCTGATCGGCGATCTCCAGTTCTTCGTCGGTGGGCACCACGGCTACGGCCACGCGCGCGTACTCCGGCGAAATGAGCCGGGCTTCGTCGGAACGTACGGAATTGAGTGCGCCGTCGACCGCGAGACCCAGCTCCTCCAGGCCCGCCACCGCAGCCTCCCGCACCGGAGCGGCGTTCTCTCCGACCCCGGCCGTGAACGCGATGGCGTCCACCCGGCCGAGCACCGCGTAATAGGCGCCGATGTACTTCTTCAAACGGTGGATGTAGATGTCGAAGGCGAGCGCCGCCTCTTCGTCACCGGCATCTATACGGCGCCTGATCTCCCGCATGTCGTTGTCGCCGCAGAGCCCGATCAGACCGCTCTTCTTGTTGAGCAGAATGTCGATCTCGTCGATGGACATTTTGCCGACCCGGGCGAGATGAAAGATCACGGCCGGATCCATGTCGCCGGAACGGGTACCCATCACGAGCCCCTCCAATGGCGTGAGCCCCATCGAGGTGTCCACGCACCGCCCGCCCCGCACCGCGCTCGCCGAAGCGCCGTTGCCCAGGTGCAGCACGATGACGTTGACGTCCTCCGGCGCCTTGCCGAGCAGCTTCGCGGTCCGGCGCGAGACATAGGCGTGGGACGTGCCGTGGAAGCCGTAGCGCCGCACGCGGTGCTCGTCGGCCGTCTTCACGTCCATCGCGTAGCGCGCCGCGGACTCCGGCATCGTCGTGTGGAACGCGGTGTCGAAGACGGCGACCTGGGGCAGGTCGGGGCGGAGCGCCTGGGCGGTGCGGATGCCGGTGATGTTCGCCGGGTTGTGCAGCGGCGCCACCGGGACCAGACGCTCGATCTCCGTCAGGACCGCGTCGTCGATCACCGTCGGCTCGGTGAACTTCAGGCCGCCGTGCACCACCCGGTGGCCGATCGCGGCGAGCTCGGGGGAGTCCAGGCCGAGCCCGTCGGCGGACAGCTCTTCGGCGACGGCCCGCAGCGCCGCCTCGTGGTCGGCGATCGGCTCCTCGCGCTCACGGGGCTCGGCGCCGCCGCCGGTGAGCGGGGTGTGCTTGAGCCGGGAGGTCTCCTCGCCGATCCGCTCGACCAGGCCGACGGCGAGGCGGGAGTGGTCCCGCATGTCGAGCAGCTGGTACTTCACCGACGAGGAGCCGGAGTTGAGGACGAGTACGCGAGTGGCGGTCACTGATGGAGGCGCTTTCTGTGGGGGATGGTCACGCGGTGGGCGGCTGGGCCTGGGACTGGATCGCCGTGATGGCGACGGTGTTGACGATGTCCTGGACGAGCGCGCCCCGGGAGAGGTCGTTGACCGGCTTGCGCAGGCCCTGCAGGACCGGGCCGACGGCGATCGCGCCGGCCGAGCGCTGCACGGCCTTGTAGGTGTTGTTGCCGGTGTTCAGGTCGGGGAAGATCAGCACGCTGGCCTGGCCCGCGACGTCCGAGTCGGGCAGCTTGGTGGCCGCGACCGACGGCTCCACCGCGGCGTCGTACTGGATCGGGCCCTCGATCTTCAGGTCCGAGCGCTGTCCGCGCACCAGCTCGGTGGCCTCGCGCACCTTGTCGACGTCGGCGCCCGAGCCGGACGTGCCCGTCGAGTACGAGAGCATCGCGATCCGCGGCTCGACGCCGAACTGCTCGGCGGTGGTCGCCGACTGCACGGCGATGTCCGCGAGCTGCGCGGCGTTCGGGTCCGGGTTGACCGCGCAGTCGCCGTACACGAGGACCTTGTCGGCGAGGCACATGAAGAAGACGGAGCTCACGATGGAGGCGTCCGGCTTGGTCTTGATGATCTCGAAGGCCGGGCGGATGGTGGCCGCCGTGGAGTGCACGGAGCCCGAGACCATGCCGTCGGCGAGGCCCTCCTGGACCATCAGCGTGCCGAAGTAGTTCACGTCCGCCACCACGTCGTGCGCGAGCTCGACGGTGACGCCCTTGTGGGCGCGCAGCTCCGCGTACGCGGCGGCGAAACGATCCCGCAGCTCGGAGGTCTGCGGGTCGATGAGCTCGGAGTCGGCGAGGTCCACGCCGAGGTCGGCGGCCTTCTTGCGGATCTGCTCGACCGGGCCGAGCAGGGTCAGGTCGCAGACGCCGCGGCGCAGCAGCACGTCGGCGGCGCGCAGCACCCGCTCCTCGGTGCCCTCGGGCAGCACGACGCGGCGCCGGTCGGCGCGGGCCCGCTCCAGGAGCTTGTGCTCGAACATCATCGGCGTGAGGCGGTCGCTGCTGGGCGCCGAGACGCGCCTGAGGAGGTCCGCGGTGTCGACGTACCGCTCGAAGAGGCCGAGTGCGGTCTCCGCCTTGCGGGGCGTCGCCGCGTTCAGCTTGCCCTCCAGCGCGAAGAGCTCGCCCGCCGTGGGGAAGGAGCCGCCGGAGACCGCGATCACCGGGGTGCCGGGCGCGAGCCGGTCGGCGAGGGTGAGGATCTCCTGGCCGGGCTGTTCGTTCAGGGTCAGCAGGACGCCGGCTATGGGCGGGGTGCCGGCGCTGTGCGCGGCCAGGGAGCCCACCACGAGGTCGGCGCGGTCGCCGGGGGTGACCACCAGGCAGCCGGGCGTCAGGGCGTTCAGGAAGTTGGGCAGCATGGCGCCGCCGAAGACGAAGTCCAGGGCGTCGCGCGCGAGCCCCGAGTCGTCGCCGAGCAGCACGCGGCCGCCCAGCGCGTGGGTGATCTGCGCGACGGTCGGCGCGGAGAGCGCGGCCTCGTCCGGCAGGACGTAGCAGGGCACGGGGAGCCGGGCGTCCAGGCGCTCGTGGATCTCGTCCCGGTCGGCCGGGGCCACCCGGTTGGTGACCATCGCGAGGACGTCGCAGCCGAGCGAGTCGTACGCGCGGTAGGCGTTGCGGGTCTCGGCGCGCACCGATTCGGCGGTCTGCTTCCGGCCGCCGACCACGGGGAGCACCGAGGCGCCGAACTCGTTGGCGAGCCGTGCGTTCAGCGCGAGCTCGTCGGGCAGCTGGGTGTCGGCGAAGTCCGTGCCCAGCACGAGAACGACTTCATAATCCCTCGCGACCCGGTGGAACCGGTCCACGAGCTGCGAGACCAGTTCGTCGGTGCCCTGCTCGGCCTGGATCGCGGACGCCTCGTGGTAGTCCATGCCGTACACCGAGCCGGCGTCCTGCGAGAGCCGGTACCGGGCGCGCAGCAGGTCGAAGAGGCGGTCGGGGCCGTCGTGGACCAGTGGCCGGAAGACACCCACCCGGTCGACCTGACGGGTGAGGAGCTCCATGACTCCCAGTTCGACGACCTGGCGACCGTCGCCCCGGTCGATGCCGGTCACGTACACGCTGCGCGTCACGCGTGCTCTCCCCTTCTGTCTGTCCTGCTTCGCTGCCGTGTGGATGCCCGGCTGGATGCCCGGCGCGGGTGCCGGAGGAGTCGGACAAAGCACCCGATATCGCGGGTGTGTCCCCTTGACAATACCTCTGCGCCCGATGGGGTCGCCCGCCGGACGAAAGGCCTGACAAGGCCGGTACCAAGGTCCCTGCCCGCCCCTCGGACAGACATCCGTCGGACATCTGTGAGCGGCGACCCCCCTCCGGCCGTGGAACAATCGGACCGGCTCACAAGTACCAGTAGCGAGCAGGAGACACAGCGCGATGCGTATCGGAATTCTCACCGCGGGCGGCGACTGCCCCGGCCTCAACGCAGTGATCCGGTCGGTCGTGCACCGCGCCGTGACGCATTACGGCGACGAGGTCATCGGCTTCGAGGACGGCTACGCGGGCCTGCTCGACGGGCGCTACCGCTCCCTCGACCTGAACGCCGTCAGCGGCATCCTGGCCCGTGGCGGCACCATCCTCGGCTCGTCCCGCCTGGAGCGCGCACGCTTCCGCGCGGCCTGCGAC
Organism: Streptomyces atriruber; assembly: GCF_001418325.1. Lineage (GTDB taxonomy): Bacteria > Actinomycetota > Actinomycetes > Streptomycetales > Streptomycetaceae > Streptomyces > Streptomyces atriruber. Next base: position 4,316 of record NZ_LIPN01000464.1, on the reverse strand, counting down.
AACGCCAAGGAGCTCATCGAGCGGAGCGGCTTCGACGCGCTCATCCCGATCGGCGGCGAGGGCACGCTGACGGCGGCGCGCATGCTGTCGGACGCGGGCGTGCCGGTCGTCGGCGTCCCGAAGACCATCGACAACGACATCTCCTCCACGGACCGCACCTTCGGCTTCGACACGGCGGTCGGCGTGGCGACGGAGGCGATGGACCGCCTCAAGACCACCGCCGAGTCCCACCAGCGCGTCATGGTCGTCGAGGTCATGGGCCGCCACGCGGGCTGGATCGCGCTGGAGTCCGGCATGGCGGGCGGCGCCCACGGCATCTGCCTGCCCGAGCGCCCCTTCGACCCGGCCGACCTGGTCGCCATGGTCGAGGAGCGGTTCGCGCGCGGCAAGAAGTTCGCGGTGATCTGCGTCGCCGAGGGCGCGCACCCGCAGGACGGCACGATGAACTACGGCAAGGGTGCGATCGACCAGTTCGGCCACGAGCGCTTCCAGGGCATCGGCACGGCTCTCGCGTACGAGCTGGAGTCCCGCCTCGGCAAGGAGGCCAAGCCGGTCATCCTCGGCCACGTCCAGCGCGGCGGCACCCCCACGGCGTACGACCGCGTCCTCGCGACCCGCTTCGGCTGGCACGCGGTCGAGGCGGCGCACCGCGCGGAGTACGGCAAGATGACGGCGCTGCGCGGCACGGACATCACCATGGTGCCGCTGGCGGACGCGGTCACCGAACTGAAGACGGTCCCGAAGGACCGCATGGACGAGGCGGAATCAGTCTTCTAGCCCACCCTCCCGGCCGGGCCTTCCGCCCCCTCTTCCGGACAGCTCCCGTGGCCCTTGGTCCCGGCGGATCCGGGGCCTCAGCCCCGACCCCCGCGGACCAGGGACCAGAAATGTTCGAGGATCCGCTCCAGGAAGTCCCGCCCGGCCTCCCCGGACGCGTCGGAACCGGCCCCGCCGCTCCAGCTCAGCGTCCGCGCCATCCGTGACTGATAGTCCTCGTGCATCTGCCGCAGCACGCCCTCGACGTGCCGCTTCTCCAGGGGCAGCAGCTTGCTGACGGGCCTGACGTACCCCTGCCAGCGCGTGCTGACCGCGCTGCGCAGCAGCTCGGCGAGCGCGTCGGCCCGCCCCGTCACGGTCACGAAGTCGGGCACCGAGAGCGTCAGCACCTCGGCGAGGGCGGCGGACTGCCGTTCGTTGCCCCGCCAGGTGTCGGTCTCCTCCATCCGCAGATACGCCTGGATCTCCACACCCGCCCCGCGCGCGACGTCCTCCGGGGCGAGCCCGCGCGCGATCCGGTGCTCCCGCAGGGTCCGCGCGGCCCCCATCAGCTCCCCGGGCGAACACCACAGCGTCGCGGCGAGCGCGGTGAGCTCCGCGGAGGTGGGCGAGGAGAGCCCGCGCTCCCAGGCGGCGATGGTGTCGGCGGTGACGTAGGCGAGCCCATAACTGGCCCGCATCCCGTACGCGACATGCCCATGCGCCATCCCGAGCGCCTCCCGCAGGCGCCGGGCGGCAGGGAAGTCGAACGGGGGCGTGGGCTGGTGCGGCGGTTGGCTCGGTTGCACGGGCACACCGTAGGCGCCCGTGGGGGTGGCGACTACGGTGTGTTCCTACGAGGTTGCGGATTGGTGGGAAGGTACGGGGGCGTCACGGGGTGCCCAAGGCGCCGTCCAGGGCGTGAGCGTACCGGCGGAAGGTGTCGCGGGCGTCGGGTCGGGCCGGTGAATTCGGGCGCGGGACGTCCGCGAGGAACGCCACGCGCCACAGGGGCGAAGACGGTTCCGGCCTCCGGCTCCGGGTCGCCCCCCGGTGACGCGTACCGCGACCCCCAATGCCTCGCTCACCAAGGGAGCGCCCTCGGTGGCGTCCGCGCCCCGCGCGATCGTGGCATTGACGAGGGCTTGCCGGAATCGGGTGAGCTGCAGGGCGGCCCCGTCCGGCCCATGCGCGGGACCGCTTCACGCTCGCCCAGCCGCGGCGACACCTCTTCGTGGCCGCCGGACCACAGCAGCAGGGACGGTACGGCGACGGGGTGATCGCGTGCGCAGCCCAACTCGTCGAGGATCCGCGTGGTTTCGGGGCCGGACCCGCTGAGACGACCGCGCCGATCTCCACGATCCCGCCGAGCGGCCCGAAGATCTCGCGGGCCATGACGGTGGTCGCCGTCAGTCGCGGCGGCCGTGGAAGATGCCCCAGGTGAAGTGGCCCGCGTGGCAGGCCTCGGCCGTGTGGGCCAGGCTCGTGCGGAGCGTGTCCACGTATGCGGCGCTCACCGCGTCCAGTAGGGCCGGGGCCGGGGTGTGGAGTGCTTCGGCGAGGCGGTCGTAGTGGGTGCGGATGTGGTCCGTGAGGTCGTCGAACTCCACCTCGGTGAAGGCGAGGGCCCGTAGTTGTTCGTCGTAGCGGGCCGCGGTGGCGAACGGGGGCAGGCTCAGGCGTTCCGCTATCGAGCGCAGCGCGTCGGCGGGGGCGTGCTCGGCGGCCATGATGTCGGTGAAGGTCAGATGGCCGCCCGGCCGCAGGACCCGGTGCGCCTCGCGCAGTACGCCGAGGCGGTCGGCGCTGTGGCAGAGGGCCTCCTGGGACCAGACGAGGTCGAACGACCCGGCGGGGGCGGGGATGTCCTGGAAGGAACCCGGCACCACCTCGATCAGGTCGGTGAGGCCGTGCCGCGCGTTCAGCTCGCGGTGGCGTCGGTTCTGCGTCTCGCTGATGTTGAGGGCCACGACACGGCAGCCGAACTCCGCGGCCAGCCGGCGCGCCGCGCCGCCGTAGCCGGAGCCCAGGTCCAGGACGGTGCTGTCGGGGCCGAGCGCGTCGCCCACCCTCGCGGCCATGCGGTCGATGGTCCGGCGGGATGCCGTGCCGATCGGTTCGCGCGCGTGCTCGTACACGCCGACATGGATGTCCTCACCACCCCACGCCTGCGCATAGAAGCCGTCGACGTCCTTCGTGTCGTAGTAGTCGCGTGCCACGTCGGCGGCCCGAGCCGCGTCGTTCTCCACCATGAGGCATTCCTCGGCAGCGCTTGCCCGGCACAAACCCGGCTTTCGGACACGATCGTCCGCTGGGCCGTCAGGGGCCGTCATGGGCGGGTGGGGCGGAACTTTTCGTTCACGGTGCCGAATTCCTTCCACGCCCCGTCCACCCGGCGGTCGAACCACACCGGGCGCCCAATCGCCGAGCGGCGCTTCTCGAAGGAGACCTCGCCCTGGACGCCGTTGACGGAGACGTGCTGGAGCTCGCGGTCCAGGGTGTGACGCAGGGACGTGGGGGAGGAGTCGTCGGTGGGGAGGGTCTTGAGCGCCGCGGCCAGTGCCAGCGCGCCGTCGTACAACTCCTGGTTGCCGCGTGCGGGGAGGTTCTCGTCGGGCTCGCCCGAGTAGTTGCGGACGCGGACGACTCCCTCGGGGACGGTCTTGTCCCGCGCCTCCTCGTCGGACCGTTCCTGGGAGTCCGCGCAGGCGCCCTGCTGGTTGCCCTGGCTGATCACCGGGCCCTCGAAGCCGCCGGACCGGAGCTTCTCCGTCCATACGTCGACCGGGGTACCGGTCGGTATCACGACCGCGTCCGCCCGTGCCTCGGTGACCAGTGCGGGGATCCGGGACGTCCTCACCTTGTCGGGCGTCACGTCCAGCGCCTCGGTGGCGACTCCGTTCCTGCGCAGCGCCGTGCCTATCCCGTCCTCGCGGTCCACCCAGAGCTTGTCCTCGGCGACGAACACGCGGCGCGCGTCGGTCTCGGAGCGGAGGTAGCGGGCGATCGCCTGGCCCTGCCGCGTGTCGTCGGCCGGGATCGCGAACGCGCCCCCGGCGTGGGCGTACTCGTGGCAGGTGCTGACCTCCGGCAGGAACGCCTCGTCCGTGTCGTGCACCCAGGAGAAGTCGACGGTGTCACCGATGACCGCGAGCATGTCCGGGTGCTCGGCCAGCAGCTTGCGGCTGCTGACGTCCGGGTCCGCGGTCACGGGGACGATCCGGAACCGGCTCCCGCTCTTGGCACCGAGCGTCTCGGCGAAGGCGGACCCGACGGTGCGCAGTTGCTGCGTCGTGAACTGTTTGTACTCCGACTTCGCGTACGTGTCCGGGGCGCCGCCGTCCGTCGAGGGGGTGCCTACGTGCCGGTAGCTGTGGGCCACGCCGATCTTGAAGACGCCCTTTTCGGTCTTCGCGGGGCCGCCGCCCTCAGCGCTGGTGGACGGTCCTTCGTCCGATGCGGCGAGGGCGCGTATGCCGAGGCCCGTCGGGATGCCGAGTGCGAGGACCAGGGCGGCGGGGAGCAGCAGGCGTCGCCGGGCGCGGCGGCGCCTGCTGCTC
>NZ_LIPN01000463.1 GCF_001418325.1 Streptomyces atriruber | reverse complement strand
GATCAGGGCGGCGCGGGCCCGGGGGCTCGTCGCCGAGTTCGACGCGGCGACCGAGCGGCTGGACGCGCCCGCGGCCCGCGCCGCCCTGATCATGTGCCGGGCGCTGCTCGCCGAGGCCGACGAGCGGCCGCACGAGGCCGTCGGCCTGTGGGAGGACGCGGAGGTGCGGTGGCGCGGGCTCGGCCGGCCCTTCGACGCCGCGCGGGCGGCCGAGGCCCGTGGGCGCTGCATGCTCGATGTGCCCGGCGCGGCGCGTGACGTCGCTCTGGCGGCCGGCGTCATCCAGGACGTCGTCGAGGCCTACCGCGAACTGGGCGCGCGCTGGGACGTCGCCCGCTGTCAGCGGTTGCTGCGCCGCCACGACATCGTCACCACCCACCGCCGCGGCCGCCTCGGGTACGGCGACCAGCTCTCGCCCCGCGAGCAGGAAGTGGCTCAACTCGTCGTGCAGGGGCGGGCGAACCGGGAGATCGCCGAGAGCCTGGTGCTGTCGACCCGGACCGTCGAGCACCATGTGGCGCGCATCATGCGGAAGTTGAACGTCGCGTCCCGGACCGGCATCGCCCTGGCCGGTCGTACGGGCGAGGGCGACTTTTCGGCCAGAGTCACACCCGCCCGGGGCGTCCCGTACGAACCACGGCCACAATGCACCTGAGAACGCCGCGCTTCCCCGCGCGATGCGGGGCGAACGGCCGGACTTCCCCGGCGACACATGCCCCTGAATCGAAGGAGGGCACTACCCTCATGCAACGGTTCACTCGACTCTGTTCCGCGGTGGCACTCGCCGCAACAGGAGTGCTGGTATCTGTTCCCGCCGCCCAGGCTTCCACGGCGCCGACCGCGACGGATGTGTCGATCACCGCGTACCAGGACTGCCCCGTCGGCTGGTTCTGCGCATGGGAGGACGCGGGAGGATGGGGCCGGATGGCACGGTTCCAGGTGGGCTCCGACGATCTCCGCGACTTCGATCTCAACGACCAGATCTCCTCGGTGTGGAACAGGACCGGCAAGACGTTCTGCACATGGCTGAACATCAACCGCGACGGCGCGACGTGGCCGGTGGGGAACTGGCAGGGCAACACCTCCCAGTACAACCGGAACGACAACATCAGTTCGCTGCGGGTCGGTGCGTGCTGATCCGGTCCCCTGGGACGCTCCCCCAGCGCTGGTCGACGAACGTAACCGTGATGGATACAGCGGACCGTTCGCTGGCGGCCGCCGTGCGTCAGGTGCCCGGCTTGCGGCCGTAGACGAAGACGTCGTCGCCCTTGCGCAGCATGCTCCAGTACTTCACGGCGTCCTTCTTCGTCATGTTGACGCATCCGTGGGAGCCCGGCGGGGCCCAGACGCTGATGCCGACCGAGTGGAACGCCTGGCCGCCGTCGAAGAACTGGCTGTACGGCATCGGCACGTGATAGATGCTCGACACGTGGTCGATGTGGCGCCAGTAGACCTTCTTCGGGCCCGTGCGGGTCTCGTGGCCATTACGGCCGGTGCGCACCGGAACCGGGCCGTATTTGAGGGTCTTGCCGTCCTGGATCCAGCTGATCTGAAGCGTGAGGTCGACACAGGCGATGCGCCCCTTGTCGGTCGGGCACTTGCCCGCCTTGTTGGGGTTGTTGCCCACCGCTTTCTGCTTGTTCATGAGGTTCATGACACCCCAGGTGACACTGCCCGCGTAACCGACGTTGGGGGTGATCTGGTGCTTGGTCTGGAAGGCCTGGATGGCCTTGCAGTCAGCCGTCGACTGCCTGCCGTCCACCGGGCGGCCGAGGAACTTCTCGACCTGCTTCTGGTACGGGCCGGTCTGTGTCGAGCACGACGCTGCCTGAGCACTGCCAGCGCCGAGCCCCACCGTGAGCGGGGCCACCAACATGGTGATCCCCACGACCGCGGCCCCTCGTCTACGTATGTCCCCCATTGCTGCCCACTCCTCGTTCGTCATCTATCTGCGGGTTGGATCCCATCTGCTAGACGACGCGCCTGCGGGGTTCGTTGTAGGGCCAATCGGCACAGGTATGTAACAGGGGGCGATTCGGGCTGAAGCCCGACCTCCGATGCCGAATCGGTGACGCCGCCTCATGGCACGGGCCTGGCCGCGCTCACACCGCTTGGCCGGGCTTGCCGGTGGGCCTTGAACACCATCACCCGCGAGGAACTGCTAGCCCGCAGGCCGATGCGGGTTCTGCGTGCCGTCATCGCTCATGTGCGCCCGCTGCCAGATCCCTTTCCAGCTGAACGGGGTCTCCGGGACGAACCGGTGCCGCTGCCCGCACGGACATGGTGCCAGCACCCACGCGCACCCACGGCACAGCTCCACCCAGCCGTGCCCGGTCGAGTTCGACACCAGAGGTCTCTCGTCCCCGCAGGCGGGGCAGCCGGGGAGATCGGCGCCGTCCAGCATCGCGTTCTGTCGCCGGACGTACTCGGGCAGCCGCAGCGACGGATGGCGAAACGGGGTTTCGTACCAGGCACGGTTCGGGCCCTCCCACCAGCTCCGCAGCCACCACGGTCGCGGGTTCATTACAGCCCGCCGCCCGGCCCGCTTCTCCGCCCGGCGTTGCGCGGCGTACTCCTCCGCCCTCGCGAGCCACGACACCCGCGCCTCATGCAGTTCCGCAGTGCGCTGTGCCGACGACGGAGAGGGAGGCGGGCGTCGTGCACGCGCCCTCGGTGAGTCAGGCTGGGCGCCCGCGACAAGCCTGCGTACCTGGTCTACCGACAGCTCGATCACCGTACCGTCGTCCGTCCCGTGGGCGTCGAGCGTCAGTCGGACGATGTCGCCGACGCGTTCGGCCACCGACGACGGATCGTGGCCGAAGCAGGCGCAGCCGGTGCCGTCGAGCATCTCCAGCCAGTCCCGCCAGGTCTCCAGGCCGTTGCAGCAGCCCGGCTCGACGAAGACGGTGTCGGTGGCGTCGTCGGTCACCCGGAACCCTCCGGCAGCGAGCAGATCAGGCATGGCGAGCAACCCGTGCAGGAATGTGCCGAGCGGGTCGGGCGGGCACGGCCCGTGCCCCTCCTCCGGCTCGAAGCCGTTACAGTCGGCGAGCTGCATGACCGCCGTGCCGACCTCCGCCGGAGTCAGCTCCCCGTTCAGCACGACGTAGCCATACGATCCCTGCTCGCCGACCGGTCAGAGCACGAAGTCGTCGGCAGCGGAGATCTCCAGAACGGGTTTCATCACAATCACACGGGGATGATGCCGGACCCACTGCTGTGCCGCCACGGGCTTTCAGCTGGCATCGGGCTCGGAGCAGGCCCGCTTCCCGGGCGGTTTCGCAGTACGCTCCGGGCAGGCGGCGCCGACACAGCCCGTGGTGGTCTCCGGCAGCGCGGTGGACTTCCGAGGCGTCGAGTTCTCCGACGGGCTGTTCGACTTCACGAGTGCCATCGACGCCACTCCGCTGACCGGCCGCTGCAGCACCCATTCATGGTGTGCTCCTCCCCACTGGGCGACCGCCTGGTCGTAGGGCGGGTATGTACGCGGTCCAGCGGGAGGCGCCCGCGGAACTGCCCTGCTTCCGGACGGCCTTCTACTGGTCCCTGTCCGCGCGGGCGGACGCGTTCTTCGAGCTGACCGACGCGTTGCTGTGTGCGGACGGTCCGACACGGACCCAGATCGAACTGTCGCTGATCGTCGGGCATCAGTGTGGCCACGGCTCACTGGACGGCGCTTTGAACCACGGCCGACTTGACACCGAAACCCAGCCGTCCCGGCCCCGAACGCCCACCCGGTTCCCGAAACCGGCAGCCCACCACCCGCTACGACGTCGGGGACGACAGAGGAAGTTCGACCCCACACAACGTGGGCTGGCACAGCCCCGCCTGCGGGGGGGGACTGTACCGCCCAGCCCCTCCCCGCCCACCAGACGGACAGATCAGCGCAGCCCCGCGAAGAGATCCTTCTCGGGCACGGGCGCGCCCGTGGCGTCCTGGACACGTACGAACGTCTCCATGCCCATCAGCTCGCCGAACCTCTCCTTGCCCATCTTGAGGAAGAAGATGTTCTCGCCCTGACTGGCGTGCGCGGCCAGCGAGTCGAATTTCTGGCCGCTGAATGCGGTGGTGTCCACCCACGTGGTGATCTCGTCGTCGGGAAGGCCGATCTCGGCCATCGCGGCGGCCTCGGCCGGATCCGGCTCGGGCATGTCCGGATGGAACTCGCGCATGATCTCGCCGAACCGCTGCATCCCGGAGCGGGGCATCGTCGTCCAGTACACCTTGGGTGTCAGGTCCGTCATCTCCAGCGCCGCCATCGTGATGCGGTTGGCCTGGATGTGGTCGGGGTGGCCGTAGAAGCCGTTCTCGTCATAGGTGACGACCACGTCCGGCCGATAGTGCCGCATGAGCTCCGCGAGCCGGGCGGCACCCTCCTCCACGGGGGTCTGCCAGAAGGATCCCGGGGCGTCGTTGCTCGGCCAGCCCATCATCCCGGAGTCGGCATAGTCCAACATCTCAAGGTCGCTGATCTTCAGGACCTCGCAGCTCGCCTCCAGTTCCTGTCGGCGCATCGAGGCGACGGCCGCGGGATCGTGGCCGGGATCGCCCGGCTTCACACCCCCCGGCCCGTCTCCGCAACCGCCGTCGGTACAGGTCACCAGAACCGTGCGAATTCCCTCCGCCGCGTATTGCGCGAGGACCCCTCCGGTCGAGGTGGCCTCGTCGTCGGGGTGGGCGTGCACCGCCATGAGCGTCAAGGGCCGGTCAGCCATGAAACAGTCCTCCTGCAGAAAATGAACAAACGTTCGATACGGGGGAGCGGGGTACGGCACCGATCCCCCGGTCGATCAACAGTGCCGGCCGGATCGGTTGTTCCCGCTCGCCCCCAAAGCTTTCGAGCCTTCGCCCCGGCCGACAGCGCGTTACGGCGTCGCCGCCCGGAAGAGCGTGAGGAGGGCTTGGGCCCGCGAAGTCTCCGCGTCGAAGTACTGCGTGGTCAGCGGGGGCGGGACAGCTGCTCCATGCAGACGGATCTCATGGCAGCGGAAGCAGAACGCCGCCTCGAAGAGGACGTGATCGAGAGAGTTCTCGTACGCGCGAACGCCCCAGCCCGGCGAGAAGCCGCAGCGGTGCTGTTCGCCGCCGGGCAGTTCCCCGATCAGGGCCAGGGCATCGGCTGCCTCGTTCCCGGCCCAGTGGCCGACCACCCTGCCGGGGTACGGCTCGCCCGGCTCGGTCGGAAGGCCGGAGATCCGTACGACCTCGATCAGCGCGGTGGCGGTCACGGCTTCGACAGGGATCTGCATGCGGACAGTCTCCCTGTCCGCTGCCGACTCCTCGATTGCGGACTCCTCGATTGCCGACTCCTCGATCAATCGCCTTGTCGTTCAGCCGCCCCTGCGCGGATCATGGAGTGACGGCGACGGCTCTGTGGAGGTCATCAGTGACAGTTTCGATCCGACCGGCTCGCCCCGGGGAAGCAAGCCTCCTGTCAGATCTGGCACTGCGCTCCAAGGGGCACTGGGGGTACGACGCCGAGTTCCTCGAGTCGTGCCGCGCCGAACTCACACTCAGAGATGCGGAACTTGCCGGGCGCCGCACGGCGGTGGCCGAACGAGACGGCAGCGTCGTCGGCTTCGCGACGTTGGAGGGTGCGCCACCGCACGGCGTGCTGGGCATGATGTTCGTCGACCCACGTGCGATCGGGGAGGGCATCGGCCGTCTGTTGTTCACTCATGCCGTCGAGACTGCTGAGGCACTGGGATTCACCCGGTTCACCATTGACGCGGACCCGAACGCCGAGCCCTTCTACCAGGCCATGGGGGGCGTCAGCATGAGCCGCGTTCCGTCCGGGTCGATTCCTGGCCGAACCCTCACCCAGTACCTGCGCAAGATTCCAGGCTGACGAAACGGCCCGGCCTTTCGCCGCGTGGGCGAGCTCGCAGCCAGCCCCACCAGCCCCACCCCCTCACGCTCACCC
>NZ_LIPN01000462.1 GCF_001418325.1 Streptomyces atriruber | reverse complement strand
CGCCGCACCCGCCGTGCTGCCCGCCACCCCGGCGACCACGTCCATCGCGCCGGTCGTCGTCCGCGCCTCGGACGACGACGCCGCCGAGGACCTGGAGACGATCCTCGCCGACCTCGCGCTGGCCGACCGGCTGCCGTTCAGCCGCCAGGCCGACCCCGTGCCGCCGCGCCGCATCCTGCTGACCGGCGCCACCGGCTACCTCGGCAGCCACCTCCTGCTCGACCTGCTGCGGCAGGGCGACGCCGACGTGGTGTGCCTGGTGCGCGCGGCCGACGACGCCGCCGCCGAGCGGCGCCTCGGCGACGCCCTCGCGAGCTTCGACCAGCCCTGGACCGCCGAGGTGCGGCGCCGGGTCACGGTCCTCGCCGCCGACCTCAGACAGCCGTGCCTCGGTCTGTCGCGGGAGGTCTGGGACGGGCTCGCGCAGGACGTCGACTCGATCGTCAACGTCGCCGCCGCCGTCGACTTCCTGCGCGGCTACCCCTCGCTGCGCCAGACCAACGTGCTCGGTCCGCTGGCCCTCGCCGAACTGGCGATGACCGGCCGCGCCAAGCCGCTGCACCACATCTCCTCGGTCGCCGTCTTCAACGAGGTCGGCATCGAGAAGATGGGCGAGGACGACCCGGTCGCCCACATCGACCGGCTCTTCGCGGGCTACGACAAGTCGAAGTGGGCCGCCGAGGCGGTGCTGCGGCGCGCCCGCGAGCACGGTCTTACCGTCACGTTCCTGCGGCCCGGCGCGATCGGCGGCCACACCCGCACGGGCGTGTACAACCCGCACGACCTCAGCACCGGTCTGATCGGCGCGTTCTCCCGCTACCGGACCGTGCCCGCCTTCAAGTTCATGAACCTCGCGCCGGTGGACTGGATCAGCAAGGTCACGGCCGCCGTCGTCTTCGACCCCGCCGCGTGGGGCCAGAACTACAACGTCACCGGCCGCGCGGAGACCCTGCCCCAGCTGGTGAAGGACATGAAGCTGGCGGGCATGAACGTCCGGGTGGCGAACTGGCACGACTGGCGCGACGACCTGCTCGCGCGGCACGCCTCCGACCCGGTGCCGGAGCTCGACTTCCTGATCCGCATCCTGCGCAGCCCCACCGCCATGAAGCTCTTCGAGGCGCTGATGTTCGGTCCGGAGGCGGGCTCGGAGCGCACCGACCGCTTCGTCGCCCGGCACCGGCTGCCCGAGGCCGAACGGTACGGATCGCAGGCGCAGTTGAAGGCCTTCGAGCGGATGGCGAAGGACGGCGTCGCCCGGCTGCCCAGCCGCGAGGACCCGCCCTACCTGTCGTTCCGCGAGCGGACCAAGGGCCGGGTGGGCCCGGTCGGCGGGGAGCGCGACGCCAAGTGCCGGATGGCGCTCACCCTCTCCATCGCCAGCATGTACCAGGTCGTACGCCACCGGAAGATCGACGTCCGCGGAGAGGTGGTCTGCGAGCGCCTGCACCCGGAGCCGCTGACCGTGGAGGCGGGCGAGATCTGGGTCCGCCCCGACGAGGGCGTCCCGCTGCGGCACGGCAGCGACCATCCGCTGCTGCGCTACCGGCTGGTCCTGGTGGACCGCGACGGCGGCCGCTGGTGGCTGGAGGGCTGGAAGACCGCCCGCGCCAGCCGCGACTTCTGGAAGCAGACCCGCACCATCGAGGTCACCCTCGGCCGCGAGAACGAACCGGCGACCCTGGCCGGTGTCGTCAAGGTCCCCGGCAAGAGCTACGTGCCCGACCAGATCGACGGCATCGAGGTCGACCCGCGGCTGTCGTCGCAGGAGCGGCGGCTGGCCAAACTGGCCTGGCTCTCCTGGTTCTTCGTGCAGGTCGGCATGGGCCTCGCGGAGCCGTCCCTGCGCGCCGTCGCCGAACTCCTCGACCTGCGCAAGGACGCCATCGACCGGGACCAGGACAAGCTGCAACGCAAGATCAGGAAGCTGATGATCAAAAGGGAGCAGACCCGATGACGACGCTGAGGCCCCTCCACCACGCACTCGGCGACCGGGTCGAGGACATCCCCTTCACCGCCTCCGACGGCACCCGGCTCGGTCTCACCCGGGTCGCCCCCGCCGACGGCTCCACCGACCGCCCGGTCGTCCTGATCCTGCACGGACTGACCGCGTCGGCGGACATGTTCACGCTGCCCGAGACCCGCAACCTCGTGGACGTCCTCCTCGACGCGGGCTACGAGCCCTGGCTCCTCGACTGGCGGGGCAGCTGCCGGCTGCCCTACAACGAGGGCCGGGTCCGGTACACCTTCGACGACGTGGCGCTCTACGACATACCCGAGGCCGTGTCACTGATCAAGGAACGCATCGAAGGACGCGAACTCCTCGTCGTGGCGCACTGCATCGGCGCGATGTGCCTGTCGCTGAGCATGGCGGCCGGACTGGTGCCCGGCCTGTCCGGCGTCGTCGCGCAGGGCGTGTTCCTCACCCCGAAGATGTCCTGGAAGACGCGGGCGCGCCTGCACTTCGGCGGGGAGCTGCTGCGCTCCCGCTTCGTCAACATCCCCACCGACTTCAAGAAGGTCGGCATGTGGTCGAAGCATTCGCTGATCTTCGCCGAGGTGTCGCTGGGCGCCGAGTGCAAGGACCCGAACTGCCAGATCCTGCACAACGACTCCTGGGGCGTGGGCGGTTCGCTCTTCGAGCACGACAACCTCGACGACGTCACCCACGACCGCCTCGCGGACCTGTACGGCACGGTGCCGATGTGGATCCTGCCGCATCTGCGCAGCATCGAACTGGCCCACACGATGATGCGGTACAACGACAACGACGGCCGTTACGACGCGCTCCCCAAGAACGCCCTCGACGAGGCGGGATCGTTCGGGACCCCGCTGATGCTGCTCTCCGGCAGCGACAACCGCTTCTGGTACGACTCGAACGAGATCTGCCACGACGTGCTCAAGCGCCGGTACCCCGAGATGGACGTCAGATACGTGGAGGTGCCGGGCTACGGCCATCTGGACGCGTTCATCGGCCGCAACGCCGCGCTGGACGTGTTCGGACACATCGTCGACTTCCTCGACGAGTGCCGCGTGCCCGCCGCCGATGAGCTCCACGCGTGAGCGGCCGGGCGCCCCGGCGCCCGGCACGCGCCTGCTGATGCCCGTCATCCTGCTCGCCATCTTCACGGTTCCGCTGTCGGTGTCCGGCACCGCGGTGTCCCTGGGCGACATCGCCGACGACCTGGGCAGTTCGTCGGTGGGCGAGCAGTGGGTCCTCAACGGGTACAACCTGACCTTCGCCTGCTCGACGCTCGTCTGGGGGTCCGTCGCCGACATCATCGGGCGCTGGCAGGCGCTGCTCTTCGGGCTGCTGACGTTCGGCGCGGGCTCCGCGCTCAGCCTCGTCGCCGGCAACTACTGGGTCCTGGACGGGGCCCGGC
>NZ_LIPN01000461.1 GCF_001418325.1 Streptomyces atriruber | reverse complement strand
GGGTGGGGACGACGGTGCGGGCGGGTGCGGTCATGCGGTGATCGTGCGGGACCGGGGGACGGGCGCGCATCCGAATTTCGTCCCGTGCCGCATGACGTGGTGGGCCCGCACGCCTCAGCGCACCGCCGCCGGGGAACTGCCGCCGCGGACGCGCAAGGTCGGGCTGCCCGAGCCGTCGGCCGGGGCCGACCAGATGTCCTGCTTGCGGCCGTCCCTGCCCGGTAGCGCGTACGCGAGGGTGCCGTCGTCGAGCCAGGCCGCCTGGTCGTCGACGCTGCGCCGCTCGGCGACGGGGTGCTCGCGCATCGTGCGCAGGTCGAGGACGTGGAGCCGCCACGGGTCCTGCGTGCCCTTGCGGACCCGCTTCTTGAAGGCGATGCGGGTGTTGTCGGGGGAGAGCGAGGGGCACTCGACGTTGGTGCGCAGCGCGGTCGCCGCCCACTTCTTCATGTCGCCGCGCACCAGGTGCGTCCGGCCCTTGCTGGAGACGGTCGCGTAGAAGGTGTTGTCGTCCTTCGCGAAGGTCACGCCCCAGTAGTTGACGTCGGGGGAGTGGTAGCGGCGGCCGTCGAGGGTGAGCGGGATCTCCTCCATGTTCTTGATCAGGTAGCCGGTGCGGGTGTCCAGGATCGAGGTGCGGGTGGAGAAGGACGAGCCCGCGTACGAGTCGCCGGTGGCGAACATCGTCCAGGACAGCATCCGGCCCGAGGCCGAGACGCGCGCCCGGTTGGGGATGCCGGTGAGCGCGATGCGGCGCTTCTCGCGGAGCCGGTCGTCCAGCACGACCGCGTACGACTTGGGCGGGATCCCCGACCTGCGCTGAAGGCACAGGCCGGTGCCAGAGGCGGCGTAGAAGCGCTCGCAGGACGGGCCGCCGGTGGTGCGGGCCGCCGTGCCGGACGCCGGGACGCGTGCGACCCGGCCCGCCCCCGCCTCCGTGCTGCGGAAGTAGATCTTCCCCCGGTCCAGGCCGAACTCCGAGGTGGCGTCGGCCGATTCCGCGCGCTGTGCCGCGTGCAGCGTGTACGTGACGGCGACGCCCGTGAGGACCGCGGCGGCCGCGGTGACGGCCACGACCCGGGAGCGCAGGGAGCTGAGAGGTGACGTCATGAGGGCCCTCCGGGAGACTTTTCGGACGGCCGGAGCAGGGCTGCCGCCCCGGCGAGCGCCACCGTCAGTGCGAGGACCGCGCAGGTCAGCGCGGCCTGGACGCCCCACAACGTCCAGGCCGCGCCGAACCCGGCGGCGGCGACGAGCCGGGCGAGCGCCTGCCCGGTCTGCAGCACGGCCATCCCGCTCGCCCGCCGTTCCTGGGCGACCACGGGGGCGACCAGTGCCATCAGGACGCCGTCGGTGGCCGCGTAGAAGACGCCGAGGAGCAGCAGGACGCCGATGAGGAGCGGCCAGCCGTCGGTGGGCGCGAGCAGGAGGACGTAACCGCCGAGCAGCGCGACGTGTCCGGCGAGGAAGGGCACGCGGCGCCCGACGCGGTCGGCGAGCCGCCCGGCGGGGACGGCGAGCAGCAGGTAGACCGCGGCGGCGCCCAGCGGCAGCAGCGGGAACCAGGAGATGGCGAAGTCGAGCCTCCGTTGGAGCAGGAGGTAGAGGAACGAGTCGCCGATGGTGGCGGCGCCGAGCAGTGCCGCCGCGACGAGGACGCGCCGGAAGGCGGGGACGCGGACCAGGCCGAGCGCTCCGGAGCGCCACGCTCCGGGACGCCGCACGGCGGGGGCCCGGGGCCGCGGGGCCGCCGGTGCGCCGGAGTTCGGCACGAACGCGACCAGCATCAGCACCCCGAGCAGTCCGAAGCAGAAGCTGACCACGAACACGGCGTCGTACGCGTCCGCGGTCGCCCACAGCAGCGCGAACGCGGCGAGCGGCCCGAGCAGCGCACCCGTCGTGTCCATCGCCCGGTGCACGCCGAAGGCGCGGCCCAGCGTGTCGGGCGGGCTGCTCAGCGAGATGAGCGCGTCGCGCGGTGCGGTGCGCACGCCCTTGCCGATGCGGTCGGCGGCGAGGGCCGCGCCGATCCCGGCGGTGGCGCCGCCCGCGAGCAGCAGCCCGAGCCGGGACAGCGCGGAGAGAGCGTAGCCGCCGCCCGCCACCAGCTTGTGCCGGCCGCCGCGGTCGGCCGCGTACCCGCCGGCCAGGCGCACCAGGGCGGTGACTCCGTTGTAGAGCCCGTCGAGGAAGCCGAACTGGAGGGGTGAGAGGCCGAGTTGGAGGACGAAGTAGAGGGGGAGGACGGCGGTGACCATCTCGGAGGAGATGTCCGTGACCAGACTGACCGCGCCGAGCGCGAGGACGGGTCCCGCGACGCGGCCGCGCCGGACCTCGGACTGCTCCGAGGTCTTGGCGACCGCGTCGGTGGTGGCCAGATACATGGGGTTCGTCTCAGCGGCAGGTGTAGGACGGGCTGGTGTCCTTCGTCGAGCCGTCCGTGGCGACGAGGTTCCAGGAGAAGCCGTTGTCGGTGAAGTTCAGCTTCACGACGCCGAAGGTGTCGGTGATCCGCTTCTGGCTGTTGGGCTGGACTTCCTCGATCTTGTACGGGTTGGCGCCGCCCATGCCGCCGAGCAGTTCGACGATGCCGTTGGAGTCGGCCTTGCCGTCCGCGTTCTGCGGGGCGAACCGCTCGTAGTGGTGGTCGTGGCCGTTCAGGACCAGCTCGGCCTTGTTCTCGTAGAGCAGCTTCCAGACCGGTCGGCTCACCGGGTCGTTGCCGTGCTCGCCGGACGAGTAGAGGGGGTGGTGCCAGTACGCGGCCACGCACTTCTTGGAGTTGGCGGCGAGGTCGTCCTTGAGCCAGTCGATCTGCTCGTCGTCGTCGAAGCTGTTGGAGTCGAGCGCGATGAAGTGCCAGTTGTCCTGGTCGTAGCTGTAGTAGCTCTTGCCGTCGGGGTAGGCGACGGACCCGAAGTAGGACTTGTAGCCCTTGAGCGCGCCGTCCGGGTCGTAGGTCTCGTGGTTGCCCGCGACCGGGTGCGTCTTGCTCTTGAAGGCGCCCCAGGACTTGTCGTAGTACTTCTGGAAGTCCTTCAGGCGGGCGTCGTCGTACTGGTTGTCGCCCATGGTCATCACGAAGGACGGGTTGATCTGCTTGACCAGGGCGGCGGTCTTGGGGTGCTTGCAACTGCTGCTGCTCGCGGTGCACTGCTCCGCGATGTCGCCCGCGGCGACCGCCGTGAACCCGGCGGCCCTGGTCGCGGCGGTGGGCGAGGCGTCGGCCTCCCCGGCGGGGGACCACAGCAGCACGCCGCCGACGAGGGCGAGCGAGGCGCCTGCTGCGATGGGGATTCCCCAACGGGTCTTCTTCGTACGGGAGTTCGTGACGCTAGGGGTGAGCGGCATGTCCGTCTCCTCGGTTGGCGTGGGGGGTGCCGGACCGTCTCGGGGAATCTTGGCGACACGGCATGTGCGCGTCAATAACTTGAGATGAATTATTGTTAGGAAACTTTCCTTCCAGTGTTCATCCGCTGCTCGCCCGAGCGCGGTTGCCGGGCGCCGGCCGCCGCGGCCGCCCGGTGTTGTCAGTGGCCTCGCCTAGGGTGGCGGGACGAGGGACAGGCGGCGTGAGCTGGGGCTGAGTGAGGCGGCGGTGGCGATGGTGACGGAGGCGGGGGCGGCGGGCGAGGAGGAGCACGCCCTTCTCGTACGCGCCGGTGCCGATCTCGTACGTTCCTGCGCCGCCGTCTTCCTGCCCGCGGACGTGCCACGGGAGGGACGGATCGCCTTCTGGCGCCCGGACGGCGGGTCCGGTGAACCCTTCGGGGAGCTGCCGCGCGGGGGCGGCGCGCGGGGTGACCTCGTCGTCGCCCGCAAGCACGGAAAGGGCGCGCGTGGCCGCCCGGTGCCCGCGGTGTTCCTGCCGGTCACCGAAGCGCTGCCGCTGCTGCTCCGCGCCGAGCGTCCGCACCCCACGGCGGCCTGCTGGGGCGCGGCCGCCCGGCACGCACTGCACCTCGCGGCGCGGGGCAGGCTGCTGCCCGGACTGACCCCGGGAGACCTGGACGCGTGGCGGGCGGGCCCGCTGGACGAGGCCGACGTCGCCCATCTGCGCGCCATCGCCGCGGCACTCCCCGCCGCGGCGCACGCGGTGCCGCTGCCGGGCCGCGGCCCCCTGCTGCTCCCGCAGCCGTTCGCCCTGATCAGAGCCTTCGTCGACGCGGTGATCGACGTGCTGCCGCGCACCCCGGCCGCCGCCCACGCGGTCGGCGCCCCCTTCGCCGCCCACGCGCCGCAGCACCTCCCGGGTGCCCGGGAGTGGGCGGCCGAGGTGGCCGCGGGCATGGACGCGGGCGTCCGCGTGTCGCTGCGCCTCGACCTGCGGGCCCACGAGGTGTTCGACGGGGCCGACGCGAGCGGGGCGGAGGCCGACCGGGCCGCCGGGGACCCGGCCGACGCAGGCGTCCCCCGGGCCGCCGTGGCCAGTCCCGCCGCCGCCGTCGTCCAGGTGCACAGCCTCGCCGACCCGGCACTCGTCGCGGACGTGCCGGAACTCTGGGCGGGCACCGACCACTTCGGCCCGCGCGCCCGTGTCGACACCCTGCTCGCGCTGCGCCGCGCGGCCCGCGCGTGGCCACCGCTCGGCAGACTCCTGGAGCGGCCGCGCCCCGACGTGCTGCCCTTGAGCGAGGAGGAGCTGTCCGACCTGCTGGGCGCGGCGGCAGGCCGTCTCGCCGCGGCGGGCGTGGCCGTCCACTGGCCCAGGGAGCTCACCCGCGGCCTCACCGCCACCGCCGTCGTCCGCCCCGCCCCCGGCACCGCCGCGGACAACTTCGACTTCTTCAAGACCGAGGAACTCCTCGAATTCCGCTGGCAGCTGGCGCTCGGCGACCAGGCGGACGACCCGCTGACCGAAGCGGAGCTCGACCTCCTCGCGGAGGCGCACCGCCCGGTCGTCCGGCTCCGGGACCAGTGGGTCCTGGTCGACCCCGAGCTCGTCCGCAAGGCGCGCAAGCGGGACCTCGGCCTGCTCGACCCGGTGGACGCCCTGTCGGTCGCGCTCACCGGCACCGCGGAGGTGGACGGCGAGCGGGTGCCCGCCGTCCCGGTCGGCGCGCTGGCGAGGCTGCGCGAGCGCGTGACGGGAGACCTCGACGTGGTCGCCCAGCCCCCGGGCCTGCACGCGACGCTGCGCGACTACCAGCTCAAGGGCCTCGCCTGGCTCGACCGCATGACCTCCCTCGGCCTCGGCGGCTGCCTCGCCGACGACATGGGCCTCGGCAAGACGATCACCCTCATCGCGCTGCACCTGCACCGGACGCGGGGCGACGCCTCCGCGCCGACGCTCGTGGTCTGCCCCGCCTCGCTGCTCGGCAACTGGCAGCGGGAGATCGAGCGGTTCGCGCCCGGCACCCCGGTCCGCCGCTTCCACGGCACGGGCCGCACCCTCACCGGCCTCACCGGCGGCTTCGTCCTCACCACGTACGGCACGATGCGCACGAGCGCACCCGAACTGGCCGCCACGCACTGGGGACTCGTCGTCGCGGACGAGGCGCAGCACGTCAAGAATCCGCACGCGGCGACGGCGAAGGCGCTGCGCACGATCCCCTCTCAGGCGAGGGTCGCGCTCACCGGCACCCCCGTCGAGAACAACCTCTCCGAGCTCTGGGCGCTGCTCGACTGGACGACCCCCGGCCTGCTCGGCCCCCTGAAGGCGTTCCGGGCCCGCCACGCACGCCTGGTGGAGGGCGGCGACCCGACCGGGACCGGCGCGAACGACGAGGCGCTGGACCGCCTCGCCCGCCTCGTCCGCCCCTTCCTCCTGCGCCGCAAGAAGTCGGACCCCGGCATCGCGCCCGAGCTGCCGCCGAAGACGGAGACCGACCACCCGGTCACCCTCACCCGCGAACAGACCTCGCTGTACGAGGCGGTGGTGCGCGAGACCCTGGCCCGCATCGAGGCATCCGAGGGCATGGCGCGCCGCGGCTTGGTCATGAAGCTGCTGATGGCGCTCAAGCAGATCTGCAACCACCCCGCGCAGTACCTGAAGGACGGCGCGCTCACGACCCGCACCGGCCGCCCCCGCTCGGGCAAGCTGGAACTGCTCGACGAGCTCCTCGACACGATCCTCGCCGAGTCGGAGAGCGCGGGCGCCGTCCTGATCTTCACGCAGTACGTGGAGATGGCACGCCTCCTGGAGGCACACCTGGCAGGCCGGGGAATCCCCGCCCAACTCCTGCACGGCGGCACGCCCGTCGCGCGCCGCGAGGAGATGGTGGACCGCTTCCAGTCGGGCGAGGTCCCGGTCTTCCTGCTCTCCCTGAAGGCGGCGGGCACGGGCCTGAACCTGACCCGGGCGGGCCACGTGATCCACTACGACCGCTGGTGGAACCC
>NZ_LIPN01000460.1 GCF_001418325.1 Streptomyces atriruber | reverse complement strand
GGGCGGGCGGGGAGACGGGCGGGCGGCGCCCGGTCAGGAGCGTACTTCGAGGAGCGGGACGAGCTGCTCGACGGGGGTCATGGAACCGTGCATCCCGACGAGGGCGGACTCCTTGGGCTCGCGCTCCGAGGCGATGATCGCCACGTCGTCGTGGGCCGCCGCGACGACGTCGCCGATGCGCTCGTACACACGTTGATCAATGTGTGGACCGAACCAGCCGGCGGCGATCGCCTCGTCGCGTCCCGCAACCCAGAACTGCTCGCCGAGCACCTCGCGCCACACCGTCAGGACGTCGTTCGCGGCGCCCGGCACCGCGTAGACGTGACGGGCGCGGCCCTCGCCGCCGAGCAGGGCGACACCCGCACGCAGCTCCCAGTCCTCGTCGAAGTCGACGCGGGACGCGTCGTCGAAGGGGATGTCGATCATGCCGTGGTCCGCGGTGACGTACAGGGCGCTGCGCGGCGGGAGCTGCTCGGCGAGGCGCTGGACGAGCCGGTCCACGTACATGAGCTGACCGCGCCAGGCGTCGGAGTCGACACCGAACCGGTGCCCCTTGCCGTCCACCTCCGCGTAGTACGTGTAGACCAACGAACGGTCCCCGGCGCCCAGTTGCTTGGCGGCGAGGTCCATGCGGTCCTCTCCGGAGAGCCTGCCCCGGAAGGTGCCGCCGCTCAGGGCGATCTTGGTGAGCGGGGTGTGCTCGAAGGTCGGCGACGAGACCTGCGCGGTGTGCACGCCCGCTTCGTGGGCGCGCTGGAAGACCGTGGGGTACGGCTGCCAGGCGTGCGGGTCGGTCCACGGGTTCCAGCGGAGCTGGTTCATCAGCTCGCCGGTGGCCGGGTTGCGGACGGCGTACCCGGGCAGGCCGTGCGCGCCGGGCGGCAGGCCCGTGCCGACCGAGGCGAGCGAAGTCGCGGTGGTGGCGGGGAAGCCCGCGGTGACGGGCCGTCCCGTGCCGCCGCGCGAGCTCTGCAGCAGCGAGGTCAGGAAGGGGGCCTCGGCGGGGTGCGCCTTGAGCTGCTCCCAGCCCAGGCCATCGATCAGGAAGACGCAGTTCCGGTCGGCCGGAGCGAGTTCGGGGATGGCGGGCGCGAAGCCGTCGACGCCCTGGTGGGCGACGAGCGTGGGCAGCAGGTCGGCCAGCGAGCCCGTGCCGTACGCGGGCACGGGAGCGGTGTCGAGGGCGAGCGGTTGTACGTCGTCCCAGGAAGGAAGGGCCATCAGCGGGCGTTGTCCGCGGTCGCCTCGGACAGGGCCTGGGCGAAGGCGAGGGTCTGCCGCACGGTGTCGGGGCCGTCGCCCGCCTCGCTGACGCGCAGGCTCAGGTCGTCGGCGGTCGAGCTGCCGGTGTATCCGTGGTCGGCCTCGCAGTTGGGGTCGCCGCAGGCGGCGGGCTCCAGGTCGATGCGCGACACGGCACCCCAGCCGATGGTCAGGACGACCTCGCGGGGCGGCGTCCCGGGCACGTACTTCTCGGGGTTGGCGACGACGCGGCTGACCACGACCGAGGAGATGCGGCCGATCTTGACGGACTCCGTGGAGGTCGTCGCGTACGGCGTCGGGGACGTGCTGTCCGCCGCCTGCTCGTCGGTGTGGCTGACGATAAAGCGCGTGCCGGTCAGGACGAGGACGGTGACGTGCCGACGCACTTCGTTGGCGTCGAACGTCGTCTCCTGGTGGACCAGGTACGACCCGATGGCCTCGCCGCCGATCGCGGCCTCCACCGCCTCGGCCACGAGGGCCGGGTAGTAGCCGCTGCGCTCGATCGCCGCGCGCAGCCCCTGGGTCGTCGTACCGGTCTTTGCCATGCCGTCCATCCTACGGCCAGGCGCGGGGCGCACGGTGCCCCGTGGCCGCCTCGGTCGCGGCCGGGACGCTCTGGTGCCCGCGAGGGGCCGTCGCGCGCCCCGGCAGGCCCCTCAGTAGCCGGGAAGGGTGCGCGGGCCCAGGTCGTCACGGGCGGGCGGGGGCGCGAGCCGGACGGAGGCGTCGAGCACGGCGAGGCCGCGCTGGGCGACGACGACGGGTTCCAGGGAGACGCCGACCACCTCGGGGTGGTCGTCGACGAGCCGGGAGACCCGCTGGAGGAGCTCTTCGAGGGCCGGGGTGTCCACGGGCGCGGAGCCGCGCCAGCCGAAGAGGAGCGGCGCGGTCCGGATGGATCTGATCAGCGAGCCCGCCTCCTGGTCGGTGACCGGGACGAGGCGGTGGGCGGTGTCGCNNGACCGCGCGCACCACGGTGTCGACGCCGCGCGGCACCATGCCCTGCACGACGGGCCGCAGCTCGGCGGGCTTGCCGAAAACGTCCGTCAGTTCCTGGTACGCCCGGCGCAGTTGCTCCTCGTCGGCCAGGTCGAGGCGCACACCGCCGAGGTCGGCGCGGTGCCGCAGGTGCGGGGCCGTGGTCTTCAGGGCCACGGGGTAACCGATGGTCCGCGCGGCGTGCACCGCCGCGTCGGCGTCGGGCGCGGGCAGGGCCCGTCGTACGCGAATGCCGTAGCGCCCGAGCAGCTCGTGGGCGTCGGCCGGGGCGAGGGTGAGGCCGCGCGGGTCGCCGTCGGCGGCGAGCAGCTCCTCGATGCGCCCGGCGGCGCCGCTCTCGTCGATGTCGTCGTACTCGTGCACCCGCCCCGGCTCGGCGGCCTCGCGTCGCCACTGCGCGTACTTGACCGCTTCGGAGAGGGCACGGACGGCCCGCTCGGCGGCGGGGT
>NZ_LIPN01000046.1 GCF_001418325.1 Streptomyces atriruber | reverse complement strand
GCCCCGGCCCCCGCGGCCAAGCCCGCCGCCGCGAAGCCCGCCGCCGCCAAGCCCGCGCCCGCGACGGAGGCCCCCGCCGGTCCCGAGTACGTGACGCTGCGCGGCCCGAGCGCCGCCGTCGCGAAGAACATGAACGCCTCGATCGAGGTCCCGACGGCGACGTCGGTCCGCGCGGTCCCGGTGAAGCTGCTCTTCGACAACCGCATCGTCATCAACAACCACCTCAAGCGCGCCCGCGGCGGGAAGATCTCCTTCACGCACCTCATCGGGTACGCGATGGTGCAGGCCATCAAGGCCATGCCGTCGATGAACTACTCCTTCGTCGAGAAGGACGGCAAGCCGACCCTGGTCAAGCCGGAGCACGTCAACTTCGGCCTCGCCATCGACCTGGTGAAGCCCAACGGCGACCGCCAGCTGGTCGTCGCGGGCATCAAGAAGGCCGAGACGCTGAACTTCTTCGAGTTCTGGCAGGCCTACGAGGACATCGTCCGCCGCGCCCGTGACGGCAAGCTGGGCATGGACGACTTCACCGGCGTGACGGTCTCCCTGACCAACCCCGGCGGCCTCGGCACCGTCCACTCGGTCCCGCGTCTGATGCCCGGCCAGTCGGTCATCATGGGCGTCGGCTCCATGGACTACCCCGCGGAGTTCCAGGGCACCTCCCAGGACACCCTGAACAAGCTCGGCATCTCGAAGGTCATGACGCTCACGTCGACCTACGACCACCGGGTCATCCAGGGCGCCGCCTCCGGCGAGTTCCTGCGGATCGTCGCGAACCTCCTCCTCGGCGAGCAGGACTTCTACGACGAGATCTTCAAGGCGCTCCGGATCCCCTACGAGCCGGTCCGCTGGCTCAAGGACATCGACGCCTCGCACGACGACGACGTCACGAAGGCCGCCCGCGTCTTCGAGCTGATCCACTCCTACCGCGTCCGCGGCCACGTCATGGCCGACACGGACCCGCTGGAGTACAAGCAGCGCAAGCACCCCGACCTGGACATCACCGAGCACGGCCTCACCCTGTGGGACCTGGAGCGGGAGTTCGCGGTCGGCGGCTTCGCCGGCAAGTCGATGATGAAGCTGCGCGACGTCCTCGGCGTGCTGCGCGACTCGTACTGCCGCACCACCGGCGTCGAGTTCATGCACATCCAGGACCCGAAGCAGCGCAAGTGGCTGCAGGACCGCATCGAGCGGACCCACGCCACCAAGCCCGAGCGCGAGGAGCAGCTGCGCATCCTGCGCAGGCTGAACTCCGCGGAGGCCTTCGAGACCTTCCTGCAGACGAAGTACGTCGGCCAGAAGCGCTTCTCCCTGGAGGGCGGCGAGTCCGTCATCCCGCTGCTCGACGCCGTGCTCGACAGCGCCGCCGAGTCGCGCCTGGACGAGGTCGTCATCGGCATGGCCCACCGCGGCCGCCTGAACGTCCTCGCCAACATCGTCGGCAAGTCGTACGCCCAGATCTTCCGCGAGTTCGAGGGCAACATGGACCCCAAGTCCATGCACGGCTCCGGCGACGTGAAGTACCACCTGGGCGCCGAGGGCACCTTCACCGGCCTGGACGGCGAGCAGATCAAGGTCTCGCTTGCCGCCAACCCGTCCCACCTGGAGACGGTCGACCCGGTCATCGAGGGCATCGTCCGCGCCAAGCAGGACATCATCAACAAGGGCGGCACGGACTTCACGGTCCTGCCCGTCGCCCTGCACGGTGACGCGGCCTTCGCGGGCCAGGGTGTGGTCGCCGAGACGCTCAACATGTCGCAGCTGCGCGGCTACCGCACGGGCGGCACGGTCCACATCGTCATCAACAACCAGGTCGGCTTCACCGCCGCCCCGGAGTCGTCGCGCTCCTCCATGTACGCCACCGACGTGGCCCGCATGATCGAGGCGCCGATCTTCCACGTGAACGGCGACGACCCCGAGGCCGTCGTCCGCGTTGCCCGCCTTGCCTTCGAGTTCCGGCAGGCGTTCAACAAGGACGTCGTCATCGACCTCATCTGCTACCGCCGCCGCGGTCACAACGAGTCGGACAACCCGGCGTTCACGCAGCCGCTGATGTACGACCTGATCGACAAGAAGCGCTCGGTGCGCAAGCTCTACACCGAGTCCCTCATCGGTCGCGGCGACATCACCCTGGAAGAGGCCGAGCAGGCGCTGCAGGACTTCCAGGGCCAGCTGGAGAAGGTCTTCACCGAGGTCCGCGAGGCCGTCTCGCAGCCCGCGCAGGCCGAGGTGCCCTCGCCGCAGGCCGAGTTCCCGGTGCACGTCGAGACCGCGATCTCCCAGGAGGTCGTCAAGCGGATCGCCGAGTCCCAGGTCAACATCCCCGACCGGGTCACCGTCCACCCGCGTCTGCTGCCGCAACTGCAGCGCCGCGCGACGATGGTCGAAGAGGGCACGATCGACTGGGGCATGGGCGAGACCCTCGCCATCGGCTCGCTGCTCCTGGAGGGCACCCCGGTCCGCCTGTCGGGCCAGGACTCCCGCCGCGGCACGTTCGGCCAGCGCCACGCGGTCCTCATCGACCGCGCGACGGGCGAGGACTACACGCCGCTGATGTACCTCTCCGAGGAGCAGGCGCGCTACAACGTCTACGACTCGCTGCTCTCCGAGTACGCGGTGATGGGCTTCGAGTACGGCTACTCGCTGGCCCGCCCCGAGTCCCTCGTCATGTGGGAAGCGCAGTTCGGTGACTTCGTCAACGGCGCGCAGACGGTGGTGGACGAGTACATCTCCGCCGCCGAGCAGAAGTGGAACCAGCACTCCGGTGTCACCCTGCTCCTGCCGCACGGCTACGAGGGCCAGGGCCCGGACCACTCGTCCGCCCGCATCGAGCGCTTCCTGCAGCTGTGCGCGCAGAACAACATGACGGTCGCGATGCCGACCCTCCCGTCGAACTACTTCCACCTCCTGCGGTGGCAGGTGCACAACCCGCACCACAAGCCGCTGGTGGTCTTCACCCCGAAGTCGATGCTGCGCCTCAAGGCGGCGGCCTCGAAGACGGAGGAGTTCACGACGGGCGGCTTCCGCCCGGTCATCGGCGACAGCCACGTCGACCCGTCGGCGGTCCGCAAGGTCGTCTTCTGCGCGGGCAAGCTGTACTACGACCTGGAGGCCGAGCGGCAGAAGCGCGGCGCCGACGACACGGCCCTCATCCGCATCGAGCGCCTGTACCCGCTGCCGGGTGCGGAGCTCCAGGCGGAGATCGCCAAGTACCCGAACGCCGAGAAGTACCTGTGGGCGCAGGAGGAGCCGGCGAACCAGGGCGCATGGCCCTTCATCGCCCTCAACCTCATCGACCACCTGGACCTGGCCGTCGGCGCGGACATCCCGCACGGCGAGCGCCTGCGCCGCATCTCGCGGCCGCACGGCTCGTCCCCGGCGGTCGGTTCGGCCAAGCGTCACCAGGCCGAGCAGGAGCAGCTGATCAGCGAGGTCTTCGAGGCCTAGGCCCCGGAGGTCTCACGCGAGTGGGCCCGGCCCCGAGTCTTCCGACTCGGGGCCGGGCCCACCGGCGTGTGCGGGGTCCGTCAGATCGGCTGGGGCTCGAAGTCCCAGTGCGGGACGCCGCCCGTGAGCAGGCCGGTGCCGAGTGTGAGGACCGACCGGAGGTCGCGGGTGAGGACGTGGGACTCGCCCACGGTGCGGACGGACCACTCGGCGGCGGGCCGCGCGATGGCCGCCGCGCCGTCGGTTTCCCCGGCCAGAAGGAGCGTGATGGCGCCGTTGAGGGCGCAGGCCAGCGCCCACGGGTGTCCCGGCCCCACCGCCTGCTCCATCTCCACCATGACCCGCCCGGACAGGGCGAGCGCCGCGTCCACCTCGCCCGCGTCCCGCAGCAGCCCCACCACGTTGTCCCGGGCTCCCACGGCGTACGGATGGGACCGCCCGAGCTGGTCCGTGTACGCCTCGGCGGTGCGCTCGGCCAGTTCGCGCGCCTCGGCGGCGCGGCCCAGCTGGCGCAGGAGCATGGCGTAGTCGCAGGAGATCATGAGCGAGTCGGGGTGGCGCTCGCCGCGCCTGCGCAGCACCTTCTCGTACACCCGGCCCATCCCCTCCTGTGCGGCCGCCAGGTCGCCGGAGCGCCGGTCGCAGAGGGCGAGGTTGTGCTCGGCGTACAGCGTCTGGCTGTGGCGGTGGTCCAGGACCTGCGCGTGCAGCCGGGAGTTGTGGCCCTGGATCTGCCGCGCCTCGGCGTAGTCGCCGAGGAGGCGCAGCATCCAGGCGGTGCGCAGCGCGGAGTGCAGCGTCAGCGGATTCTTGCCGCCCAGGAGCTGGACGCGGTCCTCCAGGATCCTGCGGTGCAGGGCGAGGGCGTCTCCGTAGTGCCCCTGGAGGCCGAGGGCGACGGCGAGGTTGCTGCGCAGGCTGAGGGTGCGGGGCACGCTCTCGCCGCCCAGCTCGGCCGACGCCTGGCTCGCGGCCTCCTCGAAGAGCTCGCGCGCCTCGTCGTAGCGCCCCATCGCCATGAGGGTGCCCGCGAGGCCGTCCTTGGCGCGGATCACCTCGATGGGGCGGGCGCCGCCCCCGGCGACGAGACGGTCCAGGATGTCGCGGCCCACGGCCTCGGCCTCGGCGCTGCGGCCGAGGCTGCGCAACATGTTGGCGTGCTGGTGGACGGCGACGAGCACGGCGCGGTCGGTGGGTCCCGAGGCGGCGCGCCAGTGCCGCACGGCCTCACTGCTGAGCCACCGGCCTTCCTCCTCCTCGCCCCGCATGCGCAGGTACTCGATGCAGTTGAGGACCAGTTCGCGCACGTCGTCGTCGGTGGAGGCGAGGGCGCCGGACGGCTCCAGGTGCGGGATCAGTTCGGCGTACCGCGCCCAGTTGGCGCGGGAGCCGGGGTCGCGCGGGTCGGCGGTGACCAGGACCTTGCGGGCGGCCTCCGAGTAGCGCGTGCGGTCGTGCGGGGACTGGATGCCGACGACGTAGCGGTGGAAGAGGCGGTGCATGCGCAGGGTGCTGACGCGCTGGATGTCCATCCGCCCCGGCTCGTACTCGACGCGCATGGAGGTGATCTCGGAGAGCCTGCGCAGGGCCGTGTTCCAGCTGCTCGGCTCCGACACCAGCTCGGCGAGGGGGCGCGGCAGGTCGCCGCGGCGCGCGGTCTGCAGGAGGCGGACCGGCACCACGTCCGGGGAGAAGCAGGCGAGGAGGTTCAGGAGCTGCCAGGCCGTCGCGGCGCCCTCGCGCAGGGTGTTGAGGGTCTTGGCCCAGGCGACCTGGAAGGACTCGGGATAGTCGCGGGACTCCACGACGCCGAAGCGGTCGGGCCTGCCGCCGCGGATGTCCTTGATGTAGCCGGGCACGTCGGCGGTCGGGGTGACGTCGAGCCAGGCGGCCATCTGGTCGAGGAGCAGCGGCATGTCCTCGACGGCCTCGGCGAGGCGCTCGGCGTCCTCCTCGGCGAGCCGGGCGGCCCTGCGGCCGACGAAGGCGACGCTCTCGGCGCGCTCGAAGGGCGGGACCGGCACGGCCGCCTCGGTGTGCGCGGCCCAGTCGGCGCTGAGCGTGGTCACCAGGACGTGGCCGCGCCCTTCCGGGATGAGGTCGAGCACCTTGTCGGGCGCCTCCGCGCCGTCCAGGACGAGCAGCCAGGGGCGTGCCGTGCGGGTCAGCTCGCGGCGTACGGCGTCGATGACCGTGTCGAGCTGCCCGGACACCTCGATGCCGAGCCGGGGCGCGAGGGCCGCGAACTGCTCGCGCGGGGTGATGCGGCCCGCGGCGGTGACCCACCACACGATGTCGTAGTCCCCGGCGAACCGGTGGACGTACTCCAGGGCCAGCTGGGTCTTGCCCATGCCGCCGGGGCCGTGCAGGGCGAGCGCGCAGCCCTCGCCGCCCGCCGCCGCGAACGTGTCGTGGACGGTCTCCAGGAGCCGGGTGCGGCCGGTGAAGCGGCGGTTGCGGCGCTGGGCGTTCCACACCTCGGGCAGGTCGTCGGGGAAACGGGGGCCCGGGGCGAGGGCGACGAGGGTCATCGGGGCGGCGATGCCCGCGCACTCCAGGACGCGGCTGCGGGCCGCCTCGGGGCGCAGGCCGCGCAGTTCGACGGGGGCCAGCGCGATCACCGCGTCGGGCAGCGCCTTGGCGGTGATGCTGACGGCGGCGATCCGGTCGCGGTGCGCGGGCAGCACCTCGCGCAGGGCGGCGGCCCACGCCTCGAAGCGTTCGGTGCCGAGCTTCTCGTACCAGTCGTCGATGAGCAGCAGGATGCGACCGGGGCCGTCGAGGAGGTCGGTGAGGGCGTCGGGGGTGGGCGGGCGCTGCAGCGGGTTCCAGCGCACCAGGGTGGTGCCGCGGCCCGCGGCGCGGATCTGGTGCTCGATCCACTTGGCCCAGGACTCGCTCTGGCCCGCGAAGACCACGGTGACGTGGGGGCGCTCTGCGTCCTGCGGTCCGGTCATGCGCGGCCTCCTTGTCCGGTGAAGTGGTGGTGGAACTGGCACGTGAGTGCACGGGGAACTCAATTGTGCGCCAAAGAGGCGTCAGGGTAGCCGAGTTGACACCTCTGATCGGGATGTGACGGTGGCAAGGCGGTCCGCCATGTGCCGGACGAGGCGTTCCAGGTCGGCGCAGTAGACGCTGGGGTGCAGGAATCCGCTGCCCGGTGCGTAGCGGTGGACGTAGTTGCCGCCGCCGCAGACCCGGACGACGGGGCAGCCGCGGCATTCCTCTGCCCTTCCCTCCAGGCCGAGTTGGCGGGCGGCGATGCCGGGATGGCGCAGGGCCTCGTCGAAGCCGTGCCGGAAGACGTCCAGGCCCGTGGCGGGGGCGCCGGGATAGGCGGACTTCAACGAGTCGACCTGCTCGATCGCGCCGTCCGTGTCGACGACGACCGCCGCGAGCGGCGACAGGCCGACGGCCTCGGCGGTGCTGGGCAGGCCGAGCAGCAGGGCCGCGATCTCCCGGAAGAGCCGGACGCGGGTGCGCAGCCCGCCCGCGTCCCACCAGGCGTCGAAGACGGCGGCGAGCCAGTCGCCGTAGGGGGTGGGGCGGGGCCGGTACCGGCCGGGCCGCTCCTCGCGGGCGGTGCCGGGCGGCGGCGCGCCCCAGTGGGCGTGCGGCAGCAGGAAGTCGACGCCCGGCGGGCGCAGTTCGAGCAGCGACTCATACACGTCCAGGGGGTCGGCTGTGACGTCGATGGTGCAGAGGATTCCGGCGTACGGGGCCGGGTGCGCGGCGAGGAGCCGGGCGGCCGCCGC
>NZ_LIPN01000459.1 GCF_001418325.1 Streptomyces atriruber | reverse complement strand
GGCGGGCCCCGGCGACGGCGGCGTCCACCAGCCCGCGCACGACGGGGCGTACGACGCACCGCACCCGTACGACGGCGGACCCGGACCCGAAGGACAGCAGGGCCCCTACGGCCAGGACGGAGGCCACGCGTGAGCACCGAAGCCACCACCGCGACCACGCCCGCCGCCGACCGCCGGGCGGCCGAGCCGCCGCACGGCATCGGTGCGTCGCTGCCGTCCGCGGAGTCCCGGGTGAAGACGGAGGGCACCTTCCCCTACGCCGCCGACCTGTGGGCCGAGGGCCTGCTGTGGGCGGCGGTCCTGCGGTCCCCGCACGCGCACGCCCGCATCGTCTCCATCGACACCAGCCACGCCCTGGAGATGCCGGGCGTTCGCGCGGTCGTCACGCACGAGGACGTGCCGGGCGAGCCGCTGCACGGCCGACGCACCCCGGACCGGCCGGTCTTTGCCTCCGATGTCGTACGCCACCACGGCGAGCCCATCGCCGCCGTGGCCGCCGACCACCCCGACACCGCGCGGATGGCCGCCGCCGCCGTCATCGTCGAGTACGAGGTGCTCGAACCGGTCACCGACCCGGAGAAGGCCTTCGAGGCCGAACCGCTGCACCCCGACGGCAACCTCATCCGCCACATCCCGCTGCGGCACGGCGACCCGGAGGCGGCGGGCGAGCTCGTCGTCGAGGGCCTGTACCGCATCGGCCGCCAGGACCCGGCGCCGATCGGCGCCGAGGCGGGCCTCGCGGTACCGCGCCCCGACGGGGGCGTGGAGCTGTACATCGCCTCCACCGACCCGCACGCCGACCGCGACCGGGCCGCCGCCTGCTTCGGCATCACCCCGGACCGCGTGAAGGTGGTCGTCACGGGTGTGCCGGGCGCGACCGCCGACCGCGAGGACGCGGGCTTCCAGCTCCCGCTCGGGCTCCTCGCGCTGCGCACCGGCTGCCCGGTCAAGCTCACCGCGACCCGCGAGGAGTCCTTCCTCAGCCACGCCCACCGCCACCCGACGCTCCTGCGCTACCGCCACCACGCGGACGCCGAGGGCCGCCTGGTCAAGGTGGAGGCGCAGGTCCTGCTCGACGCGGGCGCGTACGCCGACACGTCCTCGGAGGCGCTGGCCGCGGCGGTCTCCTTCGCCTGCGGTCCGTACGTCGTGCCGAACGCCTTCATCGAGGGCTGGGCGGTCCGTACGAACAACCCGCCCTCCGGGCACGTGCGGGGCGAGGGCGCCCTCCAGGTGTGCGCCGCGTACGAGGCGCAGATGGACAAGATCGCCAAGAAGCTGGGCGTCGACCCGGCGGAGCTGCGGCTGCGCAACGCCATGGCGACCGGCGACATCCTGCCCACCGGGCAGACCGTGACGTGCCCCGCCCCGGTGGCCGAACTCCTCGCCGCCGTGCGGGACGCCCCGCTGCCCGAGCTGCCCAAGGACACCCCCGAGGACGAGTGGCTGCTGCCCGGCGGCCCCGAGGGCGCGGGCGAACCGGCCGCCGTCCGGCGCGGCGTCGGCTACGGCCTCGGCATGGTCCAGCTGCTGGGCGCCGAGGGCACGGACGAGGTCTCCACGGCCACCGTGAAGGTCCACGACGGCGGGGCGACGGTGATCTGCGCGGCCGTCGAGACCGGCCAGGGCTTCACCACGCTGGCCCGCCAGATCGTCCAGGAGACGCTCGGCATCGAGGACGTGCGGGTCGCCCCCGTCGACACCGACCAGCCCCCCGCGGGCCCGAGCTGCCGCGGCCGCCACACCTGGGTGTCGGGCGGGGCGGTGGAGCGCGCGGCGAAGATGGTCCGCACGCAGCTCCTCCAGCCGCTGGCCCACAAGTTCGGGATGTCGACCGAGCTGCTCCAGATCACCGACGGCAAGATCACCTCGTACGACGGCGTGCTGTCCACGACCGTCACCGAGGCCCTGGAGGGCAAGGAGCTCTGGGCCACGGCCCAGTGCCGCCCCCACCCGACCGAGCCGCTGGACGAGGCCGGGCAGGGCGACGCCTTCGTCGGCATGGCGTTCTGCGCGATCCGCGCGGTCGTCGACGTCGACATCGAGATCGGTTCCGTGCGGGTCGTGGAGCTGGCCGTCGCGCAGGACGTGGGCCGCATCCTCAACCCCGCCCAGCTGAAGGCCCGCATCGAGGCGGGTGTCACCCAGGGCGTGGGCGCGGCGCTCACGGAGAACCTCCGCACGCCCCGCGGTCTCGTCCGCCACCCGGACCTGACGGGCTACGCCCTGCCGACCGCCCTCGACGCCCCCGACATCCGCATCGTGAAGCTGGTGGAGGAGCGGGACGTCGTGGCGCCGTTCGGCGCGAAGGCGGCCAGCGCGGTCCCGGTCGTGGCGTCACCGGCGGCGATCGCCTCGGCGGTCCGCGCCGCGACGGGCCGCCCGGTCAACCGCCTCCCGATCCGCCCGCAGGCCGCGGTCGCCGCCCCCTCCCCGTAGGAACGGCGCGCGTCCGTGGTGGGCTGGGGGATCTGCACCCTGGTGGGCGGCATGGCGCTGGCCACCAACGTGTTCCGTGCGGCCGAGTGGTTCCAGCTGATCTCCTACCAGCATCGGCGCCGACCGAGGAGCGTGACGACCGTGCGCGTCGCCGGGGCGTTTTTCTCGGTGGCCGGTGCGATGACTCTCCTGGGAGTCTTGTGACGTGGAGAGCGAGCGAAGTGCAGCGGCGGCGGGCGTGTCCCGTGGCGTCATCGTCGTCACCGGCATCATGGCGTCCGGCAAGTCCACGGTCGCGCAGGCCCTGGCCGAGCGGCTGCCGAAGGCCGCGCACGTGCGGGGTGACGCGTTCCGCCGGATGATCGTGTCGGGCGGGGTGCCGTACGAGGGCGTGCCGGGCGGTGAGGGCGAGGCCCAACTCCGGCTCCGCTACCGCCTGTCGGCGTCGGCCGCCGACGCGTACGCCGACGCGGGCTTCACCGCGGTCGTCCAGGACGTCATCCTGGGCGAGGAGCTGCGGACGTACGTGGACCTCGTACGCACCCGCCCCGCGTACGTGGTGGTCCTCGCCCCGCGCCCCGAAGCGGTCGCGGCCCGCGAGGAGGCCCGCGGCAAGACGGGGTACGGCGCGTGGACGGTCGAGGACCTGGACGCGATCCTGCGGGAGCGGACGCCGGAGGTCGGGCTCCGGCTGGACACTTCGGAGCTGACGGTCGAGGAGACCGTGGACGCGATCCTGGCGGGGCTGGACGAAGCGCGGGTGGCTTAGTGTGACGGAGCACGCCGAAGGGGCGGTCCCTGGTGAGGGACCGCCCCTTCGGCTGCTGCTGCACGGCGCGGTGACGCCGTCGGAGGCCGTGGCGGGATTCGAACCCGCGTTACTGGATTTGCAGTCCAGCCCCTGAGCCTCTCGGGCACACGGCCAAGTCGTCGACCTTGTTGCTCGCGCTTGTTGCTCGCGTCGACCTGACTCCTCGAACGTAGCCGGGTGCCCGCGGCCGCCTCAAGCGATCACGGGGTGCCGCAACGGGACTGCCATGTAGCGTTCATGAAAGAGGTGTTGCCCGTCCCGTCGGCGGCGGCAACTAGGCCGGGAACTGGCCTAGTTGCCGTCTAGCGTGCTGCTTGTCCGAAGAGGCGGAACCTACGGAAGGCGGCACCGGCCATGCCCGACATCATGCCCCTCGACCAGTCGACGATCACCGGCGAGCGAGCCGACCTGCTGGTGGTGCTGGCGCAGCACCGCACGATGCTGCGCCACACCGCCCGCGACCTCACCGACGAGCAGGCCGGGTCGCGCACCACCGCGAGCGAGCTGTGCCTGGGCGGCATCATCAAGCACGTCACCTCGGTCGAGAGGGTGTGGACCGCCTTCATCGAGGACGGTCTCCCCGCCCTGGGGGCCGTCACCGACATGACCGACGAGGACTGGGCGCAGCGGGCCGACGAGTTCCGGATGCTGCCCGGCGAGACGCTGGCGGGCGTCCTCGACGCCTACGAGGAGGTCGCGGCACGCACCGACGCGCTGGTGCGCGGACTGCCCGGCCTCGACGTGTCCCACCCCCTCCCGGACGCCCCTTGGTGGGCGCCCGGCACGCGGTGGTCGGCCCGGCGGGTCCTGCTGCACATCATCGGCGAGACCGCGCAGCACGCGGGGCACGCGGACATCATCCGGGAGTCCCTGGACGGCGCTCTCAGCATGGGCTGACCTTCGGCGTCACCCGGCCGTGCTCGTCAGGACCGCGGCGGAGACGACGTCGAAGAGGCGGTCGGCGCGGGGTGCGAGCGCGGGCTGGTCGCCGAGCCAGGCGAGCATGGCGATCAGCGCGAACAGGTCGGCGCCGTCGATGTCGCTCCGTGCCACGCCCGCCGCCTGGGCGCGGGTCAGGAGCCGCGCACCGGCGGCGCGCAGGGCCACGCACGAAGCGTGGAGCGCGGATTCGGGGTCCGCGATGGCGGCCGCCATCAGCGCGGTCGCGCCCCGGTACCGCGTCGTCCACGCGACGCCGTCGCGCAGCCACGAGACGAGGGCGTCCCCGGGTGCGCTCGACGTCTCCAGCGCGCACGCCTTCGCCGTCAGTTCGTCGAAGCCCGTGCGGAGGAGGGCGTCGAGCAGTGCCTCGCGCGTCGGGAAGTGCCGCAGCAGCGTGGCGAGCCCGACGTCTGCCCTGCGTGCGATGTCGCGCAGGGCCACGTCGACGCCCTGCTCGGCGATGGCGGTGCCCGCTACGGCGAGCAGGTGGTCGCGGTTCTTCCTGGCGTCGGCCCGCATCTGTCCCTCTTGCTCGATCTGGCTTGCTTGACTATCCGGACCACTGATCCATATATTCGGATCAGTGGTCCACTTATGTGGATCGCTGGTCCGGATGAGGGTATCCCGTAGCGCGAGCAGGAGAGCAAAGGCGATGGCGGCAGAGATGATGAAGGCGGTCCGGCTGCACGCGTTCGGCGCCCCCGAGGTGCTGAGGTACGAGGACGTGCCGGTTCCCGAGCCGGGGCCGGGGGAGGCGCTCGTCCGCGTGCACGCGGTCGGTCTCAATCCTCCGGACTGGTACGTGCGTGAGGGGCTGCGGAACATGCCTCCCGAGCTCAAGCCCCCGCTCCCTCTCCCGCTGATTCCGGGGACCGACGTCTCGGGCGTCGTGGCAGCCCTCGGTCCCGGCGCCGATGCCCCTCGCTTCTCCGTCGGCGACGAGGTGATCGGCCTGCTGCGCTTCCCCACCGCTCTTCAGGGCGGCGCGTACGCCGAGTACGTCACCGCTCCGGCGGCCGACTTCGCTCGCAAGCCGACGTCCGTCGACCATGCGCACGCCGCGGGCCTGCCCATGTCCGGGCTGACGGCGTGGCAGTTCCTGATCGAGCTCGGGCACGACCACCCCTCGCCGTTCCAGGAGGCGCAGCACCGTCCGGCCGCGCTCGACGCCGGGACCACCGTGCTCATCAACGGCGCCGCGGGCGGTGTGGGGCACCTCGCCCTTCAGCTCGCCAAGTGGAAGGGCGCCCGCGTCATCGCCGTGGCCTCCGGCGCCCACGAGGCGTTCCTGCGCGGGCTCGGTGCCGACGAGTTCATCGACTACACCAAGGAGCGCCCCGAGGACGTCGTCCGCGACGTCGATCTCGTCCTGGACGTGGTCGGGGGCCCCGACAGCAGGCGCTTCCTGCGCACGCTCAAGCGTGGCGGGTCCCTGTACCCCGTGTACTTCGGCGAGTTCGACGAGGAGGAGAACGCCGAGCTGGGCATCACGGTCTCGCTCACCCAGGTCCGGTCGAGCGGCGCGCAACTCGCCGAGCTGGGCCGCCTGGTCGAGGAGGGCACGGTGCGGGTCGCGCTCGACGGAACGTTTCCGCTGGCGGAGGCGGGGGCGGCGCACGAGCGGGCTGCCCGGGGGCACATCCAGGGCAAGATCGTGCTTATGGTCGCGTAGGTGTGGTGGGGCGGGTGACTTCGGTGGGGCGGCGTCTTTGATGGTTGCCGGGGCCGCCCGGGGTTTTGCGGAGTGTGGCGGTTCCGGGCCGGGAGTAAAGGGCGCGACTTTGTCGCGTCGGCTGCGCCGATTCCGCTGCGCTCCACCCTTGACTCCCGTCCCTCCACCGCACGTTGACCTTGACCCGGACGGCCAGGGGTGGGGCCGACGGGTACGGGGGGATGGGTCATCCCCTTTCATCGCCGGGTGCGGACCGGTCCATCGTGGGTGCCCGTCACGGTCGGGGCTCGGTCGGCCCGGCGGCCTCGCTGGCCGGGTCATCGCCTTGCGCTGCCGGGTGCGGTCCGGTCCATCGTGGGCGCGTGTCACGGTTTGCTGCTGGGTCAGCCGCGCGGCCTCGCCGCTCGGGCCATCACCCTTCATCGCCGGGTGCGGACCGGTTCATCGTGAGTCCCCTCACCGCAGCCGCGCGGCTGCGACGCCCGGGTCATCGGCTTGCGTGGCCGGGTGCAGAACGGTCCATCGGGTGTGGACGCCATGGTGCGGGTTCTGCCGCCCGCGCGGCCTCGATGGTCGGGTCATCGGCTTGCGTGGCCGGGTGCGGACCGGTCCATCGCGGGCGGGCGGATGTCACGGTCACGGCGAGGGTGAGCCCGGCCCCCCTCCCTCACCTACTTTCGGAAAGTTGCGAATGAGTCCGGCGCGCGCCCCCTGGCCGCGCCCCCGCGCCGCTCTGCTGGCGGCAGAACAGCGGCCGGACCGGGCTCGACGATCACTACTGTCCGGTCTCATGACGACGATTACGACGCGTACGGTCGAGTACCCGGCCGACGGTCTGGCGATGATCGGGCACCTCGCGCTCCCGGCCGGTGTCGACCGCCGGCCCGCAGTGCTGCTCGGGCCGGAGGGCATGGGGCTCAGCGACGTCGAGCGCCGCCGGGCCGATGCGCTCGCCGAGCTGGGGTACATAGCGCTGGCCTTCGACCTGCACGGCGGGCGCTATTTGAGCGCCCCCCAGCAGATGCTGGCCCGTTGCATGCCGCTGCTCGCCGATCCCGACCGGATGCGAGGCATCGGCCATGCGGCGCTCGACGTGCTGCGCATCGAACCACGGACCGACCCCGACCGGATCGCCGCCGTCGGCTACGGCACCGGGGGAGCCGTCGGGCTGGAACTCGGGCGAGACGGCGTCGACTTGTGCGCGATCGGCACGGTCAACGGACTGACCACGGGCCGACCGGGCGAGGCGGCACGCATTCACTGCCCGGTGTGGGCCGGGGTCGGGTCGGAGGACCCGATCATGTCACCCGTGCAACGGGACGCGTTCACCGCTGAGATGCAGGACGCGGGCGTCGACTGGCGCCTCACGGTCTACGGCGGCGCCTTGCACGCCTTCCACCACCCGCCGGTCGATCACCCCACCGTCCCCGGCGTCGGCTACCACCCCCAGCACGCGCAGCGGGCCTGGCGCGACGTCGTCGACCTGCTTGCCGAATGCTTGCCCGTGACGGAGGATCCGGGACCCTGACGCATGCGGCTTGGGGGCGCATTGGGTCTGGCGAGGGGGCGCGCGCCGAACCCATTCGCAACTTTCCGAAAGTAGGTGAGGGAGGGGGCCGGGCTCACCCTCGCCGTGACCGTGACGTCCGCCCGCCCGCGATGGACCGGTCCGGGCCGGTCTGCATCCGGCAGCGCAAGCCGATGACCCGACCATCGAGGCCGCGCGGGCGGCAGAACCCGCACCGCGACGTCCACACCCGATGGACCGGACCGCACCCGGCCACGCAAGCCGATGACCCGAGCATCGCAGCCGCGCGGCTGCGGTGAGGGGACTCACGATGAACCGGTCCGCACCCGGCAGCGCAAGCCGATGACCTGGCCATCGAGGCCGCGCGGGCGGCGGAACCCGCACCGCGACGTCCACACCCGATGGACCGGACCGCACCCGGCCACGCAAGCCGATGACCCGAGCATCGCAGCCGCGCGGCTGCGGTGAGGGTGACTCACGTTGGGCCGGTCCGCACCCGGCAGCGCAAGCCGATGACCTGGCCATCGAGGCCGCGCGGGCGGCGGAGCCCGCACCGTGACGTCCGCCCACGATGGGCCGGTCCGCACCCGGCGATGAAGGGTGATGGCCCGAGCGGCGAGGCCGCGCGGCTGGCCCAGCAGCAAACCGTGGCATGTGCCCACGATGGGCCGGTCCGCACCCGGCGATGAAAGGTGATGGCCCATCCCCCCGTACCCGTCGGCCCCACCCCTGGCCGTCCGGGTCAAGGTCAACATGCGGTGGAGGGACGGGAGTCAAGGGTGGAGCGCAGCGGAATCGGCGCAGCCGACGCGAC
>NZ_LIPN01000458.1 GCF_001418325.1 Streptomyces atriruber | reverse complement strand
GCGGGGCGGGCCCGCGCCGAAGCCGCTGCCGACGGCCGGGATCGTCGTGGCGGGCGGCTCGATCAAGCTGGCTTGACCGACCGGCCCGGCCTCTTCCAGACGCCCAGCACGTCCTGCGTGGTCGTGATGGTGGCGACGAGCGCGAGGGTGTTGCGGACCATGGCCGATGTGTAGTCGGCGGGGACGCCCGCGATGGCGTCGGCGGGCACGACGGCGGTGTAGCCGAGGTTCACGGCATCGAACACCGCGTTCGGTATCGCGACGTTGGCGGAGACGCCGGTGACCAGCAGGGTGCGGCAGCCGAGGTTGCGCAGCAGCGGGTCCACGTCGGTGCCCGCGACGGGAGACAGGCCGTGCAGTCGGCGTACGACGAAGTCCTCGTCGGCCACCTCGATCGGCGGGGCGATCCGCACGGCCGCGGTGCCCGAGAACTGCTGCACGGGGAGTCTCTCGGCGGCCCGGAAGAGCCGGGCGTTGCGGCTGGCCCCGCGCCCGTCGGGCCGCCGCTCGGCGACCGCGTGCAGGACCTGGACGCCGCTTTGGTGCGCGGCGGACACCAGCCGGGCGACATTGGCGAGGGCCCCCGACGTCCTTGCCTCCGCGGCGAGTTCGGGCAGCGCGCTCTCGGTGCCGACGACGCCCCGCTGGCACTCCACGGTCAACAGGGCGGTGGTGGCGGGGTCGAGGATCTCCCTGAGCTTTTCGTACGACGGCATGGCTTCCCCTTGTCGCGGACGTCCGGGACACCGGCCGGCGAGAGGCTAACGGCCATTGCACCGCGAAGGAAGAGCGTCCATGCTTTCCTGACGCACAGTCAGCTATACGGGTCCGACCCGCTCGGTCGGACACGATGAGCATCGGTCGGGCACGACGAACAGGAGGGCACATGGCCGTCACGCAGCGCCGGGGTCGCCGGATCATGATGACGCCGGACGAGCTCGACGCGTTCCTCACCGCGGAGCGCACCTGCCGGGTGGCGACCGTGTCCCCGGACGGTGCCCCGCACGTCAGCACGCTCTGGTTCGCCTGGGACGGGACGTCGCTCTGGCTGTACTCGGTCACCCGCAGCAAGCGCTGGGCCGACCTCCGCAAGGACCCGCGGGTCGCCGTGGTGGTGGACGCCGGCGAGGAGTACGGGGAGCTGCGCGGCGTGGAGCTGTCCGGGACCGTGGAGTTCGTGGGCGAGGTCCCGCGCACGGGTGACCCCTGCCCGGAACTCGACGCTCCGGAGCGACTGTTCGCCCGCAAGGTATTCGGCCTGGACGCGATGCCGCACGACGGCCGCCACGGCTGGATGCGCCTGACCCCGGACGCCGTCGCGTCCTGGGACTTCCGGAAGCTGGCCGACCTGCCGGTCCCTCCGGCGTAAGGACGTACCTCGTTCGAAGACGGACGAACGTTTCTGCAGTTCCCGCCCCCTGCCTCCGCGGGCATGGATGCCGCGCCCGGGCCCCCGGGTCGTCCGCCGCCCCGGAGGTGTCCCACCGTGGTCCTCGTCATTGCCGTCGCCGTACTGGCCCTGCTCGCGGGACTCGCCGCGAACCGCTATCTGCGTCCCCGCCTGATCACCGCCGACGACGACGAAGGCATGGCGGTCAAGGACCTGGTCGGGCCGCTGCTGACCCTGACGGTGCTGCTGCTCGCGTTCGTCCTGGTCACCGCCTCCGGCTCGTACGGGAAGGGGGAGGTCGCCGCCCGCGGCGAGAGCCGCGCCCTGGACCAGCTCGTCGAGATCGCGGAGTACGCGCCCGCGGAGCAGCGGGCGCACATTCAGGCCGATGCCGTCTGCTACGCACGCGCCGTGCGGCAGCAGGAGTGGCGGACCATGGCCGACGGAAAGAGTTCGCCCGCACCCAGCGTGTGGTCGACCGACATCCGGCGGGCGTTCAGCGAACTGCAGGGCAAGCCGGTGTTCGGCATGCTGACCGCCGCCGACAACAAGCGGTCCGACGAGCGCGAGGAGCGCCTCACCCAGGCCACCGCCAGCGTTCCCGGTGCCATCTTCTGGTTCCTCCTGGCGACCCTGACCGTCACGGTCATGGCGCTCGGGACCTGTCTGCCGCGCAAGAACAACCGCGGCCAGCTGATCACTCTCGCGGTGATCACAGCACTGCTGACGACGACGCTGTGCATCATCCGGGACGTGGACCGGCCCTTCGACGGCGTCATCGCGGTGGAGCCGACCGCGATGGCCGAGGCAGAGCGGCAGGCGGACCGCGACTTCCTCGCGAACCACACCGCCGCGGAACTGCCCTGTGACGCGGACGGAAACCGCCGCCAGGCCAAGACCTGATCCCTCCCGGCTCGCGGCTTCCCTCTACCGCAGGCCTACCGCAGCCCCGCCCCCGCGCCCCTCAGCGCCTCCGCCGCCGCCCTGATCGACGGGCGGCGGTCCGCGTCCGCCCGCCACACCACGTACACGTGCCGCCGCACCCGATGCCGCACCGGGACCGTACGCACGCCCGCGGGCATCGGGTCGCGGCCCAGTTGCGGGGCCACGCACACGCCGAGTCCGGCG
This sequence comes from Streptomyces atriruber, assembly GCF_001418325.1. Classification (GTDB taxonomy): domain Bacteria; phylum Actinomycetota; class Actinomycetes; order Streptomycetales; family Streptomycetaceae; genus Streptomyces; species Streptomyces atriruber. The sequence goes on along the minus strand of NZ_LIPN01000458.1, from coordinate 898 downwards.
GCGACCAGCGCGAGCTGTGTGTGATGCTCCTCCGCGCGGTGCCCGATGCGTGGCTCGATGCCCTTGCCGCGCAGGGTGAACATCAGCCACTCGTGGCAGAACTCGCCCTCCGCCCAGGTGATCCACTCGTCGTCCGCGAACTCCTCCAGGTCCACCTCGGCGCGGTCGGCGAGGGGGTGCGCGGCGGGCATCGCCACGTCGGCCGGGTCGTCCAGGAGGGGGGCCTTGACCAGGCCTTCCGGGATCGGCAGGGGTTTGTTGTACCAGTCGAGGACGACCGCCATGTCGATGTCGCCGCGCACCACGGCCGCCACGGCCGGTGTCGGCTCCATCTCCTGGCAGCCCACCCGCAGTCCGGGGTGGTCGGTGCGCAGGGCGGACAGGGTGGCGGGCAGCAGGCCGCGCATGGCCGTGGGGAACGCGGAGATCCGCAGCTCCCCCACCGCCTTGCCGCGCTGCTCCTCCAGGTCGGCCTGGGCGAGCTCGACCTGCGACAGGATCCGCGCCGCGTGCTGGGCGAGCAGCCGCCCCGCGTCGGTCAGGCGCACGCCTCTGCCGTTCTTGGCGAGCAGCTGCTGGCCGACCTCGCGCTCCAACTTCGTCATCTGCTGCGAGACCGCCGATGTCGTCACATGCAGCCCGGCGGCCGCGCCGCTGACCGATCCGTGCCGGGCGAGGGCGTCGAGCGTACGCAGGCGCTCCAGGTTCAACATGTAAGCGATGCTACGCGATACCCCGAACAGAATCTCGCTTGCGCTACGAGATTGGCGGGTTCATCGTGAGACGCATGACCACCGCGCTCCCGCCGTCGCGCTCAGCCGCCCCGCCGACCACCTCGGCCGCATCCGTCTCGCCCCTACCCACCTCGGCCGCACCCGTCTCGCAGACCGTTCGCCCC
>NZ_LIPN01000457.1 GCF_001418325.1 Streptomyces atriruber | reverse complement strand
GACGGGGCTTGCGGAGGGGTGGGGGGCTGATGCGGAGGCTGGTTCACCCGGCGGGTGACCCAGGCGCCGTCGCGGACTTCGCCGTCCGGCTCGGCGGCCGCAGTCCAGGCGAAGGTGAGGGGATCTCGAGTGCGGCCTGGTGGATGGCGTCGGTGAGGGGCATGCCGACCGAGTAGGACAGCCACCGGCCGCGCCGGGCGAGATGGGCGACGAATTTATGAGTTACGCCGCCGGAATCGGCATGGATCAACCTCCGGCGCCCGCATCGGCACCTTCTTCGGCAGTTGAGCCGGGGCGAGTCGGGTGGCCTCGAAATGGTCGGCGGCGATGCCGAAGCCCACGTTGCCGGGCCACAGTAGAGCGGCCACAGGTTCTGCGCTGCTGCCTCGGCCGTGGTCGACGAAGCCCATCAAGGGATGGCGACCGAAGGCCTTCTTCCAGGTCGCGGCAGCGTCCTGCTTCTCGGAGTGCGCCAGCATGAGCACACCGCCCAGGTCCGCCTATCACCTGTCGGCCAGCGTCCGGTGCCTCAGCACCTGCCAACGTCCAGCCCCCGGAGCGTACTTCGGTGCGGGCCACACGGATCGCCACCAGCATGCGCTTGCCGTCGGACGCGAGGGTATCGATCAGGCGCGAGACCGTCGGGTCGGAAGCCACTGACCCGAACACAGCCGGCGCGGCCCGCAGCATCGACACGTCCGCCAGGCAGCCCCCGCCAAGGGCAGCCACGAGCGCCGCATCCAGCAGGATCTTGCCCGGATCGTGCACCGTCGGCGGCTTGCGCCAGAGCGCCAACGCCGCCGATATCGCCGTATCCAGAACGGACTTGCGGACCGTCTCGACCCGCAGCACAGACCCCGCCTGCGAGACCACCGTCCGGCCGCGGCCCTCGATACGGGCACGCGAATAGGAACCGAGACGCTGCTTCACCCGGGAAGCGCCTCCGACGAACGCGGAAACGAAGGCCTCAAGAATCCTTATTCTTGCTGTTCATAGGCACTTTCTGCTTGCGTGATCAGCTGACGGACAGCCTGCCTCATGAAGGCGCGAGGTCAACTGCTCATCCTCGCCCCCACTCGTGGACTACCGTTGCTATGCACCGCGCGCCCTCTTCGGAGGGTGTACGCGACATGACCCCAGGAGCAGGCGATGCCCTTCGGTTCGGTGACTCAGCCCCATGGTGTGCTCCCGGCGGGAGCCATCCGGCGCCGTCACCGATCACATCGAAGGGGACGCATTCCCGTGGTTGCTGTCGAGTACATGCGCAAGCGTCGCACCTGGGTCCGTGATGTCCTGATTGGCATCGTGGCGAGCCTCGGCTCGAACCTGGCGTGGGCTCTGGCGCAGTTTGTGGTGCACCGCCTCGGCTGAGCCGGGCGGTGGGCGGGCCCTGGAGGGCCCGCCCTCCTTCCTTCCCAGCCGGGTAATGTGCAGAACGTCATTGCGGCCCGACGGGCTTCCGCTCCGCTGCGGCGGAGTCACGAAGGACATGCCCCCACCCGCACGAGTCATCTCGTGCCTGGGGATCCTTCGTGCTCCTGCAACTGTCCGCAGCCGAGCTCGGCCGACTCATCGTGGCCCGAGCCGGCTCGGTGCACCTTCCGCTCACCGAGCAACTGATCCAAGAGCACTCCCGGATCAAGGGGGGAGCGGCCGGCCAAGGAGACATCGCTTCCTGGAACAACAGCCTCCCCGTAGTAGTCAAAGCTCTGCTGGACTGCGGCCTCGACGAAGTCGAGGTGCAGATCGAGGTCAACCTGCCACACACCAACTCTGCGGTCGATCTAGTGCTCTGCGGTCGGCATCCCGGTACGGAGGCGGATTCATACCTTGCAATTGAGCTAAAGCAGGTACGGCACGCCACGGTGGACCCCCTGTGCCCCATCGCCGTCGATCTCGGATTCGGCGACGGGAAGAACAAGCTGCATCCGGTCCGGCAGGTCCAGCGCTACTGCGAGTACATGCTGCGCTATCTGCCTCATCTTCGGGCAAACGAAGACCAGTTGATGGGTGTGGCGCTGCTCCATAACGCACATGACGCGGATGTGGAGGCGCTATTCGGTCTGTCCGAAACCGACCATGGTTTCCTCTACACACTCGATGATCTGGTCCGTTTCCGACGAACCCTTACTTCGAGATTCGCTCCCGCGTCTGGTAAGCGGGCCGCATCAGCGCTGAAGCAGGCCCGTCAGGACCCGTTGCGCAAGGTCACCGATGTGGCCCGTCAGCGCTCTGTCGTCGGTGGAGGTCTTACGCTCCTCGACGAGCAGTATGTCGCCGTCGACCGGATCACCCGGCACCTGGAGAAGACCGCACGCTTCACCGGCTTCGACGTCGGATTGTTCTATGACTCCGAAGCGGCCCACAGCCCCGCCCCCGATCCGGGCGCCAAGCGCGTCTACATCCTGCGGGGTGGCCCTGGTAGCGGGAAGAGTGCCGTGGCCCTCGAGTTGCAGCGTGCCCTTGGACTCAAAGGCCGCGAGGCCGTTCTGGCAAGTGGCTCTCATGCCTACACGGAGACTCTGCGCGAGATCATGCTCAGTACCGCTCGCACAGGGCAGACAGCGGACAAGCGTCGTGTGGCCGTCAAGTTGTACCGGTACTTCAACAGTTTCAGCAAAACCCCACCGGACAGCATTGATGTTCTCATCTGCGACGAGGCCCACCGCATGCGGCGCAGCTCGACATTCCGATGGACCCCGAAGGAGCTGCGGGACGATGACCGGCCCCAGGCCACCGAGGTGATAAGAGCCGCCAAAGTACCGATCTTCCTGCTGGACGACCACCAGTCGATTCGCCCAGACGAGGTGGGAACCGCCACATACCTCAAAGAGCTGGCCGAGGGCATGGGCTGCGATGTCGAAGTGACCGACCTGGAGGGCACGTTCCGAGCAGGCGGCAGCAAGCGGTACCAGCGCTGGGTCCAACAGTTGCTGGGCCTCGACGCATCCGATCCGGTCGCCTGGCGGCCGGACGGGAGGATGACGCTGACGGTCGCCGACTCCCCCGAGCAGATGGAGCGGTTCATTCGGGAGCGCCATTTGGAAGGAGCCACAGCCCGCATCACCGCAGGCTTCTGCTGGCCTTGGAGCAACCCGGACGGAGAGCAGCTTGTCGACGACGTACGCATCGGCGACTGGCGGCAGCCTTGGAACGTGAAGCCGGAGCACAGCGTCACAAACGCCCCACGCTCGGACCTGTGGTCGACCGATCGCCGTGGTGTCGACCAGATCGGCTGCGTCTATACGGCACAGACCTTCGAGTACGACTGGAACGGCGTCATCATCGGGCCCGATCTGCTGTTTCGCGAGGGAAGGTTCAAGGTGGATCGGAGCGCTTCCTGCGATCCCGCCTTCCGAGGGCCGATCGACGATGCGGTAGTCACCCGGTGCATCCTCAACGCTTACCACGTGCTCCTCACGCGTGGCGTCGTCGGCACCGTGGTCTACGCGGTCGACCCGGCGACCCACAACGAACTGCGCAGACTCATCCCGGGCGCCATCGGCATGCAGCACTACGACGGCGGCCAGCCGAAGCTCACCGCCGAAGGATCACAGCTGCCACCGGCCTACCGCAGACGGCACGGGTAACCTTGATCCCTACGTAGCTGCGGCCCGCCGGGCTTCCGCTCCGCCTCGCGGAGTCATGAAGGACATGCCCCCACCCGCACGAGTTTCTTCGTGCTGCCTGGGGGCTTGTCTTGCTGTTCCGCGACTCTGCCGCAGCGGTCGCTGCCGAGTGCCATTCCGGTGCCTTGTTCTTCCGCCTGACGGAGCAGTTCGTGCACGTGCACGGCCACAAGCCCAGTCCCTCAGAAGTGCGCTCCTGGGAGCGAAGCATCCCCGTGCTCGCGAGCGCGCTCAATGATGCCGGTCTCGGGCAGGTGGAGGTACTCCTGGAATACGGACTACCGCTGAACAGCAAGCGAGCCGATGCGATTCTGGCCGGCGTGCACCCCGATACCGGACTCCCGTCGTACGTCGTCGTGGAATTGAAGCAGTGGAGCAGCGCGGAGCCCGACGATGACGATCCGTCGCTGTGCCGCATCGACTCCTACGCACGGGCGGTTCTGAATCCGGTCGACCAGGTCCGCGGCTATTGCGAGTACCTCATCTCCTTCAACGGAACGCTCGCCGAGCATCCGGAACGTGTCCACGGCGCCGCGTATCTGCACAACGCCACCGAGTTCGGCGTGGACGGGCTCTTCGAGGCCGAGCAGGATCAGCACGGTCAGCTCTTCATCGGGGCGCGACGAGGCGAGTTCATCAGCTATCTGCGCACGAAGCTGGGTCCGGAATCCGGCGCAGTGGCCGCGGACGAACTGGTCGACGGGAAGATCGGCCCGTCCAAGCAGCTCATGGCGGTGGCGGCCCAAGAAGTCCGGGACCGCGAGCAGTTCGTGTTGCTGGACGAGCAGCAGATCGCGTACCGCACTGTTCTGAACGCCGTACGCCGCGCCAAGCAATCCGATCACAAGGAGATCGTGATCGTCACCGGAGGACCCGGCACCGGCAAGAGTGTCATCGCCCTGTCACTCCTCGGTGAACTGTACCGGCAGGGCACCACCGCGCTGCACGCCACGGGTTCCAGCTCTTTCACAACCACGATGAGGAAGGTGGCGGGCGCCCGGAAGCGTGAGGTGAAGGACCTCTTCAAGTATTTCAACAGCTTCATGACCGCCGACCGAAACAGTCTCGACGTCCTGATCTGCGACGAAGCCCACCGCATCAGGGAGACCTCGGCCAACCGCTACACACCGGCGTCGAACCGTACCGGCAAGGCCCAGATCGAGGAACTCATCGACGCGGCCCGCGTCCCGGTCTTCCTGCTCGACGAGCATCAGGTCGTACGACCCGGCGAGATGGGCACGGTCGTGGAAATCAAGGAAGCCGCCGCGAAGAAGGGCCTCGAGTGCCGGGTGGTGCAACTGGACAGCCAGTTCCGGTGCGGTGGCAGCGATGCATATCTGCGCTGGGTGGTAAGGCTGTTGGGCCTTGAGCCGGGCGGCCCGGTGGTGTGGGAACCCGACGACAAGATGCAGCTCACGGTCGCGGACAGCCCGCAGGAAATGGAAGCGTTTCTCGACAACGTCCGCTACCAGGGGTACAGCGCGCGCATGTCCGCGGGCTATTGCTGGAAGTGGACGAAGAAGGTGCCCCCCGGGCAGGGGCTTCCCGCGGACGTCGTCATCGGAGGATGGGAGCGGCCCTGGAACGTCTTCGGTGACCGCTCGGTCGGTGGCGCGCCTCCGGCCGCGTTGTGGGCAACCGATCCTGCCGGCTTCGGGCAAGTGGGCTGCGTGTACACGGCACAGGGCTTCGAGTACGACTGGAGCGGCGTCATCATCGGCCCCGACCTGGTGTGGCGCGGCGACCGCTGGATCACCGACCGCTCAGCGTCCAAGGATCCGGTCTTCAAGAAGTCCACCTCGGACGCGGATGTGGACCGGCTGATCCGCAACACGTACAAGGTCCTGCTGACGCGAGGGATGATCGGTACGGTCGTGTACTCAACCGATCCCGAAACCCGCGAGAAGCTCCGCGCTCTGGCTGCCGGTTCCTCGGCCTTCGCGTCCGTCTAACGGGCTGACGGTCGCGTCTCGTCTGAGCATGACCCTATGCATGCCACGCCGGGGTCTGCGGTTCTCATGGTCCGCCAGGTACTCGTCGAAAACGTGCCCACGCAGCTTGTGTTCGTCTGCATCGACGACGGCCATGGACGACTCCAGCCTGCCCACTCCCGCTCGGGGTGCCTCTGGTTCCGTCTGGCCGTGACAGGCTCACCCATACCTGCGTGCGTCAAACGAGTAGGAAGGGGGCGGGCGCGCGTTCATCCCAGGACGGGAAACACAAAGGGCCCGACCCCGAAGAGCCGGACCCTCCCTGACCTGCACATTTGCCAGATCTGCGACGTGGCGAAACGTCAGCCGCTACACGTTGAAGCGGAACTCCACCACATCCCCGTCCTGCATCACGTACTCCTTGCCCTCCATGCGCGCCTTGCCCGCCGAGCGGGCCTCCGCGACCGAACCCGTTTCGACCAGGTCCGCGAAGGAGATGATCTCGGCCTTGATGAAGCCCTTCTGGAAGTCGGTGTGGATGACACCGGCCGCCTCGGGGGCCGTCGCGCCCTTCTTGATGGTCCAGGCGCGGGACTCCTTGGGGCCTGCCGTGAGGTAGGTCTGGAGGCCGAGGGTGCGGAAGCCGACGTGGGCGAGGGTGGCGAGGCCGGGCTCTTCCTGGCCGACCGACTGGAGGAGTTCGAGGGCCTCGTCGTCGTCCAGCTCGGCGAGGTCCGCCTCCAGCTTGGCGTTGAGGAAGATCGCCTCGGCCGGGGCGACCAGCGCGCGCTGCTCCGCCTTGAAGTCGTCGTCCGTCAGCTCGTCCTCGTCCACATTGAAGACGTAGAGGAAGGGCTTGGTGGTGAGGAGGTGCAGGTCGTGGAGGAGCTCCTCGTTGCCCGAGCCCTGGACGATGCCCTGGGAGAAGAGCGTGTCGCCCTTCTCCAGGATCTCCTTGGCCTCCTCGACCGCCTTCACCTTCGGGGCGATGTCCTTCTTGATGCGCGACTCCTTCTGGAGGCGCGGGAGGACCTTCTCGATGGTCTGGAGGTCGGCGAGGATCAGCTCGGTGTTGATCGTCTCGATGTCGTCCTTGGGCGAGACCTTGCCGTCGACGTGCACGACGTTCTCGTCCTTGAAGGCACGGATGACCTGGCAGATCGCGTCCGACTCGCGGATGTTCGCGAGGAACTTGTTGCCGAGGCCCTCGCCCTCGCTCGCACCGCGCACGATGCCCGCGATGTCGACGAAGTCGACCGTCGCCGGGAGGACCTTCTGCGAGGAGAAGATCTCGGCCAGTTTCGTGAGGCGGGGGTCGGGGACACCGACCACGCCCACGTTGGGCTCGATCGTGGCGAACGGGTAGTTGGCCGCCAGCACGTCGTTCTTGGTCAGGGCGTTGAACAGGGTCGACTTGCCGACATTGGGCAGACCGACGATTCCGATCGTGAGCGACACGTTGCGACTTCCCGTACGTGAGGGCTGTGGGTGGACGGCCCGGAGGGCCGGAGCGACCGTGGGGCGATCCCCCAGTCTACGGCGTGCGCCCGCCGCCCCCGCCTGCCCGTCGCCTCCGCTTCGAACGCATGGCCAAGGTCGGCCCAAGGGCGTGTCCCGTGACGGATTCGGCGCCGCGCCCCGCCTAGGTTGGTCCAGTGGAGCAACACAGGACGCGTCCCCCTCAGTCCGGCCCCAGGACCACCTCGCCGGC
>NZ_LIPN01000456.1 GCF_001418325.1 Streptomyces atriruber | reverse complement strand
CAAGCTGCTCGCCGACGGCGAGCTCGGCGACGTGTGGCGCTTCGAGTCCCGCTTCGAACGGTGGCGGCCGCAGCCGAAGGGCGGCTGGCGCGAGTCCGGCAACCCGGAGGAGATCGGCGGGCTCCTCTACGACCTGGGCAGCCACGTCGTCGACCAGGCCCTGGTGCTCTTCGGCCCCGCGGTGAGCGTGTACGCCGAGTCGGACGTCCGCCGCCCGGGCGCGGAGGCCGACGACGACACGTTCCTCGCCCTCACGCACGCGAACGGCGTCCGCTCGCACCTCTACGTGAGCGCCACGACCGCCCAGCTCGGCCCCCGCTTCCGCGTCCTCGGCTCCCAGGCGGGGTACGTGAAGTACGGCCTCGACCCGCAGGAGGCGGCGCTGCGCGACGGCAAGCGCCCGGCCGCGCAGGACCCGTGGGGCGTGGAGCCCGAGTCGATGTGGGGCCGGGTCGGCTCCGGCGAGTCCCCGCTGACCGGCGGCGGCCGCCCCACCGCGACGCTGCCGGGCGACTACCCCGCGTACTACGCGGCGGTGGCCGACGCCCTGCGCGGTACCGGCGAGAACCCCGTCACCGCGCACGAGGCGGCCGCGGCCCTGGACGTCCTGGAAGCGGCCCGCCGCTCGGCCCGCGACGGTGTGACGGTGACCCTGTGACCACCACGCCCTCCGCCGCGTCCACGCCCCCCGGCGCCCCGACCGTCGACGAGCTGGAGGCCCAGGAACGCCGCCTGGTCCTCCCCCGCTTCACGCACGACGACGCGTGGGCGCTCGGTACCCTCCTGGTGGAGCTGGCCCGCGAGCGCCGCGCCCCCGTGGCGATCGACATCCGGCGCGGCGGCCAGCAGCTCTTCCACGCGGCGCTGCCGGGTTCGACCCCGGACAACGACGCCTGGATCGACCGCAAACGCCGCGTCGTGGAGCGCTACGGATGCGCGTCCCTCCTGGTCGGCTCCCGCTTCCGCGCGAAGGGCACGACGTTCGAGGACTCCTCCCGCCTCGACCCCGACGTGTACGCGGCGCACGGCGGCGCGTTCCCGATCGCGGTCGAGGGCGCGGGGGTGATCGGCGCGGTGGTGGTGTCGGGGCTGCCGCAGGTGAAGGACCATGAGTTGGTCGTCGAGGCGCTGGAGCGTTTCCTCGCACCCCAGGGGTAGTCATGTCCGCACACATACGGGTGGGCGTCCAGGCTCTCGTACTCCGCGACGGTCATGTCCTCCTGGGGCTGCGGGCCCACACCTTCGGCGCCGGCTCCTGGGGGCTGCCTGGCGGCCGCCTGGAAGTGGGCGAGACCCTCGCCGAAGCGGCCCGTCGTGAGCTGGCGGAGGAGACCGGACTGGTTGCACGTGAACTACGTGTTGTCTGCGTGACCGACCCCGACCCCGCCGCCAACCACCACATGCAGATCGGTGTGGAGGTGGTGCACTCCACCGGCACTGTCCGGGTACGCGAGCCAGACCGCTGCGAGCGCTGGCAGTTCTGGCCCCTGGACGGTCTGCCCCAGCCGCTGTTCGTCGGTTCGGAGCCTGTGCTGCGCTCATTCGTCAGTGGCGCGTTCCACAGACCGTGACGCACTGGTGCCGTGGTTTCGCCGCCCCCTCGGCCCGCCTCGGGACGGCAGGCCTCAAGTGACCGTCGGCCAGTGACGCCACGCGACCCGCAAGGCGTCCTGGGCCGGGTCCTCCCCCGCCTGGAACTGTTTCCACGTACTCGACAGTTTCCAGAGCCGCTGGAACTGCGCCGCGCTGTCCGCGTAATACGCGCTGTCCTTCAGGAACTTGACCTCGAAGACGCGAGGCCCCCGCCTGGTCCGGCCCTCCGGATCCGTGGTGATGTAGGGCTCGAAGAATCCCAGATCCGATGTGAGCAAGATGGACCCGGAGAGATCGATGCGTGCCAACTTCAGCTCAATGAAATCCGGGTAGCGTTCCTTGAGTCCGAGGTAGGCGTTGATGACCGGAAGGAAAGATTCCCTGTAATAGGAGCTCTCTTTCACCGCGTCCACGAGGTCGAGGAGACGTGCGTCTTCGGGCGGCTCCCGGGGTATCGGCGTCGATGACGCCAGGTTGTTCCAAGGGCTGCTGATGATGACCCTGAAGGTGACCCGCCTTTCGAGGGCGCCGATGATCGCCGAGCGGAAGCGATCCGTTTCACTGAGGAAGTACGAGCTGCCCCCGTGGGCGATCAGCCACAACATGCTCTGCTCAGTCTCGATCGCACCGAGCTTGGCCCCGTTCCGTTCCGCATTCTCTCCGGGCATGTACATGTGCTCGATCACGAACGGATAGTCATCCGTCTGCGCCATGGCAGCCCGCAGATGCGCCAGCGCCTCCCGTATCGCGAGGGTCTGGGCGTTCTCACGGCCGAGAGTTTCCACGGCCATCAGCTCGGCCGCCTCCAGCAACGCCGCCGCTCGCTGCCTACGCATCAAGCTCGCCGACTGGCCGCTCGCCGCCTCGAACTCCGCCACAGCCAGAGCCGCTTGGGCCACCACCGTCTCGCGATGGGTCACCCCGAGGAACGCCGAAGCGTTCAGCTTCACGACCTCCAGCTCCCTCAACTGCTGTTCACCGAGCTCCACGTCGTGACTGTCCGCTGCTGCCTCGAACCTCGCCGTGGCCAGCGCGCGCCGCGCGGCAATGGAGACGGGGTGATCACCGCCCTTCAGTGCGATGGAGCGCTCCGCCGACCTGTCGAACCCTCGCAAAGCGTCACCCATCCGACCGGCATCCCAGCCCGCCCTGGCAACCTCCAACCGCACCCAGTCCGCTGTCAGACGCGCATCCGGATCGTCACCCTGACCCGATTCCATCTCCTTCAACGCCTTGCCCGCCCAGAATTCCGCGCCCTCCAAGTCGCCCCTTCGCAGGCTGACAGCGCCCAAGTTGGCGAGGATCCGCCCCCTTTCAGGGACGTGACGGTCCAGCGCGGCCCCGCTCAGCGCTCGACGCAGGACGGCCCGCGCCGCCTCAAGTTCCCCGTGTTCGGCGAGCAGGGCACCCAACTCGTTCCAGACGGAGGCTGCGTACACCTCACGGTCCGCCTCGACGATCTCCATGCACCGGAGCGCCATGCCGGCCACCGACTTGGACAGCACGTTCATACCGAGGGCACCGAGGAGCTTCGCGAGGTGGATGAGCCGCAGGACGCGATCCTCAGTAGCAGCGTCACCGACAAGTTCCGGATCCAGCGGCCGAAACTCCCGCAGGAGGCCGCCCACAAGGACTTCCAACCGCAGCCTGCCCCGCCCGTCCAACCGCGTGGGAGACAGCAGCATTTTCTCCGCGTCCCCGACCGCCTCTTCGAGGGTTGAGCCGATGGCCATGTTCCTCACTCCTGACTCTCGCTCCGCAAGTCTTCGGACTGAGCCGTCAGCAGCAAGCGCAGCCGCTCCTTGTGCTCCTCCTCACCGTGGCCAGCGCGCGCCGCGCGGCGATGGCCGCCGGATGGTCGCCGCCCTTGAGCGCGATGGAGTGCTCCGCGGACCGGTCGAACTTCTGCAGGGTGTCGCTGATGCGGCCCAGGTCGCGATCGGCCCCGGTCCCGGCCCTGGCGACCTCCAGCCGCACCCAGTCCGCCGTCAGGCGCGCGTCGGGGTCGTCGCCCGGCCGCGCGTCCATCTCCTCCAGCGCCTTGTCGGCCCAGAATCCGGCGTCGCCCACGTCGCCCCTGCGCAGGCTGACCGCGCCCAGGTTGGCGAGGATCCTGCCGCGCTCGGGGACGCGACTGCCCCCGCTCGGCCCTGCTGAGCGCACGGCACAGGACGAGCCGCGCCCGCTCCATGTCACCGTGCTCGGCGAGCAGGGCACCCAACTCGTTCCAGACGGACGCCGCGTACACCTCACGGTCCGCCTCCACGATCTCCATGCGCCGCAGCGTCATGTCGGCCACTGACCGGGACAGCGTCTTCATGTCGAGCGCGCTCAGCAGCTTGGCGAGGTGGATGAAACCGTCGGCGCACAGCTGCCAGAACTCGTCGGCAGGGGCGGGCGTTCGGACGTGTTTCACACAGGACGCCAGTCGGCGCATGTCCTGCCGACGCGGCGTGGTGGGCGCCAGAAGCATCTCCTCCGCGACGGCAATGGCATCATCCAAGTGCCGCATGGACGTCATGGCCCCTCCCCGATGTCGCCGGATGAATGCCGATGCGCCAAGGTCTCAGCGGTGTATCCAGTGCACCGCTACCAACGAGTCATAGCCCGCCTTGTCGAGGGCCTCGGCCACCGCGGCACTGATCCGCAGTTTCTGTTCCGTCTCGGTCGCCTCCACCGAGTAGGGCCTCACGGCCAGGGGCCACTGGTCCCTGGCCAGATCCTCGACGCGGAACCGAAAGCGGTCGAACTGCTTGACCGCTTCGCGAATCGTGGCGGCGAATACCGCGTGCTCCGACGCACCGTCCCATGCGCGCCGCTCGATAATGAGCCCGAGAACCGCCGTCGGTGGATGCGGGCCGCCCCTCTCCACCGGACTGCCCGCGAACATCCCGTAGTCATCGGGTCCGACAGGGCAGTTGAGCCTGAGCGCAGGAACCTTCAAGTTCTTCCGAGGATCCCCGTACTCGAAGGAGACGTCGGCCACGCTGCCGGTCAACACATCGGCGCTGTCCGGTTGGCGCACCGCTTTCCACGCTTCGCCCTGCCGGGCGTCGTCGAAGCACACTTCAGGGAGCACTACGTCCTCGCCCTCGGGAAAGGTGAGGTTCAACAGCGCGAGATCGGAGCGCCGGTCGTAGTCGAGGACCTCGGCCTCGACCTGCCTGTCGTCGGAGAGGCGGAGCATGACCATGTCCAGGCCCTTGAGCTCACGGGCCTGGAGACAGTGCGCGGCGGTCAGAGCGAACTCCCGGGTGAGGCGGACTCCGGAGCCACGTCGGCAACTTTCACCCTGTCCGAGACCTTCTGCCCCGCGGCAGTCACCCTGCTGCCGGCAGGCATCGCCCTGCTGGCAGCCACTCCGGAAGATCTCGATGAAATGCTCGTCGTGCACCACGGGCCAGCCCCCGTCCGAACCCTGAGCGAACTCCCGTTTCCGCCCGGAAGACGCCATGGTAACCAGAATTGATTGCCATGGAATGGGCTCATGGCGCATCTCCGGGAAGATTCATTCAGGGGAAGATCTGTCAGAAGACCGGGAGGAGATCAAGGGGCGATCACACGCCTTCTCCGAGGTTTCGGCCACCTGATCCACTTCAGTCGTGTCTGCAACTTCCGCCACACGGAGATCCGTTCGGCATGAACCTCGGCGCGCAACAGCGAAAGCACACGACGATCGGCTTTCCGTGATTTCTTCACGGTCTTCTTGAACTCGACCCAGAATTCGTCGTTGTCGCTGATCCGGGGGTTGTTGTCCCGCTGCGTGTGCCACGTCCCCCAGGCCAGGTTCCAGCGCCGCCGCGCGGCGAAGGCGCGCTTGCAGGCGGTGAGCAGCGCGTCGCTGCCGTAGATCTCCAGGCGGGCCAGGAGCGGGGACATGGCGTCGGCCGGACCCGTATCGTCGGGCCGCCGTTCGGGGAAGGCGCCGGTCCGTCGGACCGTCTCCCTGAGGTCCGCCATCCGTCTGACGACAATCATGACCTCGTCGTAGACGGCCATACGCCGGTCCCACACGCGGTTCTCGCGTTCGCGCCGGGTCGTGGCCCGCTGGATGAGCCACGCACTGGAGAACGTCGCCAGGGCGCCGAACGCCGTGCCGGTGAGCGCCGCTTCGGCAGGAGACAGTCCCATGGCGTCATCATGGCGCGCCGGCGCCCCCGGCGAACCGGGAACGCCGTGCGCCGCACGCGGGGGCGCGCTACGCGTCCTTCAGCTCCTGCCGCTGCCGCCCCAGCCCCTCGATCTCCAGCTCCACCACATCGCCCGCCCGCAGGTACGGCTTCGGCTCGGGCTGTCCCATCGCCACGCCCGCCGGCGTGCCCGTGTTGATCACGTCGCCCGGGTGGAGCGTCATGAACTGGCTTACGTAGCGCACCACTTCCGCGACCGGGAAGATCTGCTCGGCGGTCGTGCCGTCCTGCTTCAGCTCGCCGTTGACCCAGAGCTTCAGGGAGAGCGCCTGCGGGTCGGCGACCTCGTCCGCGGTGACCAGCCAGGGGCCCAGCGGGTTGAACGTCTCGCAGTTCTTGCCCTTGTCCCAGGTGCCGCCCCGCTCGATCTGGAACTCCCGCTCGGACACGTCGTGCGCCACGGCGTACCCCGCGACGTGCGCCAGCGCCTCCTCGTGCGACTCCAGGTAACGCGCCGTACGTCCGATGACCACGGCGAGCTCGACCTCCCAGTCCGTCTTGACCGAGCGGCGGGGCACCAGGACGGTGTCGTCGGGGCCGACCACCGTGTCCGCCGCCTTGAAGAAGACGACCGGCTCGGCGGGCGGCTCGGCCCCGGTCTCGCGGGCGTGGTCGTGGTAGTTGAGGCCGATGCAGACGACCTTGCCGATCCGTCCGACCGGCGGGCCGACACGCAGCCCGCTCGCGTCGAGAACGGGCAGGTCACCGGCTTCGGCGGCGGCCCGTATCCGGTCGAGCGCGGCCGCGTCGGCGAGCACCGTGCCGTCGATGTCGGAGACCACCCCCGACAGGTCCCGGAGCGTTCCTTCGGCGTCGAGGAGCGCCGGACGCTCCGCGCCAGACGTACCGACTCGCAGCAGCTTCATGGTCAGACTCCATTCCTTCGGTAGCCCGGCCGATGGGTAGCGGCCATCGGAGGTTTGGTCGATCGTCCAAGGTCCGGGTGCGGTATGCAATACCCGGTTCACGTACTGGACCGTTACCCGGCGGTAGCCAGCATCCCCGCCCCGCCCGGCATGTCCCGGTACAGCACCGCACGCTCGACCGCGCTCCACGTCGTACTCGTCACCACGTACAGCGCGGCGGCCAGCGGCACCACGGCCACCGTGAACAGAGTCATGAACGACATCAGCGGCATCACCTTCGTGATCGCCCCCATGCCCGGCACCTGCTGGTCACCGCCCTGCTGCGCCTGCGGGGCGGCCGCCATCTGCGCCTTGGTGCGCCGGTAGTTGAAGGTGGCGACGGCGGCGACGATCACGAAGAGACCCACGTAGACCAGCCCCTGCGCGCCGAAGACCCCGCCGTCGGCCAGCGCGTCCTTCCACCGGCCGCCGAGCGGCGCGGCGAAGAGGGTGTGGTCGAGGAGCGTGTTGGCGTCGCCGCCGATGCTGGAGCTGGAGAAGAGGTGGTAGAGCAGGAAGAACGCCGGCAACTGGAAGAGGCTCGGCAGGCACCCGGAGAGCGGCGACACCTTCTCCTTGCGGTGCAGTTCGAGGACGGCCTTCTGCAGCTTCTCGGGGTTCTTGGCGTGCTTCTTGCGCAACTCGGCGATCTGTGGGTTGAGCTTGGCGCGCGCCTTCTGTCCGCGGGCCGAGGCGCGTGAGAGCGGGTGCACGAGGAGCCGTACGCAGGCGGTGAACAGCACGATCGCGGCGGCGGTCGCCGAGGCGTGGAAGAGCGGATCGAGCAGGTCGGCGATGTGCCCGACCAGCTCGGCGAACAGGGACATGAAAGCGGACATGGAGAAGCCCTCCGGGGGTCTCGTCGTGCCGGGAGAGAGGGCGACGGGCAGCGAGGGCTGCCGTCGCGTCGGCATGACGGCCCGCGAGGGGGTCTCAGGAAGGGCGCCTCAGGAGCTGGGCGTGTTCCCCTACGCGGCCGTCGGGAAGAGACGGCCGGGTGCTCGGGGGCGCCTGCGACCCCTGGCGTCGGGGTCGCGTTGAGGCAGGAAGGCGGTGCGCATCTCACGGTCGCGGATGGCCGTGCGCACCCTGGTGCGGGGCACGGCGGGCGCGCAGCGCGCGGCGATCACGGAGCAGGCGGCGAGCGCGGAGCCCGCGGCGGCGGTCGCGGCGAGCGCGACGGCGGAGGCGAGGCCGCCGGTGTCGACGAGGACGACCTCGACGAGGAGGAACAGGAGGAGCAGGGCGGGGCGCGCGGCCGTCTTCCAGTTCTTCCAGCCACGGATCACGTCGTGCATCGCCGTCCTCCTCCTCTCTACTCGTCGTATCTACTCGTCGTACTGCAGTACTGCAGTACTGCCGTTATACAGGATCGGCTTCGACCGGCTGAAGCAGCCTGCGGGGTCGGGCCAGCGCGCGGCTGACCGGATCCACCGGGTCCGGATCGAGTCCGGGGTCCGGCAGCATCTCGACGTCGGCGGGCGGGACGAGGTACCCGCAGGCCGGGCAGTCGCCGACGGCCCCCAGTTCCGTACCGCACTCCGCATGGCGGAAGACGCGGTGCGGTGCGCCTTCGGTGAAGTTGTCGCGCCCCCAGGCACCGAGCATGCACAGGGTCGACCAGAGCCGCAGGCCCCGGTCGGCGATCACCTACTCGTGGCGCGAAGGAGCCTTCGCGCAGGCCCTCTTCTCCAGGACCCCCGCGCCGACGAGCGTCTGGAGGCGCTGGGCCAGCACACGCTCGGCACGTCCGCGATGAACATCGCCTGGCTGGTCTTCCTCTGGTCCGGCGTCTCCTTCGTCGTGGCCCTTCAGGCCAGGCGCCTGGTCGGCCGGGTCTCGGCCCGCCACCAACTGGCCGTGGGCTTCGTCCTGCACGCCGTCGCCGCCCTGACGATGCTGGGCGCGGTCGGCGCGGGATCCTGGCCCCGCCTCGTGCCCGGCCTCGTCGTCTCCGGCGTGGGCAGCGGTCTGCTGAACGCCGCGCTGCCGCTGCTCGCGGTGTCCACGTCCTCCGGCGACCCGGGGCGGGGCACGGACGTGGCCATGGCGGTGTCGGCCGGTTTCGCGGTGCTGGCGGCGGTCAGCGTGCTCCTGCTGAGGGAGCGGCGGAGCTGACCGTGGCGTCCTCGCCCTCGATGGGATCACTCGCCAGGACCTCGTCGTCCGGCCGCCCGTCCGCGCGGTCGGCCGGACCGGCGTACGACACCGTGAGCGCGACGGCGAGATTGGCGGCGAGCGCGACGATCCCCGCGTTCACCCCGAAGACGGGGTCGTGCTCGCTGAAGACGAGCGCGCACACGATCCCCACCCCCACGACGAGTCCGCTCAACGCGCCCACCAGGGTCAGCTTCCGCCACACGAGCCCGAGCAGCAGCATCGGTACGAGCTGCGCCATCCCCTCGTACGAAATGAGCGAGAGCCGTACGAGCGTGTTGGGCGCCCCGTAGGTGAGCGCGAGGGCGAGCGCGCCCGCCACGACGACCACGCCCTGCGAGGCGAGCTTCTGCCGCTGCGGGGTGCGCCACCTCGGCAGCAGCGACAGCACGCTGCTGCCCCACATGGTCCCGATGACCAGCATGAACACGGCCATCGGCACGATGGAGGAGAGCGCGGCCGCGACACCGATGACGCCGACGGCCCACGCGGGCAGCGAGTCGACCACGAGCTCGAACAGCGCGAGGTTGGACTCGGCGCCGACGAGTCCGGGCACGACGAACAGCGCGGCCATGCCGAGCAGCATGGGCACGAAGAGCAGCACGTTGTAGGCGGGCAGCCAGATGGCGTTGCGCCGCAGCCCGTCCGCGCTGCGCGCGCCCAGGTATCCGGCGACGGTGGTCGGGAAGATGACGACGGTCAGCGCGTTGAGCAGCGACGTCGTGGCGAACCACGCCTCTCCATAGGGGCTGCCTCCGCTGCCGGGGAGCGTGAGCCAGGCGCTCTTCTCGTCCACGATCCGGTCGAGGAACGGCCCGTATCCGTCGAAGTAGTGCTGGGGGACGTAGACGGCGAGGAAGGCGAGCGTCCCGACGACGAGCACGTCCTTGAGCACGGACACCCAGGCGCTCCCGCGCAGCCCGCTCACCACCACGAACCCGGTCGTGACCGCGAAGCCGATGAAATAGGCCCAGTTGAGGCTGATCGCGCCGTAGGAAATGGTGGAGACGACGACGCCCATGCCGGTGATCTGCAACTGGATGTAGGGCAGCAGGAAGACGGTGACGAGCAGGGCGACACCGGCGCCGAGCCAGGGCCGCCCGTACCGGTGGGCGACCATGTCGGAGATGCTGACGAGCCCGTGCCGCCGGGCGTAGGCCCAGAGCATGGGGCCGACGACGTACCCCACGGCGTATCCGCAGGACATGTACGCGACGACGTACAGCACGGGAGCCCCGTAGTTGTACCCCCAGCCCGCGGCCCCCAGATAGCTGAAGCTGGTGTAGCCCTCCCCCGCCATCAGCACCCAGATGAAGACGGCCCCGAGACTGCGCCCGCCCACCGACCACTCGGCGATCCCGCCCTGCTTGCCGCGCCCGCGGACGGCGGC
>NZ_LIPN01000455.1 GCF_001418325.1 Streptomyces atriruber | reverse complement strand
GCGGGTGGAGAGCACAGCTCCTGCCGTGTCCGGCGAACCCCTGTGACGTACTCGACGGGGGTTACGCGTCGATCCGTGAGCGGTCCAGCGTCGCCGCGGAGCTCGTGATGAATTCCTTGCGCGGCGCGACGTCGTTGCCCATCAGGAGATCGAAGACCTGTTCGGCGGAGTCCAGGTCGGAGATGTTGATGCGGCGCAGGGTCCGGAAACGCGGGTCCATCGTCGTCTCGGCCAGCTGGTCGGCGTCCATCTCGCCCAGGCCCTTGTAGCGCTGGATGGAGTCCTTGTACCGGACGTTCTTGCGCTGCAGCTCGAGCAGCGTCTCACGCAGCTCGCGGTCCGAGTACGTGTAGATGTACTTGTCCTGGCCCTTCTTCGGCTGGCTGAGCTCGATGCGGTGCAGCGGCGGGACCGCCGCGAACACGCGCCCCGCCTCGACCATCGGCCGCATGTACCGCTGGAACAGCGTCAGCAGCAGGATCCGGATGTGCGCGCCGTCGACGTCGGCGTCCACGAGCAGGATGATCTTCCCGTAACGCGCCGCGTCGATGTCGAAGGTCCGGCCCGACCCGGCTCCTATGACCTGGATGATCGCGCCGCACTCCGCGTTCTTCAGCATGTCCGTCACGGACGCCTTCTGAACGTTGAGAATCTTGCCGCGGATGGGCAGGAGCGCCTGGAACTCGGAGTTCCGGGCGAGCTTGGCGGTGCCGAGCGCGGAGTCTCCCTCGACGATGAAGAGCTCGCTGCGCTCCACGTCGTCGCTGCGGCAGTCGGCGAGCTTGGCAGGCAGCGACGAGGACTCCAGGGCCGTCTTCCGCCGCTGGGCGTCCTTGTGCTGGCGGGCCGCGATGCGCGTGCGGGCGGCGGCGACGGCCTTGTCCATGACGGCGCGGGCCTGCGCCTTCGCGTCCCGCTTGGTCGACGTCAGGAACGCCTTGAGTTCCTTGGCGATGACGTTCGCGACGATGCGGTTGGCCGCGGAGGTGCCGAGCACCTCCTTCGTCTGGCCCTCGAACTGGGGCTCCGCGAGGCGGACCGTGACGACCGCCGTGAGTCCCTCCAGGGCGTCGTCCTTGACGATGTCGTCCTCGGCGACGCGGAGCACCTTCTGGGTGCGCAGCGCCTCGTTCATCGTCTTGGTGAGGGAGCGCTCGAAGCCGGTGACGTGGGTGCCGCCCTTGGGGGTGGCGATGATGTTCACGAAGGACTTGATCGCCGTGTCGTACCCGGTGCCCCAGCGCATCGCCACGTCCACGCCGAGCTCACGGGTGACCTCGGTGGGCGTCATCTGGCCGTGCTCGTCCAGGACCGGGACGGTCTCCTTGAAGGTCCCCTGGCCGGAGAACCGGAGGACGTCGCAGACCGCCTTGTCCTGCGCCAGGTACTCGCAGAACTCGCTGATTCCGCCGTCGAAGCGGAAGGATTCCTCGCCCTTCGAGCCGCCGTCACCGAGGCCGAGCTCGTCCCGCACGACGATGGTCAGGCCGGGAACCAGGAAGGCGGTCTGGCGGGCACGCTGGTGCAGGTTCTCCAGCGAGAGCTTGGCGTCCTTGAGGAAGATCTGGCGGTCCGCCCAGTAGCGGATGCGCGTGCCGCTGCGGGCCTTGGGGATCTTCTTGACCTTGCTCAGCGTGGCCGAGGGGTCGAAGGGGGCGTCGGGGCCCTGCTTGGCGAAGGCGCCGGGGACGCCGCGGCGGAAGCTGATCGCGTGGGTGTGCCCGGCGCGGTCCACCTCGACGTCGAGGCGCGCGGAGAGCGCGTTCACCACGGAGGCGCCCACGCCGTGCAGGCCGCCGGAAGCGGCGTACGAGCCGCCGCCGAACTTGCCGCCCGCGTGCAGCTTGGTCATGACGACCTCGACTCCGGAGAGACCGGTCTTGGGCTCGACATCGACCGGGATGCCTCGGCCGTTGTCCCGGACCTCTACGGAGGCGTCGTCGTGGAGGATGACCTCGATGTGGTCGCAGTACCCGCCCAGGGCCTCGTCGACGGAGTTGTCGATGATCTCCCAGAGGCAGTGCATCAGGCCGCGACTGTCGGTCGACCCGATGTACATGCCCGGACGCTTGCGGACGGCCTCGAGCCCCTCCAGGACGA
Source organism: Streptomyces atriruber (assembly GCF_001418325.1). Taxonomy (GTDB): domain Bacteria; phylum Actinomycetota; class Actinomycetes; order Streptomycetales; family Streptomycetaceae; genus Streptomyces; species Streptomyces atriruber. The sequence goes on along the minus strand of NZ_LIPN01000455.1, from coordinate 6,028 downwards.
GCAGGTGCCGCGCGGTGTAGTTGGAACCGTCCCGGTCTGCTCCTGTCAGCAACGCTGTGGACGGCACGGACGTCTCGGCGGTCACGCGGTTCGCTCCTCGCTGAATTTCAAGGGGAGTCCTTTGGGGTAAGGACGCGGCTTCGGTTACCGGTCAGAGGGTACCGAGGCCTGGTAGAGCCGTTGTAACGCCACCCTCGTCTCAACCCAGACTAGTCCAGAATCGCATACATGTTCGATCCCTCATTTGAGTGAAGCGCACGTCACGTTCCCTTCGAGGCATGAACCATTTAGGCTCCGGGCACGTCCTCATGAACAACCGGCAACCCAGCCGGGGACGACTTGACCTGACAGACAGCGCGAAACCGTAAGACACGTAAGAGACGCAATACGGCACATTCGCCGCCAACCGGCAACGGACAGCCACCTCGAAAGAAAAGTTCGAGGAAAAGCCACGAGCGGGAACGTTTTCGGCCTGGTTGGATGTTGACCCTGGTACGACAGCTCGTCGAGCTAGAGAAGAGGCGACGTGACTACTGTTCTGACCCCCGCGAGCCCCCTGACGGCCGCTGATCGCTGCGACCGCTGCGGCGCCCAGGCATACCTGCGCGTCGTCCTGTTGAGCGGCGGTGAACTGCTCTTCTGCGCCCACCATGGCCGCAAGTTCGAGCCGGAACTCAAGAAGATCGCCGCTGAGATACAGGACGAGACGGAGCGCCTGACCGCCGTTCCGGAAAGCGCCACCGAAGAGGAACGCTGACACCTCGCACAAACGACGAGCCAGCTCCGGCGCACCAGGCCGGCGAACGGGCGGCCGTCCCTGCCAACCGCAGGGGCGGCCGCCCGCTCTCGTCACAGGGGCGCCCAGGGCCCTTCCCGGCCCCACCAGGCCGCCCGCCGACCTGCCATCGGGCGGACAGGCGGCTCAGTCGCGGGCGCTCAGCGCCCTGGTGACGTCTGAGACCCTCGTATAGACGCCGGGGCTCCCAGGGCGGCCACAGCCGCTCCCCCAGGACACGAGCCCGATGAGGCGCCCGCGCGCGACCAGCGGACCGCCGCTGTCCCCCTGACAGGCGTCCCGCCCACCGCTCATCTCGCCGGCGCAGAGCATGGTCCGGGCCATGTACCGCCCGTCGGCGCTGCCCGGGTAGGCCTCCTCGCACACGGAGTCGGCCAGCACCTCCACGCGCGCCGAGTGCAACGTACGGGCGTAATCGCCCGCCCCCGTGGTGTCCCCCCAGCCGTACACGGCAGCGCCCGTGCCCGGCTCGTACGCCGGATCGCCGGACCCCGCCATCCTGATCGTGCGCCCCTCGGGGAGCGGCTCGGCCAGGGTCAGGGCCGCCACGTCGCCGGAGTTCGTGTGCGGGTCGTACTCCGGGTTGATCCGGACCGCGCGTACGGAGACCTCCTCGCCGTCCGACGACCGCAGATCCGCGCGGCCGACGATGACCTTCAGGTCCGTCACCTCGCTCAGAGGCACCCCCAGCACGTCCTTGGACATGCAGTGGGCCGCGGTCAGGACCGTCGAGCGCCCGGTGACCACACCGCCGCAGAACTGTCCGGCGCGTGCGCCCCCGAACCGGTCACGGCTGGAGAGCGCGACCGCCCACGGACTCTCGGACACATCCACCGGACTGCCGCCGATGACCACGCTGTCGGCCGCCGCGGGGGCCGGGGAGGCAAGTGGCAGGGCAGCGGTGGTGGCCGCCAGAGCCAGTGCCCCCGTCCACGCTCGGGCGAAGGGACGACGCATGCGATCTCCTCACTCTGGGTTGCCAGTTCGTATCCCAGAGTCATGCAGTATCCCTCACCCCGCACCCGCGCATACGGAAGGCCCGAAGCCGCTTGTCGCGGACTTCGGACCTTCCGTGGAGCGCTCCGGGGAGTGCCTGTGCCTAGTCGAGGTAGTCGCGCAGGACCTGCGAGCGCGACGGGTGACGCAGCTTCGACATCGTCTTCGACTCGATCTGACGGATGCGCTCACGCGTCACCCCGTAGACCTTGCCGATCTCGTCGAGGGTCTTGGGCTGGCCGTCCGTGAGGCCGAAGCGCATGGAGACCACGCCCGCCTCACGCTCGGACAGGGTGTCCAGGACGGAGTGCAGCTGCTCCTGGAGGAGCGTGAAGCTCACCGCGTCGGCGGGCACGACCGCTTCGGAGTCCTCGATGAGGTCACCGAACTCGCTGTCGCCGTCCTCACCCAGGGGGGTGTGGAGGGAGATCGGCTCACGGCCGTACTTCTGGACCTCGATGACCTTCTCCGGGGTCATGTCGAGTTCCTTGGCCAGCTCCTCCGGGGTGGGCTCGCGGCCCAGGTCCTGGAGCATCTGGCGCTGGACACGGGCCAGCTTGTTGATGACCTCGACCATGTGCACCGGGATACGGATGGTGCGGGCCTGGTCGGCCATGGCGCGGGTGATCGCCTGACGGATCCACCAGGTGGCGTACGTGGAGAACTTGTAGCCCTTGGTGTAGTCGAACTTCTCGACCGCGCGGATCAGACCGAGGTTGCCCTCCTGGATGAGGTCCAGGAAGAGCATGCCGCGGCCGGTGTAGCGCTTGGCCAGGGAGACCACCAGGCGGAGGTTGGCCTCCAGGAGGTGGTTCTTGGCGCGGCGCCCGTCCTCGGCGATGATCTCCAGCTCGCGCTTGAGCTTCGGGGCGAGCTTGTCGGCGTTGGCCAGCTTGTCCTCGGCGAACAGGCCGGCCTCGATGCGCTTGGCGAGCTCGACCTCCTGCTCGGCGTTGAGCAGCGGGACCTTGCCGATCTGCTTCAGGTAGTCCTTGACGGGGTCGGCGGTGGCACCGGCCGCGGCGACCTGCTGGGCAGGCGCGTCATCCTCGTCCTCGTCGGACAGGACGAAGCCCTGGGCACCTTCCTCGGCCGGCTCGCCCTCGCCGGGCTTGCCGGCGGCGGGTGCCTCCTCGGCGACCTCTTCGTCCAGGAGCTCGTCGGCGTCCTTCTTGGAGGTGGTCTTCTTGGCCGCCGTCTTCTTGGCGGTGGTCTTCTTGGCGACGGCCTTCTTGGCCGTCGTCTTCTTGGCTGCGACCTTCTTCGCGGGCGCGTCCTCGGCGGTGCCGTCCGCGGTCGGCGCCTCAGTGGCGGCGGTGGCGGTGGGCTTCGCCGTGGTGGCCTTGGCCGCGACCGTCCTGGTCGCGGTGCGCTTGGCCGGGCTCTTCGCTGCGACGCTCTTGCGGGGGCGCTTCGGCTCCGCGGCACTGACCATCAGCGTCACACCCTCTTCCTCGAGGATCTGGTTGAGGCTGCGCAGAACGTTCTTCCACTGAGTGGCCGGGATCTGGTCAGCTTCGAAGGCCCGACGCACGTCATCGCCGGCGATCTGCCCATCAGCCTTTCCCCGCTCGATGAGCGCCATGACAGAGACGGATTCGGCGATCTCCGGCGGGAGCGTACGGGATGTGCTGGCCGACACGAACAACCTCTCGGAACGTTGGAAAACGGCTTCCGGCCCCGTCCATTGTGGACCGGAGCCGACGACCGGCGGCTGGGGATTGGGCCGACGGCGCGGGCGGGGCCGGGGAGCTGCACAGCGTCGCGAACGACCGCTGTATTCCCTCCTCGGCTATCACCTCTTAGGTCATCGCGCTGTTCCTTGGAGCGTTACGCCCAATCTACGTGGCCCGAGTCACACCCCATAAGCGCTCAAAAGCATCCATATACGGTCAGAAGCGTCCTATACGCATGCACGAATGATCCCCCGATGCCCCACGAAGAAACCCCCACATTGGTGTCGCCGGACCCCGCCCGCTCGCAAGGAGCTCGTGGCAGGTCCGGCGACACAGAGGGCGGCGGCGGAGTCGCCGACGGGCACGGAGTGATGTACGCGACGACTAGCGCTGCCGCGGGGCACGCGCACGACCGCGGCGCCTACGCGGACGCGCGCTCAGTGCTCGCGCGGGGCGGGCACGACGCGCTCCACCTCGGGGTGGACCGTGAGCAGCTGCCGCATGGCGGCCTCGGCGCCGGAGCCGTCGCCCGCCGCGAGGGCGTCGACGACGCGGGAGTGGTGCACGAGAGAGGCCTCGCTGGGACGGTCACAGCCGGTGATCGGTCCGCCGGAGACCTGCAGGGCGGCCGAGACGATGCCGGAGAGGTGCTCCAGCATGCGGTTGCCCGCTACCTGGATGAGCAGCGAGTGGAACTCCGCGTCCGCGCGGGAGAAGGTGATCATGTCGCCTTGGCCCAGCGCGTGCCCCATGATCTCGACCATGTCGGCGAGGCGCTGCTGGACCTCCTCGCGGCCGTGCCCGGCGGCGAGGCGCGCGGCGAGGGGCTCGATCATCCAGCGCAGCTCGCCGAGCTCGCGCCGCTGGTCGTCGCGCTGCGGCCCGAAGGCCCGCCACTCGATGATGTCGGGGTCGAGCAGGTTCCAGTCACTGACGGGGCGCACGCGCGTGCCGACGTTGGGCCGGGCGCTGACCAGGCCCTTGGCCTCGAGCACGCGCAGGGACTCGCGCACGACGGTGCGGGAGACCTCGAAGCGCTGGCCGATCTCCTCGGGCACGAGCGGACGGTCGGCTCCGAGGTCACCGGAGACGATCATCTGGCCGAGCTGCTGGACGAGTTGGCCGTGCAGCCCGCGGCCGCGGCTTCCGGCGGCGCGCCGGCCCACGCGCCCCAGGTCCTGGTCGGGGCCGTCCCACACGGGGGCGCCGACGCGGTCACCGCCGTGGGACTCCCCGTACGGGTATCGATCGAGGTCGCCCGAGCCGGCGAGGCCGGAGTCGGCGGAGCGGGCGGCGGTCATCATGGTGTGCGCAAGGGTATTCACGGATCAGTTGTCGGCGCTGTCTCCAACTCCCTTGAGGTCTTTGGTGAAAAGCACACGAAAGGGTGATCGCTTACCTCGCCGCAATTGACGCCTTATCGGAAAGAAATGGACGTCCTCCGGGGAGTTGCGCACAGCCCCGTTCCCGAAGGCGGCGGACGGTCGTCAACGGACTCTGGTGCGCATCGCCGTGAGCAGATATGCGCAGAGCAGAGCGGTCAGCGACAACATCAGCGCGGTGCCCACGGGTTGGGCGATCATGCGCACCGCCGCCGCCAGATACCGCTCGGCGCCGAACGGCCACTGCACCAGAGCGAGGTCCCGGAGCCGCGCCGGAAGCCCGGCCGCCGATCGCACAGACGGTCCCTCGACGGCCTTCTGTACGAGGGGTACGACGACGATCGGCACGGCGAGCACCGCGGCGAGCCCGGCGGCCGTGGACCGGAAGACCCCCGCGGCCAGCACACCGGCCCAGGCGCATCCCACGACCAGTGCGAACCAACTGGCGCTCAGGGAAAGCCAGTCCGAGGGAACTTTCGTGAGCTCGTCTCCGTATACAAGGTGGAGCAGGGCGGCGTCGGAGGCCACCGCCAGAGTGCCCAGCAGCAGCGCTGCGACGGCAGCGACGAGGAGTTTGGCGCCGAGCATCCCGAGGCGGCGCGGGACGGCGCCCCGGTCCGCGGCGAGGGCGGGGTGGCGGAACTCGTCGCCGAAGGCGAGGGCGCCCAGCAGTCCGGCGCCGAGGGCGGCGGGCGGCAGGGGTAGTTCCTGGGGCCAGGCGGCGAGGAGGTGGGGCTGCGGTGTGTGCCCGGTCCGCGCCAGGAAGACGGAGAACAGGGCGGAGACGGCGAGGACGGCGGCGAGGGTGAAGTAGCCCGTGCCGACGCCCAGCAGGCGACGCAACTCGTAGCGCAGGGGCCGCAGCGGGCTCCTGCCCGGACGGACGGTGATGGGGGGCGGCAGAGCGGAAGCGGAGGCCGAGCCCTGCGGAGTGGGCCGGGCGGCAGCGGGCGTTCCGGATCGGTGGACGACGCTGTCGAGCGGGACGGTGTCGTCGCCTTCGAGCGGAATCAGGGCGACCAGGGGGCCCTGTCGGGTCTCTTGTGGCGCCGGTGGGACCCGGGGGGCCTGGGGGGCCTTCAGGGTCTCCGAGGCCTCGGGGGTCTCTCGTGGGGCTTGGTGGGCCTGATGGCTCTGAGGGGCCGGAGGGGTTTCCCACGGACCTTCGTCGCCGCCTG
>NZ_LIPN01000454.1 GCF_001418325.1 Streptomyces atriruber | reverse complement strand
CCCTCGTCCCGCACGCGATGGCCCGCGGGCGTCAGGAAGAACGCGTGCGGCGGCCGGGGATGGCGGAAGGCGAGGCGCGCCCGCACCAGGCCCGACAGCTGGGCCTCGCTGCCGGACAGGCGCCCCGTCCGCGGGTCCGCGGCCTCGATGATCCGTCGCTGAGCGGCTGTCGGAGGCTTCACCGCGCCCACCCCTTCCCCGAACCGGTTCCGTCGATCAGCCGACGGGATCCGTCAACCGGTACCGATGGTGCCCTGCGCCACTGACATCAGGAGTTCGAGGACCCGCCGGTCCTCGTCGGCGCCCGCCTGCTCCCCGGGGCTGCCGGGGTAGGTGTCCAGGAGGACGTCCGTGGCGCCGAGACCGGCCAGGGTCTCCAGATCGCCGCGGATCTGGTCGACGCTGCCGTGGCCCAGCGGACGCCCCGGAGCGTCCTGCTGCTCGCCGATGCGGATCTGCAGGCGCGGCACCAGGTCCGGCGCGGGACGGCCCGCCGCCTCGGCCTCCGCGGCGATGCGGGGCAGCGCCTCGCCGAGCAGTTCCCGGCTCGGCATGAACGGGTGCCAGCCCTCGCCGAGGCGGGCCGCGCGGCGTTGCGCCGCGGGGGAGTTGCCGCCGACCCAGACGGGCAGGCAGGGGCTGGTCGCGGGGGCGGGCGCGGTGCGCACACCGTCGTACGTGACGTACTTGCCGTGGAAGGACGTCGGGTCCTCGCGCCACGCGGCGCGGATCGCGGTGAGGTATTCGTCGGTCATCGCGCCGCGCTCGCGGAAGGGCACGCCGAGCACCTCGTACTCTGCGGCCGACCAGCCCACCCCGGCGCCCAGGACGAACCCGGCGTCGTTCAACCGGTCGATGTTGGCGGCCATCCGGGCGGTCTGCAGCGGGTGCCGGTACGGGACGACGGTGATGGTCGTGCCGAGCCGCAGCCCCGGCACCCGGCCCGCGAGGTACGCGGCGAGCACGAACTGGTCGTAGAACGGCGCCGGATAGACCTCGTGGACGTCCGGGGTCACCGCGATGTGATCGGAGATCATCGCGAACTCGAAGCCCAGGTCGCGGGCATCGGTCGCCTGCCGGAGGAGGGAGTCGGGGGTCGTGCCGGGGCCGAAGTTGAGAAGGTTGACGCCGTATCGCATGCCCGCAGTCTTGATGATCGTCACCGCGTCTGTCGAATGTCACTCAGGTCGCTTCAGCAACTGCGGGCGGAGGTTCCAGCTCGCCACCACGTGCCGCCGGTGCTCCGTGCTCAGCCGGCTCACCGTGCCGGTGGCGAGCAGGAACATCGAGCCGCCCGACGGGGGCAGGCCGAGCCTGCGGGCCGCGAGGACGCGCAGGAAATGGCTGTGGGCGAAGAGGACGACGCTGCCCTCGTTGTCCGCGAGCGCCGCGTCCACCTTCGCCAGCATGCGGTCGGCGCGCTCGCCCACCTGCTTCGGGCTCTCGCCGGGATGCTCCGGCGGGCCGAGCGCGACACCGTCCGTGAACAGGTACCAGTCCGGCCGGGTGCGGTGGATCTCGACGGTCGTGACGCCTTCGTACGCGCCGTACTCCCACTCGCTCAGGTCCGGATCCACCCGGGCGTCCCCGAAACCGGCCAGCTCCGCGGTCTCCCGCGAGCGCTGCCGCGGACTGGTGAACGCCGCCCCGATCCGGAACCGGCCGATGAGCGGGGCCAGCGAGCGGGCCTGCTCCCTGCCGTTGTCCGTCAGGGGGATGTCCGTCCAGCTGGTGTGCTGCCCCGAGAGGGACCACTCCGTCTCGCCGTGCCGGACGAGGAGCAGATCACCCATGGTCGCGCCGTTCCTGTTCTCCCGGTGGTGGCGGGCCGTCCGGCACCGCCACCACCGAGCCTGCCACGCCCCCCGGGCCCCGCGCCCGGCGGGACCCGGCAAGCGGGGCGCTACATCCCCTGCGGAACCCGGGCGGGCCGCCCCGAACCGCGTGTCAGCGCGTAGCCGCCGACGCCCGCGAGCGCCGCGAGGACACCGCCCGCCGCCGTCCAGAGCCAGCGCGAGGACCACCAGCCGCCCGACCAGCCGTCCTCCGGCTCGACGGCGGCGGCGGTCTGCTGCTTGTCCGAGCCCGCGCCCGGCACCAGCGGCTCCGCGAGCGCCCCGTCGACCGCCTGCGCGCCGCCCGCGTCGGTCGCGGTGACCTTCGCCTCGGCCCGCACCGGCAGCCCCAGGTCGTCCGCCTTGAGGTCGGTGACCGTCAGCCGCAGGTAGTACGTGCCCGGCAGCGGATCGTTGGCCCACTGCTCCGACCAGGACCTGACGGTCCGCAGCGAGCAGGACAGCGACACCGACGCGGCGTCCTGCGCGGCCGTCTTCGTGGGCGTGCCGAGCCGGCAGGCCTGGCGGCGCCGCAGCCCGTCGTACACGTCGACCTGCCAGGTGGACGCGGCGTGCCGGGTCGCGGCATCGGGCAGCTTCACCGTCGCGTGCACGGTGGCGCGCTGCCCGGTGTCCACGGGGAACGCCCAGTACAGGTAGTCACCCGTGGACGCCTCCGCGGTGGCCTCCTGGTCGATGCGGAGCGCGGTGGCGGTGCGGAAGGACGTGCCGGCCTCCGTCACCTCCTCGGGCTTGTCGTCGTCGGCGGCGGCCGCACCCGCGGCCCCGGTCAGCGCCAGCAGGGCCGCCCCGGTCGTCACGGCGAAGCGCCGCACCACACGTGTCGTACGCATCAGTTGGTCCTCCAGACCGCGAAGCGCCAGCGCGAGACCCAGCCCCAGACCAGACCGGCGAGGAAGCCGACCAGGACGAGGACGCCGAGCAGCCACCAGCCGTGGCCGAGCCCGAAGAAGGCGACGTCGGACGCCTCGTCGGAGGAGTCCACCAGGTCGACGGCGAGCTCGACGGGGAGGCCGGGGGACGTCTTGACCGAAGCGGGCGCGGAGAAGGAGTTGCTGACGCGCAGGCACACGGTCTCCGCGGTGGCTTCCTCCTCGTCGTCGTCCGCCTCGGGCGTCGGGTACCGCAGCCCGGTCGAGATCACGTCGGTGCGCCCGTCGCCGGACTCCTGGCCGCGCACGATCTCACGGCCGTTCGGCGTCTCGGCGCGCAGCAGCACCCCGTAGTCCTTGTTGACGGCCCGGTCCGCGGCGACGCTCACGGAGGCGCGCAGCTCCTTGCCCGCCGGGACGTCCACGCGGTACCAGCGGTGCTCGCCGAACTTCTCGCGGTCGGTGTAGAGACCGGACTTCAGCTCGGGCGCGGCGGAGCACTCCGCGGCGCCCTTCGCCTCCACCGGGGTGACCACGGGGTCGGCCGCGCGGTCCACCAACTGCTTGACGCGGCCGGAGAGTTCATCGGTGTGCCGGATCGACGTGTAGGTTCCGCCGGTGGCCTCGGCGATGCAGCTCAGCTGGTCGCGGGTCTTGGCGTCGGGGACCAGGCCGAGCGTGTCGATGGTGAGGTGGATGCCCTTGGCGGAGATGTCGCGGGCGACCACGCACGGGTCGAGCGGCTGACAGGTGTCCTCGCCGTCGGAGATCAGCACGATGCGGCGGCTGCGCTCGGCGTCGTCGTCCTTCGTCAGGTCGTCGGCGGCCTTGAGGAGCGTCGGGCCGATCGGGGTCCAGCCGGTGGGCGCGAGCGTCGCCACGGCGGTCTTCGCGTCGGTGCGGCCCGCCTTGTCGAGCTGCTCCACGGGGTAGAGCAGCTCGGTGTCCTTGCAGCCCGTCTTGCGGTCGTCGCCGCGGTAGTTGGCGCCGAGGGTGCGGATGCCGAGCGCGACCTCGTCCGGGGTCGCGTCGAGGACCTCGTTGAAGGCCTGCTTCGCGGCGGCCATGCGGGACTTTCCGTCGATGTCGCGGGCCCGCATGGACCCGCTGACGTCGAGGACCAGCTCGACCTTGGGGGAGGGCCGTGCCGGTTCGTCGCTGTCATCGGCGGCGGCGGGGCCTGCCGTGACGAGCCCGGCGGTCAGGGCGGCGAGCAGGGCGATGGCCCAGGCCGCCGGCCGTTGTCTTGTGATCATCGCCGGATACTATTGATCTCGGGTGTGCATCCCCAAAACGGCGTCAGAACAGCACGCGGTGCGACGGCCTGACCACGCATCACGCAGGTCGGCCCCCCGGGGGAGGAGTGGGCGCCGCGTCAGCGCTTCAGCCCCCGCCCGCCGAACGCCCCGCTCCCGTCGGCCCGCTTCCACCACGTCTCCATCGCCGACTGGTCCATCGCCCGCCAGTCGGGCGTCGCCTGGACGAGCGCCCCGCCGAGCCGCCGCCCGAGGTCCACCATCGCGCGGCCGGACACCGTGCGGTCGGTGTCGTACGTGTCCAGGGCGTCCGTCCAGGTGTCCGCCGTGGCGAGGGCGGACTCCAGGACCGTGGCGTCCTGCAGCGCCTTGACCGCGCCCGCGCCGGTGTGCGGCCGGGCCACCGCCGCCGCGTCGCCGACCAGCAGGACGCGGTCCGCCGTGCAGCGCGGCGCGGTGAAGTCGTACATGGGCTGGAGGAAGAGCTCGTCGGGCGCCGTCTCGCGCAGCAGCGCGCCCCAGTAGGGCGGCAGGAGGTCGTCGGCGACGTGGCGGAGATGGGCGGCGAGCGCGTCGGTGAGGCCGCCGGGCGGCAGGCTCGTGGGGCCGGTGAGCCGCAGGTCGAGGCCGAGCCCGAGGTCGAGGTCCGGGGGCGGCGCGGTGTACAGGACCCAGTTGACGCGGTGGCCGCCCGCGCCGTCCGGGATGCGGTAGATGATCACGTGACCGCCCGGGAAGACGGCGTACACGCAGTCGTCCTCGGCCCATTGGTCCGGGTCGTTCAGCCGGGCCTCGGGGAAGGCGCCGCGCCAGGCGAGGTAGCCCGCGTACGCGGGGCGTACGTCTCCGAAGCGAGCGGTGCGGACGGCGGAGCGGTAGCCGTCGGCGCCGATCACGAGGTCGTGACGGGTGCTGTCCGCGTCGGTGGTCACCTCGACGCCGTCGGGGCCGGGGCGCACCTGCCGCACCGGGGATCCGGCGCGGAAGTCCACGCCTCCCGGAATGCGGCCGCGCAACTCCCGCCACAGCGGACCCCAGTTGTACGTGCGGAAGGGGAAGGGCATCACGGCGATCTCCCGGCCCACCGGGGACGCTGCCGTCTCGTCCCGCACGTACCACCGCCGCCGCACGAGCTGCACCCACGGCATGCCCGCGTCCAGATACCCGGCCGACTCCAGTTCGGCGTAGCGCGCGTCGTGCACGGCGAGTCCCACGCCGCGGTCCGCCAGATCCCCCGTGGCCCGTTCGTACACGGTGATCTCGTCCGCGCCGCCGCGGTGCGCGGCCAGGGCCGCCGCGCATCCGGCGATGCTGCCGCCCACGACGGCGACCTTGCCTCCACGCATCATGGCGCCATCCTGGCAGCCCCGGTGACCGCCTGTCAGCGCAGCGACACCCCGCGCCCGGCGAAGAACGGCTCGAACTGTTCGGTGGACAGTTCGGCCGTGCGGGTGGGGGCGTCGATGCCCGACGGGTTGTGGAAGTGCAGCAGTCCGTCGGCCGTGCGCCGGGTGAGCAGGACCAGATGGCCGCCCCGGCCCGGCGAGGGGCGGTGCGGGCGGCGGATCTCGAAGTGCACCGAGGCGATGACCTGCTTCCCCTCGTCGAGGAGCGCGCAGATCTCCTCGACGGAGAGGTGCCGGTGGACCTCGGCGTCGAGGCCGAACTCGTCGCGGGCGTACTCGGCGAACGGGGCGTAGACCATGCCCTTGATGACCCCGCCCTCCTCGGTGTACGCACCGTGTTTGAGGGCGCCGTCCCGCAGCGCGAAGAGGGACGGCGCGGACGGGCCGAGCGCCATCCGGAAGCAGGTGAGCCCGCACAGGTGGCCGCACCAGCGCGCGTAGTCGTCGAGGGTGGCCGCGCCGGAGGTGCGCCAGGCCGGGTCGGCGGCGCGGTCCAGGCCCTGGTACACGATGGGTGCGACGAGTTCGGGCGAGGCGAACTGGGTCTGGACGGGCTGTCCGCAGGTGGTGCAGGGCGGCACGGTGCTCCCGGCTCTCGGCGTGGTGGTCGGCTCCACCGGTGGTGTCACCGGTGGGATCACTGACGGTATCCGCTCAGGAAGCGGCCGATGCGGCTGATGGCGGCGTCGAGGTCGTCGGCGTGCGGCAGCGTGAGGATGCGGAAGTGGTCGGGGCGGGACCAGTTGAAGCCCGTGCCCTGGACGACCTGGATCTTCTCCTGGAGGAGGAGGTCGAGCACGAACTTCTCGTCGTCGTGGATCGGGTGGACCTTCGGGTCCAGACGCGGGAAGGCGTACAGGGCGCCCTTCGGCTTCACGCAGGAGACGCCCGGGATCTCGTTCAGCTTCTCCCAGGCCCTGTCGCGCTGCTCGTGCAACCGGCCGCCCGGCGCGGTGAGTTCGCGGATGGACTGGCGGCCGCCGAGCGCGGCCTGGATGGCGTACTGGGCGGGGGCGTTGGGGCACAGCCGCATGGAGGCGAGCATCGTCAGCCCCTCCAGATAGTTCCTGGCGTGCTGCTGCGGCCCGGTGACGACCAGCCAGCCGGACCGGAACCCGGCCACCCGATACGTCTTGGACAGACCGCAGAAGGTGAGGACGACGAGGTCGGGCGCGAGCGCGGCGACGCTGTGGTGCACCGCGTCGTCGTACAGGATCTGGTCGTAGATCTCGTCGGCGAAGACCATCAGGCCGTGCCGGCGCGCCAGGTCGAGGATGCCCTCCAGGATCTCCTTCGGATAGACCGCGCCCGTGGGGTTGTTGGGGTTGATGATCACGACGGCCTTGGTGCGGTCGGTGATCTTCGAGGCCATGTCGTCGAGGTCGGGGTACCAGTCCGCGGACTCGTCGCACACATAGTGGACGGCCTTGCCTCCGGAGAGGGTCGTGACGGCGGTCCACAGGGGGAAGTCCGGGGCGGGGATGAGGACTTCGTCGCCGTCCTCCAGGAGGGCCTGGACGGCCATGGTGACCAGCTCGGAGACGCCGTTGCCGAGGAAGACGTCGTCCACGGAGACGTCGTCGAGGCCGAGCGACTGGTAGCGCTGGGCGACGGCGCGGCGGGCGGAGAGGACGCCGCGCGAGTCCGTGTAGCCGTGCGCGTTCGGGAGCATCCGGATCATGTCCTGGACGATCTCCTCGGGCGCCTCGAAGCCGAAGAGCGCGGGGTTGCCGGTGTTCAGGCGCAGGACGCTGTGGCCCGCCTCCTCCAGTGCGTCGGCGTGCTCGATGACGGGGCCCCGGATCTCGTAACAGACCTCGCTGAGCTTGCTCGACTGCCGGAACTCCATGCGCTGTGCCTCCCGTGACGTGTGTTACTTGGTTTTACCAAGCCTCCGCTTGGAAAGTCCAACAAGTTGCATAGACTATGTCGCATGCCACCTCAGCCGCCCCGGCCGAACGCCCGGTCCCGCCGAAGCTACGACCAGTACTGCGCCGCAGCCCGAGGCCTCGACGCCGTGGGCGACCGCTGGACCCTGCTGATCGTCCGGGAGCTGCTCGCGGGCCCGCGTCGCTACACGGACCTGCACGCCGACCTGCCCGGCGTCAGCACGGACGTCCTGGCCTCGCGCCTGAAGGACATGGAGCAGCAGGGCCTGAGCACCCGCCGCAAGCTGCCCCCGCCCGCGGCGGCGTTCGTGTACGAACTGACCGACCGCGGCCGGGAGTTGCTGCCGGTCCTCAAGGCCCTCGCGGCCTGGGGCGCCCCCGCCCTGGCGGATCGCAGGCCGACCGACGCGGTGCGGGCGCACTGGTTCGCGCTGCCGCTGCTGCGGTCCCTGGCGGGTCTCGGCGCCGCGGGCGTCCTCGAAGTCCGGCTCGACGAGGGCTGTTTCCACGTGAGGACCGGTGACATGCGGACCGGCGAAGGCGCCGAGGCGTACGGCGAGGGCGCGGCCCCCGAGGAGCCCGACGCCCGCATCACCCTGGACGCCGCGACGTGCGCGGCCGTCGTCCGGGGCGAGCTCACCCTCGGCGAGGGCGTGCGCGACGGTCGCGTCGAGCTCACCGGCGACGGCGTGCTGGCCAAGGCCCTGCTGGACCAGTAGGCGCGAGCAAGCACCCAGTGGGCGCCAGTGGACAGGGGCCAGTCAGCGGGGCGTGCGGCTGAGGGCTCCCGGCCACCAGGCGGTGCGGCCGATGTCGCGGACCAGCGCCGGTACGAGCAGGGATCGTACGACCAGGGTGTCCAGCAGCACGCCGAACGCGACGATGAACGCGATCTGCACCAGGAAGGCCAGCGGGATCACCCCCAGGGCGGCGAACGTGGCGGCCAGGACGACACCGGCCGACGTGATGACGCCACCGGTGGCGGTCAGACCGCGCAGGACACCCTGCCGGGTGCCGTGCAGAGCGGATTCCTCGCGGACCCGGGACATCAGGAAGATGTTGTAGTCCACGCCGAGCGCGACGAGGAAGACGAACCCGTACAGCGGGACGGAGGAATCGGTGCCGCTGAAGCCCAGGACGTGCTGGAAGACGAGGGCGGACACCCCCAGGGTCGCGACGAAGTTCAGGGCCACGGTGGCGACCAGGAGCAGCGGCATCAGCAGCGAGCGCAGCAGGCCGACGAGGATCACCAGGATGATGGCCAGGACCACCGGCACGATGAGCGTGCGGTCGTGCTCCGCCGTCCGCTGGGTGTCGTACTGCTGGGCGGTGTATCCCCCGACCAGGCCCTGGGATCCGGTCGCGCGGTGCACCGCGTCGCGCAGGCGCACCACGGTCTGCTTCGCGGCGTCGCTGTCCGCGGGGTCCTTCAGCGTGACGTCGACGCGGACCCGCCCCTCGACGGTGAGGGGGCGGCCCGTGCCGGGTCGGCCGGAGGCGGTGATCGCGGAGGCGTCGGCCACACCCTCCGTGCGTGCGGCCGCCGTGGTGACCGCGTCGAGGCGGTCCTCGTCGACGATCACTACGGCAGGGTTGCCCGACCCGCCGGGAAAGTGCCGGCCCAGCGTCTCCTGAGCGGTCACGGAGGGCGCGTCGTTGACGAAGATCTCGTCCAGGGGGACCCCCTTGGACGTGAGGGTGGGGGCGAACGCGGCACACAGGCACAGTGCGGCAAGGGTGCCGGCCCACACCTTGCGCGGCGCGCGGTCCACGAGGGCGGCGACCTTCCCCCACACGCCGTCTCCGCGCGAAGGCTCCTGCGGGGTGCGGGGCCTGGCGGGCCAGTAAGCGGCGCGTCCCAGCAGGAGCAGCGCCGCGGGCAGGAAGCTCAACGCGCTCAGCACGGCGCACGCGATGCCGATCGCGCCGACCGGGCCGAGCGCCCGGTTGTTGGTCAGGTCGCTGAGCAGCAGCGCCAGCAGACCGAGTGCCACCGTCGCGCCGCTGGCGATGATCGGGCCGAACGAGCGGCGCAGCGCCGCCCGCATGGCTGCCGTCCTGTCCCGGGTCCGGCCGAGTTCTTCCCTGAACCGGGCGGTGAGGAGCAGCGCGTAGTCGGTGGCGGCGCCGATGACGAGGATCGACAGGATGCCCTGGACCTGCCCGTCCACGCGGACCACGTCATGGTCGGCGAGTACGTAGACGATCGCGCAGGCCAGCCCCAGGGCGAACACGGCGCCGATGATGATGACGAAGGGGAGCAGCAGGCTCCGGTACACCAGCAGCAGGATCAGCAGCACGGTGGCCAGGGCGACGCCCAGGAGGATGCCGTCGATGCCCGCGAAGGCGTCGGACAGGTCGGCCTGACTGGCCGCGGGACCGGCCAGGTGCACCGTCGTGCCGGGCACCTGCGCCGCGCGCTTCTCGATCCGCTCCAGGGTCGGGGCCAACTGGTCGCCCAGGTCGGCCCGCAAGGGGACGACGCCTTGCAGGGCCAAGCCGTCCTTGGACGCCAGCGCGGGCGAGACGCGCCCCTCGATGCCGGAGGCGCCGTCCAGCGAGCGCAGGGCGCGGGTGGCGGCCGCCTCCTGCGAGGCATCCAGGCGCCCCGATGGTGTGCCGGATTCCGCCGTCCACACGACGACGGCGGGCAGCGACTCCTCCTGGTCGAAGGCGCGTTGCGCCTCGATGACCTTCGTCGATTCGGCGTTCCGCGGCAGGAAGGCGGCCTGGTCGTTGGTGGCGACCTCACCCAGTTTCCCGGCGTAGGGGCCGAGCGTGCCGCCGATGCCGAGCCAGGCCACGAGCAGGACGACGGGCACGAGCCAGCGGGCGAGGCGTGGACCGGTGGAGGGCATGGGTCTCCTAGACCGTTCGATGTTCGATCAATCTAACTCAATGAAAAACAATCTCAATGATTGAACCAAATGATGGCGGCGGCGGGTCAGGGGGCTCCCGAGCGGATCAGGGGGCCCAGAGGGGGAA
>NZ_LIPN01000453.1 GCF_001418325.1 Streptomyces atriruber | reverse complement strand
CGGGGGCAGCGGCCACGCGCCCGCCGGGGGCACTGGTACGCGGGCTGCGCGGCACCGTCGCCGGGCCCCGGCGGATGGCGCAGGTGGTGCGGGGTGGCCGCACAGGCCCCGGTGGCCCCGGGGCCCGGAACCGTCGGGCGTCCCGCCAGGAAATGGCAATGCCCGCGCAGCTCCCCAGCTGCGCGGGCATTTTGCCGTCCGCCGCACCCCCGTCCCCACGGGGTTTCATGGCCGGATGTCCCCGCCCGGACCGCTCTTCCGGGCCTGGGGCGCCGCTCAGCGCCCCAGCATCACGCCCACGGACGACGCTTGTGTGACCACTGCTTCCCAGCCGCCGAAGACGACCACGAGCAGGGCTGCCAGGGGGAGGACCATGGCCGTCGCCACCAAAGGATGGCGCGTGCCGGACGGGCGGACGCCGAACGCGGAGAACCTGCGCCCTTGCGTGCGGATCATGGTCCGCGGTGCCGTGTCCGCCATGATTCCTCTCCTGACCGCTTCGATGTGGTTTTGGCAGCGGCGAGTGTCTGACCTCGGGGGACGAGTGCTACACCCGCCGCTTGACCTCAAATCTAGGTCTGCGGGGAGTCCCGGGCGTCATGCCCTCGTACCGAATGCCGGGCCTCCCGGAGGATGACCGATCGACCTGCACGTACTCCCGTGGGTGGAGACGAGGGCCTAGGACGTGGTCCTAGGTCTCAGGGTCATCCCCGAGGGGGCGGCCGTGACCTCGGCGGAAACCTGCCCCCAGGTGACTTCCCTCACTTCTGCCACCCCCCTGCGCACCTCCCTCTCCACCCGCCGACCGACCCGGCCCGCCATCCCTTCGTACGTTCGAGTCGTGCCACCGGCAGCCACGGCCGTCTCCGCTCGATCGCCCTTCACGGGATCAATCCCCCTGCGGTGATGGATCGTTGGCGAGGGGCGCGAAGGCAACGCCCCCTTGGCCCCCGCCCCCTGACCGGTCTTCAAGTTTCCCGCTCGGCACGGACAATCGGTCGCCGCACGAGGGCGCGGCCTCTGCACGTGCCCGGCCACGGAAACGTAAGCTGTGGCTCGTCAGACGGACCGGGTAGCGGGGATGGACATGGCGATGATGCGGCTCCGGCGCGAGGACCCGCGTGTCGTCGGCTCGTTCAGGTTGCACAGGCGCCTGGGCGCCGGCGGCATGGGGGTCGTCTATTTGGGGTCGGACCGGCGGGGGCAGCGCGTCGCCCTGAAGGTGATCCGGCCCGACCTGGCGGAGGATCAGGAGTTCCGGTCCCGGTTCGCCCGGGAGGTCTCGGCGGCCCGGCGCATCCGTGGCGGCTGCACCGCGCGGCTCGTCGCCGCCGACCTCGACGCGGACCGCCCGTGGTTCGCCACGCAGTACGTCCCCGGGCCCTCCCTGCACGACAAGGTCGCCGCCGAAGGGCCGCTGTCCGCGGCCGACGTGGCGGTGGTCGGCTCGGCGCTGGCCGAGGGGCTCGTCGCCGTGCACGAGGCCGGTGTCGTGCACCGCGACCTCAAGCCGTCGAACATCCTGCTGTCCCCGAAGGGGCCGCGGATCATCGACTTCGGCATCGCGTGGGCGACCGGCGCCTCCACGCTGACGCACGTGGGCACCGCCGTGGGATCGCCCGGCTTCCTCGCGCCCGAACAGGTGCGCGGCGCCGCGGTGACGCCCGCGACCGACGTCTTCGCCCTCGGCGCCACGCTCGCCTACGCGGGCATGGCGGACTCGCCCTTCGGACACGGCAGTTCCGAGGTCATGCTCTACCGCGTGGTCCACGAGGAGGCACAGCTGCACGGCGTGCCCGACGCGCTCGCGCCGCTGATCCGGGCCTGCCTCGCCAAGGACCCGGAGGAGCGGCCCAGCACGCTCCAGCTCTCGCTCCGGCTGAAGGAGATCGCCGCCCGCGAGGCTCAGGGGATCTCCGACGTCCGCCCGCCCGCGCCCCGCCAGGACCACGACCGGCCCACCGGCCGGCTCGCCGAGAGCTATCTGGACGAGCGCACCCAGCGGCGCGCCGCCCCCGGTGCCACTCCCCCGCCGCGCTCCGGCCCGCCGCGGACCGGCTCGTCCCGGCCCAACTCCTCGCGGTCCGGATCCCGGCCGACGGGGCCGCGCAACACGACGCGCTCCGGCAGCAGGACCGCACCGCGCAGCGGCACCGGCCGTCAGGGCCCGCGCACCACGGGGACGGGCCGGAGAGTACCCGCCAATCCACGGCTGCTGCGGCAGCGGCTCTTCGTGTTCGTGGTCGTGACGCTGCTGGTGGCACTCGCCATCGCGGCGGCCCAGGGATGCCAGGGACCCGCGCGGGGCCTCGGCGACACCGACGTACACCAGCAGCAGTCGCACGGCCGACAGGTCGATCAGGGGCACGGCGCCCGGAGCTGAGGCCGCGCGTCCGGGCGGGCCGACCTGTCGGCGTAGCTCCGTCAAAAGCTCAGAGCTCAGAGTGCAGAACTCAGAGCTGCGGGCGGCCCGTCGCCACCGCGTAGAACGCGACCGCTGCCGCCGCGCCCACATTGAGCGAGTCCACGCCGTGGGCCATCGGGATGCGGACCCATTCGTCGGCGGCGACCAGCGCCTGCGTGGAGAGTCCGTCGCCCTCGGCGCCGAGCATCAGCGCGACGCGGTCCATGCGGTGCGGCGCCACCTCGTCCAGGGACTCGGCCTTCTCGTCCGGGGTGAGCGCGAGGAGGTTGAAGCCGGCCTCACGGACGCCTTCGAGTCCCTTGGGCCAGGATTCCAGGCGGGCGTACGGAACCGAGAAGACGGCGCCCATCGAGACCTTCACCGAGCGGCGGTAGAGCGGATCGGCGCAGTCCGGCGAGAGCAGGACCGCGTCCATGCCGAGCGCCGCGGCGGAGCGGAAGATCGCGCCGATGTTGGTGTGGTCGTTGACCGCCTCCATGACGACCACACGGCGGGTGGTCGACAGGAGCTCGTCGGCGGTGGGCAGTGGCTTGCGCTGCATGGAGGCGAGGGCGCCGCGGTGCACGTGGTAGCCGGTGACCCGCTCGGCGAGGTCCGGGCTGACCGCGTACACCGGGGCCGGAAGTTCGTCGATGACGTCGCGCATGACGTCGACCCACTTGGCCGAGAGCAGCATCGAGCGCATTTCGTAGCCCGCGTCCTTGGCCCGTCTGATGACCTTCTCGCCCTCCGCGATGAACAGGCCCTCGGCCGGTTCGCGCTTGCGGCGCAGCTCGACGTCGGTCAGGCCTGTGTAGTCGCGCAGGCGCGGGTCGTCGGGGTCGTCGACGGTGATGAGATCAGCCACAGGGTGATACTGCCTTGTCCTGGGTGTGGTGCCAACGGCTCGGGAGGGGTTCCGTTACCGCTGGTTACGTGCGGGTGTTCGAGGGCGTCGTGCGCGGCGGGTTCCCCGGCTGGTCACGCGGGACCCGGGAGTCCCACCTTCACCACGTCGCCGATGACGATGACGGCCGGGGGCCTCACCTCGTGGGTGCGCACCGCCTCGGCGACCGTGCCGAGCGTCGCGTCGACGCGGCGCTGGGCCGCCGTGGTGCCCTCCTGGATCAGTGCGAGGGGGGTGTCGGCGGACTTCCCGTGGGTGACCAGGGCCTTTGCGATCTTGCCGATCTTGTCGACGCCCATGAGGATCACGAGGGTGCCGCGCAGCTTGGCCAGGGACTCCCAGTCGACCAGGGAGCGCTCGTCGTCCGGCGCCACATGGCCGCTGACCACCGTGAACTCATGGGCGACGCCGCGGTGGGTGACGGGAATGCCGCCGGCCGAGGGGACGGAGATCGAGCTGGAGATGCCGGGGACGACCGTGCAGGCGATGCCCGCCTCGGCGAGCGCCTGGGCCTCCTCCATGCCGCGGCCGAAGACATAGGGGTCGCCGCCCTTGAGCCGGACGACGGCCTTGCCCTGCTTGGCGTGCTCGATCAGGGCGTTGTTGATCGCCTCCTGGGCCATGAAGCGCCCGTACGGGATCTTCGCGGCGTCGATGACCTCGACGTGCGGCGGGAGCTCGTCGAGGAGGTCGCGCGGGCCCAGGCGGTCGGCGATGACGACGTCCGCGGCGGCGAGCAGGCGCCGGCCGCGGACCGTGATCAGGTCGGGGTCGCCGGGGCCGCCGCCGACCAGGGCGACGCCGGGGGTCCGGGTGCGCAGGTGCGGGGCGACGAGGCTGCCGTCGCGCAGGCCTTCGACCACCGCGTCGCGGATGGCGGCGGTGCGGCGCGGGTCGCGGTCCTGGATGTCGCTGGACAGGACCGCGACGGTGACGCCCTCGGAGCGGCCGGTGGCGGGGGTCCAGGCGGTCGCCGCCTCGGCGTCGTCGGAGCGCACGCACCAGACGCGGTGCTGCTCGGCCTCGGCGGAGGCGCGGGTGTTCGCGTCGGCGTCACTGGTGGCGATCAGGGCGTACCAGGCGTCCTGCAGGTCACCGGCCTCGTACCTGCGCCTGGTCCAGACGATCTCGCCCGCGTCGGCCATCGCTTCGACGGAAGGCTTGGCCGAGGGGGACACCAGGGTGATGTCGGCGCCCGCCTTGATGAGGGCCGGGAGGCGGCGCTGGGCGACCTGGCCGCCGCCGAGGACGACGACACGGCGGCCGGTCAGGCGGAGGCCTACGGGGTAGGCGGGGTTTTCGGCCATGGCGGGGTGGCTCCTCGTACGGGCGTTACGGCTGCCGCTGCGGCGCTGGAGCGGCCCTATGACGTGCGGGTTCAGTATGGCGCGGGCGGGGCCGGGGTTCTCCCCCGAGCCCCGCCCTCACCCGGCAGTGACGCTGTGCGGCATTGCCGCGTGGGCGACTCGCCCCGGTTCGGCTACTTCTCGGTGACGCCCGCCGAGTCGAAGGTGGCCACCTCGTGCATGGCGCGGGCGGCGCTCTGGACGACCGGCAGGGCCAGGAGCGCGCCCGTGCCCTCGCCGAGGCGGAGGTCCAGGTCGACCAGCGGGCGCAGGCCCAGCTTGTTCAGGGCCGCCACATGGCCCGGCTCCGCGCTGCGGTGGCCCGCGATGCAGGCCGCGAGGACCTCGGGGGCGATGGCGCGGGCCACCAGGGCGGCCGCACCGGCGCTGACGCCGTCCAGGATCACCGGCGTACGCAGCGAGGCGCCGCCGAGGAGCAGGCCGACCATGGCCGCGTGTTCCAGGCCGCCGATGGCCGCGAGGACGCCGATCGGGTCCGCGGGGTCGGGCTTGTGCAGGTCGAGGGCGCGGCGGACCACCTCGACCTTGCGGGTGTGCATCTCGTCGTTGATGCCCGTGCCACGCCCGGTGACCTCGGCGGGGTCGGTGTCGGTGTAGACGGAGATCAGGGCCGCGGACGCGGTGGTGTTCGCGATGCCCATCTCGCCGGTCAGCAGCGCCTTGTTGCCCGCGGCCACCAAGTCACGGGCCGTCTCGATGCCGACCTCGATGGCCGCCTTGACCTCTTCGCGGGTCAGAGCGGGCCCGGTCGTCATGTCGGCGGTGCCCGCGCGCACCTTGCGGGGCAGCAGGCCGGGGGTGGCGGGCAGTTCGCTCGCCACCCCGACGTCGATGACGCAGACCTCGGCGCCCACCTGGTTGGCGAAGGCGTTGCAGACCGCGCCGCCGCCGAGGAAGTTGGCGACCATCTGCGCGGTCACCTCCTGGGGCCAGGCGGTGACGCCCTGGGCGTGCACGCCGTGGTCGCCCGCGAAGATCGCGACGGCCGCGGGCTCCGGGATGGGCGGCGGGCACATCCGGGAGAGGCCGGAGAGCTGGGCGGAGATGATCTCCAGCATCCCGAGCGCGCCCGGCGGCTTCGTCATCCGCTTCTGTCGTTCCCAGGCCTCGCCGAGCGCCTTGGCGTCCAGCGGGCGGATGTTGGAGACGGTCTCGGCGAGCAGGTCGTGCGGGTCCTCGCCGGGCAGGGCGCGACGGCCGTACGTCTCCTCGTGGACGACCCAGGACAGCGGGCGGCGCTTGGACCACCCGGCCTGCATCAGCTCGGGCTCGTCCGGGAACTCGTCGACGTAACCCACGCAGAGGTAGGCGACGACTTCGAGGTGCTCGGGCAGGCCGAGGGCGCGGACCATCTCGCGCTCGTCGAAGAAGCTGACCCAGCCGACCCCGAGGCCTTCGGCGCGCGCGGCGAGCCAGAGGTTCTCGACGGCGAGCGCCGAGGAGTAGGGGGCCATCTGCGGCTGGGTGTGGCGGCCGAGGGTGTGGCGGCCGCCACGGGTCGGGTCCGCGGTGACGACGATGTTCACCGGGGTGTCGACGATGGCCTCGATCTTCAGTTCCTTGAACTGCTTCGCGCGGCCCTTGGGGAGGGACTTGGCGTACGCGTCGCGCTGGCGCATGGCCAGTTCGTGCATCGCGCGCCGGGTGTCGGCGGACTTGATGACGACGAAGTCCCAGGGCTGGGAGTGGCCGACCGACGGGGCGGTGTGCGCGGCCTCCAGGACGCGGAGCAGCACCTCGTGCGGGATGGCGTCGCTGCGGAAGCCGTTGCGGATGTCGCGGCGCTCGCGCATGACGCGCAGGACGGCCTCGCGCTCGGCGTCTCCGTAGCCCGGGGCGGCGGTGCCGGGGGATGCGACGGGCTCGACGGACTCGCTGGCGTCGGCGTCCACATCGGCGGCCGCATCCGTGTCCGCGTCCGCGAGTTCCTCCGCCGCTGCCGGGGCCTCCGGGGCTTCGGCGGCCGCTGCGGGCGCGACCATCAGGATCTCCGGTGCTTCGGCGTCCTGGGCCTCAGCCGCCTCGGGGGCTTCCGGCGCGGCGGCGGGCACGAGGAGCTCGGGGCCCTCGACCGGCTCGGGCAGGGGTGCGGGTGCAGGCGCAGGCGCGGATGCCTGGGCAGGCGCGGATGCGGATGCTTCAGGCGCTTCGGCCATCTCAGGTGCTTCGGCCACTTCGGTCACTTCGTTCGCTTCGATCGGTTCGAACGAGATGACTTCGTCGGCCTCGTCCAACTCGTCGGCCGGGTCGGCCGTCTCGGGGGCGGCCGGGAACTCGGTCGGAGCCGCCGCTGAGGAGACAATACGGGGCACACCGGAGACGGGCGGGCCCTGGGGGGTCTCCGCGGTTCCGGCCGCCTCCTCGCCCGTCGGGACCGGCTCGCTCCCGACGCTCTCCTGCGATGCCGTCTCCGGCACGGGAGCCGGTTCGGAGACGGGCGGCGTCGTGGGCTGCGCTCCGTCGCGCGGGGCGGGCACCGCGGCGGCGGCCTGCTGCGCGGCCTCGGGCGTCACGTCGGTGGTCGCGGCGCCTTCGGGGGCGACCGGCTCGGCGACCGGAGCCTCGGCCGCCGGAGCCTGGGCCGCCGGAGCCTGGGCGACCAGGGGTTCGGCGGTCGCGGCCTGGGCGACCGGAGCCTCGTGGGCGTCGGCGGGCGCACCCTCGGGAGTGGGCTCCCCGGCCGGGTCCTCCTGGGGGACGACCATGGCGTGCGGCGGCGTCGGGGCCAGGTGCGGCGTGGTCGGCACCTGGCCGTCGACCGGCACGAACTGGCCGATGGGCGCGGGGCCTTGGGCGCCTTCGTACTCACCGGGGAGCGAGGTCCCCATGGGCTCGGCGGGGCCTTGCGG
>NZ_LIPN01000452.1 GCF_001418325.1 Streptomyces atriruber | reverse complement strand
CCCGCGCCCCTCGGCGTCGAGCGCACCCCCACCGGCAATGCCGAGGTGGATGCCTGTCTCGCCCGGATCGGCGACGCGGACCACCTCGCCACGGACGGCCACATCGAGGTGTACGAGGATGTACACCGGGGCCTGCGCGACGCGCTGACCGCGCTCGACGCGCGCCCCGGCCCGCCGGCACCCACCGGGGCACCGGCATCCCCATCTTCGTACGACAGGAGCTGAACCGAACGTGGCAGGAGTGGCACGACGCCGCCTCGACGCCGAGCTCGTCCGCAGGAAGCTCGCGCGCTCGCGCGAGCACGCGAGCCAGCTGATCGCCGCAGGCCGGGTCGCGGTCGGCAAGACCGTCGCGACCAAGGCCGCGACGCAGGTCGAGACGGCCGCCGCGATCGTGGTGACGCAGGACGACAGTGACCCCGACTACGTCTCGCGCGGCGGGCACAAGCTCGCGGGCGCCCTGGCCGCCTTCGGGCCGCAGGGCCTGGTCGTCGAGGGCCGCCGCGCGCTGGACGCGGGCGCGTCCACCGGTGGCTTCACCGACGTGCTGCTGCGCGCGGGCACCGCGCATGTCGTCGCCGTCGACGTCGGCTACGGCCAGCTCGCCTGGTCGCTGCAGAGCGACGACCGGGTCACTGTGAAGGACCGTACGAACGTACGCGAGTTGACACTCGAAGCGATTGACGGGATCCCCGTCGACGTGGTCGTCGGGGACCTCTCCTTCATCCCGCTCGGGCTGGTGCTGCCCGCCCTGGTGCGGTGCGCGGCACCCGACGCGGACCTCGTCCTCATGGTCAAGCCGCAGTTCGAGGTCGGCAAGGAGCGGCTCGGCAGCGGCGGTGTGGTGCGCAGCGCCGAACTGCGGGCGGACGCCGTGCGCGGCGTGGCGCGGCAGGCGTGGGGGCTCGGCCTCGGAGTGCGCGGGGTGACCGCGAGCCCGCTGCCGGGACCCTCCGGGAACGTCGAGTACTTTCTGTGGCTGCGCGCCGGGGCCGATGAGCTGGACCCGGCGGACGTTGACCGTGCCGTGGCGGAGGGGCCCCGTTGACCCAGACCCGAGTGACCCAGACCCGAGCTCGAACCGTCTTCCTGCTCGCGCACACCGGACGGCCCGCGGCCATCCGCAGCGCCGAACTCGTCGTCCAGGGGCTGCTGCGCAGCGGCCTCGGCGTGCGGGTCCTGGAGGCGGAGGCGGTGGACCTGCCGCTGCCCGCGGAGGTCGAGACGGTCAAGGAGGCCACGGCCGACTGCATCGACGACTGCGAGCTGATCGTCGTCCTCGGCGGTGACGGGACGCTGCTGCGGGGCGCCGAGTTCGCGCGGGCCTCCGGGGTGCCGATGCTCGGCGTGAACCTCGGGCGCGTGGGGTTCCTCGCGGAGGCCGAGCGGGACGACCTCGACAAGGTCGTCGACCGGGTGGTCACCAAGGCGTACGAGGTCGAGGAGCGCATGACGATCGACGTCGTCGTGCACCGCAACGGCGACGTGATGCACCGCGACTGGGCGCTGAACGAGGCCGCCGTGCAGAAGGTGTCGCCCGAGCGGATGCTCGAGGTCGTCCTGGAGATCGACGGGCGGCCCGTCACCGGCTTCGGCTGCGACGGGATCGTCTGCGCGACCCCGACCGGGTCGACGGCGTACGCGTTCTCGGCGGGCGGGCCCGTGGTGTGGCCGGAGGTGGAGGCGCTGCTCATGGTCCCCATCAGCGCGCACGCCCTCTTCGCCAAGCCGCTGGTGACCTCGCCGGACTCGGTGCTCGCCGTCGAGGTCCAGCCGCACACGCCGCACGGGGTGCTGTGGTGCGACGGGCGCCGGACCATGGAGCTCCCCTCGGGGGCGCGGGTCGAGGTACGCAAGGGAGAGGTGCCGGTGCGGTTGGCGCGGCTGCATCATGCGTCGTTCACGGATCGACTTGTCGCCAAGTTTGCGTTGCCGGTCTCGGGGTGGCGGGGGGCTCCGCAGTAGCGCTCCGCCGGGTGGGCGGTGTCGCTCCCTGTGGGGCCGGTTCGGGTGGTTCCGCGGTGCGGGTTGTTTGTGGCTGGTCGCGCCGTTCCCCGCGCCCCTTTGCGACCTTCCTCGCGTCCCCTGACAAGCTAGGTCGCGTTGATGACCGTGATCGCTCGTTTGCGCAGGACCGTGCGTACCGGGAGAACGGTGGACAGGAGGGTTAGGAGGACGGTGGCCGTTGCTACTCCTGCGGGGACCGGCCAGGGCAGGTACGGGAGTGCCGAGCCGAAGGCCGTGCTGAGGACGGGGGCCAGTGTGCCCAGCGCGATCGCGGTGCCCAGGAGGAGTGCCGTTCCTGCGACGACCACGGCCTCCCAGGCCGCCATGGCCCCCACCTGCGCCCGTCGGCTGCCGACGACCCGCAGCAGCGCCACGTCACGGCGGCGCTCGAAGGAGATCATGGCGAGCGTGTTCGCGGCGGCGATGGCGGCGAAGCCCGCGTAGAGCCCCGTGCCCACGTAGTCGAGCCAGACCTCGCCCGGGCTGCCCGCCGAACCGGTGCGCCGCTGGGCCGTCGTATGCATGCCGATCTTGGTGAGGCCGAAGCCCACGACCAGGATCAGCGGGACGACCGCGGCGGAGAAGCGGCGCGGCTGCGAGCGGACGTTGAGCATCGCGAGGCGCGCGCTCGGGCCGAACCGGCCGACGACCGCCGAGACCAGCCGGGCCGCGGGGCCGATGAGACGCGGACCGAGGAGGCCCGCGCCCACGCAGAACAGGATGAGGACGAGGAACGCGCCCTCGCCCGCCTCGTCCGCGGGCCGCTCCGACAGGAGCACCGAGACGACGCAGGCCCCCGCCACCGCGAGCACGCCGAGCGGCGCCCGCAGCAGGCCGAGCCCGCGGCGGCCCGTGGCCGCCTCGCTCAGCGCGCGGGCCGGGCGGAGCAGGGAGAACCGCAGCGCGGACAGCAGCGCGGCGACCGTCGTCGTCACCACGGCCACGCCGACGCACACCGGCAGCGCGAGCCAGCTTAAGCGGAAGGCGGCCTCGGCGGGGAGCAGCCCGTGGTCGACCATGCCCGCGTGCCACCACCGGGCGCCGAAGCCGCCGAGCACGAAGCCGACGAGCGCCGCGGGGACCGAGGCGGCGAGGGCCTGGACCGCCACCGCGCGGCGGATCTGACGGGGCTTGGCGCCGATGGAACGCACCATCGCGAGTTCGCGGTGCTGCTGAGCGACGGCCGTGCCCATGGTCGACACGACCACGAATATCGACATGTAGATGGAGCCGATCAATAGGACGACCGCGATGTCGCCCACGCCGTTCTCCGTGATCTGCCTGCGAGCCGCCGGGGAGAGCCCGTCACGGTCGGTGCTCGTCGTGCCGAGCATCATCGTCGACGCACTCACCACGGTCGCCGCGAAGAGCGCGGCCACCGCCGTTCCCACGAAAGCGGGGCGGTGCGCGCGCAGGGCCGCCCGGGCCAGTCCTGTTGTCATGTGGATCATGGTCTCGCCGGATACGGGGCGGGTGCCATGTGGAGAACCGGTGGATCTTGCGGGGGACAGCCCCACCCCGGTGGCCTGCACCGGGGCCCCACCCCAGCGGGTGACAGCGGCGTCAGGTGCGCCGCTTCGACCTGCGCCTTCACGGAAGGGGCCCAGGGCCCGTCGCACACCGGCCCGCTGACCTCGTAAGGTCTTGTCCGTGTTGGAGGAGATGCGGATACGGTCGCTCGGAGTCATCGACGACGCGGTCGTCGAGCTGTCACCGGGCTTCACCGCCGTGACGGGTGAGACCGGTGCGGGCAAGACGATGGTGGTCACCAGCCTGGGCCTGCTGCTCGGCGGTCGCGCCGACCCGGCCCTGGTGCGGATCGGTGCGAAGTCGGCGGTGGTGGAGGGGCGCATTGCCGTGCCCGCCGGTGCCTCGGCCGTCGTGCGCGCGGAGGAGGCGGGGGCCGAACTCGACGAAGGAGCGCTGCTCATCAGTCGTACGGTCTCGGCGGAGGGGCGCTCCCGGGCCCACCTCGGCGGGCGCTCCGTGCCCGTCGGCCTGCTGTCGGAGCTCGCCGACGACCTCGTCGCCGTACACGGCCAGACCGACCAGCAGGGCCTGCTCAAACCGGCCCGTCAGCGCGGCGCCCTGGACCGGTACGCGGGCGACGCCGTCACCGCGCCGCTGGCCAAGTACACGGCCGCTTACCGGAGACTGCGGGCCGTCACGACCGAGGTCGAGGAGATCACCACGCGCGCGCGGGAGCGTGCGCAGGAAGCGGATCTGCTGCGCTTCGGCCTCGAAGAGATCTCGGGGGTCGAGCCGCGGGCGGGTGAGGACACCGAGCTCGCCGCCGAGGCCGAGCGGCTCGGGCACGCGGAGGCCCTCGCCTCCGCCGCCACCTCCGCGCACGCGGCGCTCGCGGGCAACCCCGAGGACCCGGAGGTCGTCGACGCCTCGACGCTGGTCGCGGGCGCCTCGCGGGCCCTGGAGTCCGTACGTTCCCACGACCCCGCCCTGTCCGCCCTCGCCGACCGCCTCGGCGAGATCGGGATCCTGCTGGGCGACGTGGCGGGCGAACTCGCCGGGTACGCCGACGACCTGGACGCCGATCCGCTGCGGCTCGCCGCGGTCGAGGAGCGCAGGGCCGCGCTGACGCAGCTCACCCGGAAGTACGGCGCGGACATCGACGCCGTCCTCGCCTGGGCGGAGGAGGGCGCGGCGCGGCTCACGGAACTCGAGGGCGACGACGACCGGCTGGAGGAGCTGACCGCCGAGCGGGACGCGCTGCGCGCCGAACTCGCCGGGCTCGCCCAGGCGCTGACCGACGCCCGCCAGGAGGCGGCCTCGCGGTTCGCCGCGGCCGTCACCGAAGAGCTGGCCTCGCTGGCGATGCCCCACGCGCGCGTGTCGATCGCCATCAGCGCCACGGAGGTCCCGGAGGGGACCGACGGCGTGGAGGTCGGCGGCCGCACCGTCGCGTACGGGCCCGCGGGCGTCGACGAGGTGGAGCTGCTGCTCGCCCCGCACCCGGGCGCCCCGCCCCGGCCCATCGCCAAGGGCGCGTCGGGCGGTGAGCTGTCGCGCGTGATGCTCGCCGTCGAGGTGGTCTTCGCGGGCACGGACCCCGTCCCGACGTATCTCTTCGACGAGGTCGACGCGGGCGTCGGTGGCAAGGCGGCGGTCGAGATCGGCCGACGCCTCGCACGCCTCGCCAAGTCGGCCCAGGTCGTGGTCGTCACGCACCTGCCCCAGGTCGCCGCCTTCGCCGACCGTCAGTTGCTGGTCGAGAAGACCAACGACGGGATGGTGACGCGCTCCGGGGTGCAGGTCCTGGAGGGCGAGGACCGGGTGCGGGAGCTGTCGCGCATGCTGGCGGGCCAGGAGGACTCCGAGACGGCCCGGGCCCATGCCGAGGAGCTGTTGGCGACGGCGCGGGGCGACGGATAGCTTCCGGCACGGCGGTCGTAGGGTGACCGGATGATCGAACGCAAGTCCGGGCGGCGGCTCGGTGCGCTGCTTGCCGCCGCCGGTGCCACCTGCGCGGGGACCGCCGCGCTCCGTTCCCTCGCGCCCGGTGGGGCCGAGCGGTGGACGCGGAAGAACTACGCGGGCAAGAGCGTCGACCTGTACGCCGGGCCCGCTGCCGCGGTCGGTGCGGCGGCGGGTCTCGCCGCGCTGCCCGCCAAGCCGCGGGCGGCCGCCGTGCTGGCCGTGCTCGCCGCCGGTGCCTGCGGTGCGTACGACGACATGGCGGGGGCCGGGGACCCGCGCCGCGGGTTCCGCGCGCACCTCGGGGCGCTGCGGAACGGGGAGATCACCAGCGGCGCCGTGAAGCTGTTCGGCATCTCCGCCGCGGGGCTCGCCGCCGGGGCCCTGCTCAAGGAACGGCCCGTGGACAAGGTCCTCGCGGGTGTCGTGATCGCCGGTACCGCCCACCTCGTGAACCTCGTGGACGTGCGTCCGGGGCGGGCCGGAGCGGCCGTGCTCGCGCTGGGCGCGCCGGGGCTGCTGCGCAAGGGGCCGGGCGCGGTGGCCGCCGCCGCGTCCATGGGGGCCGCGGCCGCCGTCCTCCCCGACGACTTCGGCGAGCGCGCGATGATCGGTGACGCGGGGGCGCACGCCCTGGGTGCGGCCCTCGGCACGGCCGTCGTCGCGGGCAACGGCCGCGCCGGTCTTGCCGCGCACGCGGCGGCGCTGGTGGCCGTGGCGGCGTACGGGGAGAAAAGGCTTGGACCGTGATCGTCGCGGCGGGGTAGCGTCGGACGGTTCGGCGGGGGCCGGGGCATGAGGCGGGGCCGGGC
>NZ_LIPN01000451.1 GCF_001418325.1 Streptomyces atriruber | reverse complement strand
CGCAGCCAACGCCTCAAGACCGTCCGTCAACGCGTCCCGGTCCCGGCCCACCACCACGGCCCGATGCTCGAACACCGACCGCGTCGTCGCCAACGACCACCCGACCTCCGCCGGAAGCGCCTCCGTGTCACCCGCCACGAACGCACCCAACCGCCGCGCCTGCGCACGCAACGCATCAGACGTCCGCCCCGACACCACCCACGGCACCACAGCGGATCCACCAGCCACAGAAGCGACCGAGGCAGCCGCCTCCTCCTCAGGAGACGGCGCCTCCTCCAAAATCAAATGCGCATTCGTCCCCGAGATCCCGAACGCGGACACCCCGGCACGACGCGGGTGGCCGGTCTCGGGCCAGAGGGTGGGCTCCGTGACGACCTCGACCGCTCCCGCGTCCCAGTCGACGTGCGGGCTGAGTTCCTCGACGTGGAGGGTCGCGGGCAGCACGCCGTTGCGGATCGCCATGACGGTCTTGATGACACCGGCGACACCGGCGGTGGCGTGCGTGTGGCCGATGTTGGACTTGAGGGAGCCGAGCAGGAGGGGCCGTTCGCGGTGCCTGCCGTACGTGGCGAGCAGGGCTCCGGCCTCGATGGGGTCGCCCAGCTTCGTGCCGGTGCCGTGGGCCTCGACCGCGTCCACCTCGGCGGGGGTGAGCCGGGCGCTGTCGAGGGCGGCGCGGATGACCTGTTCCTGTGCGGCGTCGTTGGGGGCGGTCAGGCCGTTGCTCGCGCCGTCCTGGTTCACCGCCGAGCCACGGATGACGGCCAGGACGTTGTGGCCGTTGCGCCGGGCGTCCGACAGACGCTCCAGGAGGATCAGACCGATGCCCTCGGAGAAGCCGGTGCCGTCCGCCGCGGCGGCGAACGGCTTGCAGCGGCCGTCGGGCGCCAGACCCCGCTGGCGGCAGAACTCGGTGAACATCAGCGGACTGGACAGCACGAGCACACCGCCCGCGAGGGCCAGGTCGCACTCGCGCTGGCGCAGCGCCTGGCTCGCCAGGTGGATGGCGACGAGCGAGGCGGAGCAGGCCGTGTCGACGGTGACGGCCGGACCTTCGAGACCGTAGTTGTAGGCGACCCGGCCGGAGATGACGCTGGTGAGGCTGCCGGTGGTGGCGTGCCCCTCGAACCCCTCGGGGATGCGCGGGAGTTGGGACATGTAGTCCTCGCTCGACACCCCCGCGTAGACGCCGGTGCGACTGCCCTTGAGGGAGACGGGGTCGATGCCGGAGCGCTCGAACAGCTCCCAGGACGTCTCCAGCATCAGGCGCTGCTGCGGGTCCATCGCCAGCGCCTCGCGCGGGCTGATGCCGAAGAAGTCGGCGTCGAAGGAACTCGCGTCGTCCACGAAACCGCCGTGGCGCACGTAGCTGGTGGCGTAGTTGGCCGGGTCCGGGTGGTACAGCCCCTCCAGGTCCCAGCCCCGGTCGGTGGGGAAGTCCTCGATGGCGTCCTTGCCCGCGGCCACCAGGTCCCAGAGGTCCTCGGGCGAGGCCACGCCGCCCGGGAAGCGGCAGGCCATCCCGACCAGCGCGACCGGTTCGTGCCTGCGGTCCTCCTCCTGCACCAGGCGCCGACGCGTGTCATGGAGCTCGGTGGTCACCCTGCGCAGATACTCGACCAGTTGCTCTTCACTCGCCATGTGGGGTCACCCGGCCTTCGGAGTGGGGGTCGCGCGCGAGGTGTCGTGCCCGACACCAAGCTCGTTGTCGATGAAGTCGAAGATCTGGTCGGCGGACGCGGCCTTGAGCCGGTCGGCGGCACTGTCGTCGTCCGCCGTGACGTTCGTGGCCTTCCAGCGGGCGAGCAGCGCCTCGAGCCGCGTGGTGATCTCGCCCGTCTCACCGTGGGACAGCTGGGCGGCGAGCGCGGCCAGACCGTTCTCCATGCGGGTCAGGTCGCTCAGCACGGTCCCCGTGGCGGGTGGTCCGGTCGGCGTCGGGGCGGCCGCCGCGCCCGCCGCGCCCTCGGCGGACCGCTCGCTCCGGCCGGTCAGCCGCTCGCGCAGATGTCCGGCGACGGCCGCGGGGGTGGGATGGCGGAAGACGAGGGCGGTGGGCAGGCGCAACCCGGTGTCCTCCACGAGCCGGTTGCGCAGCTCGACGGCGGTCAGCGAGTCCAGACCCAGCTGTTTGAACGTGGCGTCGCCGCGCAGCGCCTCCGGGTCGGTGCGGCCGAGGACGGCGGCGGCGTGGCCGCGTACGGCCTCGGTGAGCAGTCGGAGCTGTTCGGCGCTGGACAGGGAGGCCAGGCGGGCCGACCAGTCCGTGGGGGGCCTGCGGTCGGCGGCGGCACGCCGGGCGGGGGCCTGCGACGCGGCCAGTGCGCGCAGGGTCGCGGGCAGGGCGTCGGCGCCTTCGGCGGCCAGGGCGCGTACGGCAAGGCGCACCCCGGCGAGCGGGATGCCGCCGTGGGCGCGTGCGGCATCGAGGAGGGCGGGCAGCCGTCCGGGCTCGGTGCCCTTGATGCCGGGGGTGTCGGGCCTCGGCTCGGGCGGTGGGCCGTAAGCAAGGGCCACGCCCGTCGTGTCGGCGGTGTGGCGGCGCAGGGCGAGTGCCTCGCGGAAGGCGTCGGCTCCGGCGTCGGCCATCGGTCGCCGGATGCCCAGGTCCGCGCCTGCCGGGGACAGTACGGCGAACAGGGTGAGCGGCAGGTGGGCCGTCGCGGCGTGCAGGGCGGCGGTGACACCGGCCCTCGCCGCCCACCCGTCGGCGAACGACCCGGGCGCCGACGTACCGGCGGCGTGGATGACCGCCGTGACGGGGTGCTCCCCGTCGACCGCCGCGACGGCCTCGGTCACGGTCGCCGGATCGGCCGGGTCGATGACGCCCAGGTGCACGGTGGCACCCAGCTTCCGCAACTCCAGCGCCTCAGAGTCCAGTTCACCGCCTCCGGAGAACGGGCCCTCGGCGAGGACGAGGAGATGGGTGCACTGCTCGGTGCGCACCAAGTGTTCGGCGTGTGCGGAGAGGGCAGCGATCGGCGCGCCCGCCGAAGCGACGAGGAGCACAGTGCCGTCCGGGTCGAGCGGCCGCTTTTCGTCCGCCGTGGAACCTGCCTCGGGGGGCGCCGCCTTCGAAGGCACGGTGAGCCGGGGCGCGAGGAGTCGGCCGTCGCGCAGGGCGAGTTGGGGTTCGTCACCGGCCAGCGCCGCGGCCACGGCCTGCTCCAGGGACGCGTCCCCCGCCCCGACGCCCGCATCCGCGTCGATGAGGAGGAAGCGGCCCGGGTACTCGACCTGCGCCTGGTGGACCAGTCCGCGCACCGCGGCAGCCGAGGGTGCGGGCAGGGAGTCGTCCCCCGTGGCGACGGCGCCGTGCGTGAGCAGCACGAAACGGCTGTCGGCAAGTCGTGCGTCGGCGAGCCAGCGGTCGATGAGCGCGGCGGTGCGCTGCACTGCGGCCAGCCCCTCGGCCGCATCGTCCGCCGCCGGGGTGGCACCCGCGGCATCCACGTCGACGAGGACGGCAGACGGAACCGGATCCCCGGCATCAGGGACGGCGTTCTCCTCCGCCGATGCAGATAGAGGTACGGATACGGATACGGATGCCGATGCAGAGGCCGGATCCAACACCGGCACCGGCACCGGCACCGGCACCCACTCCAACGCATACAGATCCGATGCCGCACGCCGCCGCCCGGCCCCCCGCAGCTCCCGCGCCCCTGCCGCGACCGCGACCAGGCCTTCGCAGGTGAGCACCGCCGCGCCCGCCGGGTCGCTCACGGCGACCTGCCAGGTCCGTCCGGCCCGTTCGGAAAGCGTCCCGTCCTCACCGAGGGGCGAGAGTCGGACACGTACAGACGTCGCACCGGTCGCCCACAGCGATACCCCGGTCAGACTGAACGGCAGCCAGACCCGGTCGCCCCCGGCCGGTGGCTCGCCGAGGAGCGCGGGGTGCAGCGCGGCGTCGAGGAGGGCGGGATGGATGCCGAACCCGGCGCCCTCCGGGGCCTCTTGGGGCAGCGCTGCCTCTGCGAACAGCTCCGCACCCCGCCGCCACAGGGCGCGCAGGCCCGTGAAGACCGGACCGTAGCCGACACCGGCCGCGGTGGCCCGCTCGTAGAAGTCGCCGAGGTCGACGGGTTCGGCACCGGCAGGCGGCCACACCCCGTCCGGATCGGCCCCGTCCGCCGCACCCGCGGGCTCGGCGACGGCCGCCTCGGCGACCAGCTGCCCCGCCGCATGGCACGTCCACGCCGCGCCGCCCCCCTCATGCGCCTCGCCGTCGTCGGGACGGGCATAGACGTGGACATCGCGACGGCCACCCTGCCCGCCCGCCACGTCCTGCCCCTCGTCGGCCGGACCCACCACGATCTGCACCTGCAGGCCCGCCGTGTCGGGCAGCACCAGGGGCGCCCGGAGCGTGAGGTCCTCGATGCCCGCGCAACCGACCTCGTCGGCGGCGCGCAGCGCCCATTCCGCGAGCACGGCGGCGGGCACGACGGCGGTGCCGAAGAGGGTGTGCTGGGCGAGCCAGGGGTGGCTGTGCCTGCTGATGCGGCCGGTGAGCAGGTGGACGTCGCCGTCGGCGAGTCCGGCGGCCGCGCCGAGGAGCGGATGCCCGGCGGCGGCGAGTCCGAGGCCCGCCGCGTCCAGGCTCCCGGTGACGGCCTCCAGCCAGTAGCGGCGCCGCTGGAAGGCGTACGTGGGCAGCCGGAGGGCCGGGACGGAGTCGTACGGGGACGCCTCCGGGCCCGACGCCCCGCCGGCGCCGACGGGGAACCAGTTCTCCCACCTGACCGCGCACCCGGCACCGAAGGCCTGGGCCAGCGACAGGGCGAGGCGGGACAGACCGCCGTCCTCGCGCCGCAGCGTGGGGACGGTGACGGCGGCGGCCTCGGCCTCCTCGAAGGTCTCCTGCAGGCCGAGGGTGAGGACCGGGTGGCTGCTGGACTCGATGAAAATGCGGTGTCCGTCGGCGAGGAGCGCCGTGACGGCGTCGGCGAACCGGACCGGGCGGCGCAGGTTCGTCACCCAGTAGTCGGTGTCCAGGGCCGTGGTGTCGATGCGGCCTCCGGTCACGGCCGAGTAGAACGCCACGGCGGACCGGACGGGGCGTACGCCCGCCAGGATCCGGGTCAGTTCGTCGGTGATGGTGTCGACCTGCGAGCTGTGCGAGGCGTAGTCCACGTCGATGACGCGGCCCCGCAGCTCGCGCGCCTCGGCGTCCGCGACGACGGCGGCGACCTGCTCGGGCGGTCCCGAAATCACGGTGGAGGACGGCCCGTTGACGGCGGCGATGCCCACTCCGTCGTGGCCGTCGATGAGTTCTGCGGCCTGCTCCTGGCCGACCCCGAGGGAAGCCATGGCGCCCCCGCCCGAGAGCCGCCGCAGCGCCCGGCTGCGCAGCGCCACGATCTTGGCGCCGTCTTCCAGCGTGAGGGCCCCGGCCACGACCGCCGCGGCGATCTCGCCCTGGGAGTGGCCGACGACGGCGGCCGGGGTGACGCCCTGGTCGGCCCAGACGGCGGCCAGCGAGACCATGACCGCCCACAGCACCGGCTGGACGACCTCGACCCGGGACAGTTCACTGCCGTCCCCGCGCAACACGTCGCTCAGCGACCAGTCGACGTACGGGGAGAGCGCCTGCTCGCACTCGGCGATGCGCGCACCGAACACCGGTGATTCCCGCAGGAGTCGAGAGCCCATGCCGACCCACTGCGATCCCTGCCCGGGAAAGACCAGTACCGGTCCGGGTCCCGTGTCACCGGCGACTCCGGACACCACGTCCGGCGAGGCCTCGCCCGCGGCCAGCGCCTCCAGTCCGGCGGTCAGTGTCTCCCGGTCACGGCCCACGACGACGGCCCGGTGCTCGAACACCGACCGTGTCGTGACCAGCGACCGGCCCACCGCCGCGGAGGTCGCGGCGGCGCCGTCGTCCCCCACGAACTCCGCCAGCCTTCGGGCCTGTTCACGCAGTGCTTCGCCGGTACGCCCGGAGACCACCCACGGCAGCACCGCGTCGCCGTCCGCCGGACCCGTGTCCACCGGCCCTGTGCCCTCCGCGTCGTGCCGCTGCGCCTCCTCGAGTACGAGGTGCGCGTTCGTCCCGGAGATGCCGAAGGACGACACCGCCGCGCGGCGCGGACGGTCGCCGCGCGGCCAGCCGACCGGCTCGGTGAGCAGCCGTACCGCACCCGTCGACCAGTCCACGTGCCCGCTCGGCTCGTCCACGTGGAGGGTGGAAGGGAGCAGCTCGTGCCGCAGGGCCATCACCATCTTGATGACGCCCGCGACACCGGCGGCGGCCTGCGTGTGGCCGATGTTCGACTTCACCGAACCCAGCCACACCGGACGGTCCTCGGGCCGCCCCTGCCCATACGTGGCCAGCAGCGCCTGCGCCTCGATCGGGTCGCCCAGCGTGGTGCCGGTGCCGTGGGCCTCCACGGCGTCGACCTCGTCGGCCGCGAGCCCCGCGTCCGCGAGCGCGGCACGGATGACGCGCTGCTGCGAGGGGCCGTTGGGCGCGGTCAGGCCGTTGCTCGCGCCGTCCTGGTTGACCGCCGAGCCCCGGATCACGGCGAGGACTTCGTGGCCCTTGCGCCGCGCCTCGGAGAGGCGTTCGAGGAGGACGAGGCCCACTCCCTCGGCCCAGCCCGTCCCGTCCGCGCCCTCAGCGAACGGCTTGCAGCGCCCGTCGGGGGCCAGGCCGCGCTGGCGCGAGAACTCGGTGAACATGCCCGGCGTGGCCAGGACGGTGGCGCCCCCGGCCAGCGCCAGGTCGCACTCGCCGCGCCGCAGCGCCTGCGCCGCCAGATGGAGCGTGACCAGCGACGAGGAGCAGGCCGTGTCCACCGTCAGCGCGGGCCCTTCGAGGCCGAAGCTGAAGGAGAGACGGCCCGAGGCCACGCTGGGGGTGCTGCCGGTCAGCAGGTAGCCGTCGGTGGACTGGGAAGGTTCGTGCAGCCGGGGCCCGTAGTCCTGCCCCGTCATGCCCACGAACACGCCGGTGGGGCTGCCCTTCAGCGCCCGCGGGTCAAGGCCCGCCCGCTCGAATGCCTCCCAGGCGCATTCGAGGAGCAGCCGCTGCTGCGGGTCGACGGCCAGTGCCTCCCGCGGGCTGATGTCGAAGAACTCGGCGTCGAAGTCGGCGGCCTCGTAAAGGAATCCGCCCTGCCGCGTGTAGCTGGTGCCCGACCGGTCGGCGTCCGGATGGAAGAGCCGCTCCAGGTCCCAGCCGCGGTCGGTGGGGAACGCGCCGACCGCGTCGGCGCCGCCCTCCACCAGCCGCCACAGGTCCTCCGGCGTACCGGCGCCGCCCGGGTAGCGGCAGCTCATGGCGACGACGGCGATGGGATCCTCGCCCGAATCCCCGGCCGAAGCCTCCGTCCCGCCCTCGTCCGGGGCCGCCGCCCCCGTGAGCTGCGCGCGCAGGTGCGTCGCGACGGCCAGCGGGGTCGGGTGGTCGAAGGTGAGGGTCGCGGGCAGCGGCAGCCCGGTCGCCGTGCCGAGCCGTTCGCTCAGCTCGGCGGCGGCCATGGAGTCGAAGCCCGACTGCTTGAAGGTGCGGGCGGTGTCGACCGTCGCCGAGGTGGCGCCGAGGACGAGGGCGACCTGCTTGGCGACCAGGCCCAGGAGGGTGCGCTCCTGATCGGCGACGGAGAGCGCGGCAAGCCGCCCACCGAGCTCGCTCCGCGCGCTGAGGTCGCCCCGCGTGCCGGGCCCGGTCCGTGCACCGAGCTCATTCCGCGCGCCGGACTCATTCCGTACGTCGGGCTCATTCCGTACGTCGGGCTTCCCCACGCCCGGCGCCTCGGACCAGGCAGAGACCGTTGCGCCGTCCGGCCAGTACCGCTCACGCTGGAACGCATACGTCGGCAGCCCCAGCCGCCCGGCGCCCGCAGGCGACCCGTACGCCGCCGTGAAGTCGACATCGGCGCCCCGCACGTACGCCTGCGCGAGGGCCGTCAGGAACGTGGCCGTCTCGTCGCGCCCGCGGCGGCACGCGGCCACCGCCGCGGGGCGCGGACGGCCCGGGACGCCGCTCGGATCCACGCGGGCGGGGAAGCACTCGCGGGCCATCGCCGACAGCGGCGCGTCCGGGCCCAGTTCGACGAACGTGGTCACTCCGCGCTCGCACAACCCCCGCACCCCGGCCAGGAACCGCACGGGCTCGCGCGCATGCCGCGCCCAGTAGTCGGGAGCGGCCTGCTCGGCCCCGTCCGCGGCCACGGGCAAGCCGGTGACGTTGGAGACGACGGGGATGACCGGCGCGTGGAAGGTCAGTCCCGCGGCGACGGCGCGCAGCTCGTCGAGGACGGGGTCCATGTGCGGCGAGTGGAAGGCGTGGCTGACCTTCAGGCGACGGGCCTTGCGGCCGCGCGCCTGCCAGGCGGCGGTCAGTTCCTCGACGGTGTCGCGGTCACCGGAGACCACGACGGAGTCGGGGCCGTTGACGGCGGCCACCGCGGCGCGCGCCTCGTGCCCCGAGAGGAGCTCGGCCGCCTCGTCCGCGGTCGCCTGCCAGGCGGCCATCGCGCCGGGCACCCGCACCGCCTGCATGAGCCGTCCCCGGGCGGCCACCAGGGCGCTCGCGTCCGCCAGGGAGAGGACACCGGCCACGTGCGCGGCGGCGATCTCGCCGACCGAGTGGCCGAGGACGTAGTCGGGGGTCAGGCCGAAGGAGGCCGCGAGCCGGTACAGGCTCGTCTCGATCGCGAAGAGGGCGGGCTGGGTGTACGCGGTCTCGTCGAGCAGCGCCTGACGCTCGGCGTCAGCGCCGAGGACGATCTCGCGCAGCGGGCGGTCGAGATGGCCGTCCAGGGCCGCGAACGCCTCGTCGAGCGCGTCGGCGAAGGCGGGGAACGCGGCGTACAACTCGCGTCCCATGCCGGGGCGTTGTGCGCCCTGACCGCTGAAGAGGAAGGCCACCTTGCCGTCGGGATCCGCCTCGCCGCGCACCATGCCGGCGGTCTCCTCGCCCGCGGCCAGCGCGTCCAGGGAGCCCAGCAGCTCGGTGGTGTCGGCGCCGAGCAGAACCGCGCGGTGGGCGAGGGGGGCGCGGGTGGTGGCCAGGGCGTGGCCGACCCGGGCGGCGTCGGGGGTGGGCCGGGCGGCGAGGTGGGTGCGCAGCCGCTCGGCCTGGGCGGCGAGCGCGGGGGCGCTGTGGGCGCTGACCGGCCACGGCGTCGACGACGGCGTGGCGTTGGGCCGGGCGGCGTCCTCCCCCGGCACGGAAACGGAACCCGCGGGAACGGAACCCACGGAGACGGAACCCGCGGGAACGGGCTCCGCGGCCACGACCAGGTGACCGTTCGTGCCCCCCATCCCGAACGAGGACACCCCGGCGATCAGGGGCTGCCCGGGGCGCGGCCAGTCGGCCGGTTCCCGCTGCACGGCCAGGCCGAGGTCGGCCAGCGGGATGGCCGGATTGGGGGTGGTGAAGTTCAGGCTCGGTACGAGCTGCCGGTGGTGGATGCTCAGCGCCGTCTTGAGGAGCCCGACGATGCCCGCGGCGGCTTCGAGGTGGCCGACGTTCGTCTTCGCGGAGCCGACGGCGAGCGGCACGGTGCGCGCCGCGTCCTGCCCGAGTGCGGCGCCGAGCGCGGCGGCCTCGATCGGGTCCCCGACGGGCGTGCCGGTGCCGTGCAGTTCGACGTACTGGACCTGGTCGGGCGTCACTCCGGCCCGCCCGCAGGCGAGCCGCACCACGTCCCGCTGCGCATGTCCGCTGGGCAGGGTGAGGCCGTCGGTCGCTCCGTCGCTGTTGACGGCGCTGCCGCTGATCACGCAGTACACCGTGTCGCCGTCGCGCCGTGCCGCCGCGAGCGGCTTGAGCACCACGAGCCCGCCGCCCTCGCCGCGGACGAATCCGTCGGCCCCGGCGTCGAAGGTGTGGCAGCGTCCGGTGGGCGAGAGGCCGCCGAAGCGGGCCTCGGCCAGCTCGGTGGACCGCGGCGAGCAGATGAGGTTGACGCCGCCCGCGAACGCGACCTCGCACTCGCCGCGCTTGATGCTCTCGCAGGCCAGGTGCACGGCGACGAGCGAGGAGGACTGGGCGGTGTCGACGGTCAGGCTCGGCCCGGCCAGGTGGTACGCGTACGAGATGCGGTTGGCCAGAATGCTGCGGTGGACGCCGGTCATGGTGTGCCGGTCGACGGCGTTCCGCGCGGTGCGGTTCAGGACGTCGGCGTAGTCGTCCCAGAGCGCGCCGACGAAGACTCCGGTGCGGCTGCGGGCCAGGGTGGGCGGCCGGATCCCGGCGTCCTCCAGCGCTTCCCAGCTCAGTTCGAGGAGGAGCCGCTGCTGCGGGTCCATCGCCACGGCCTCGCGCGGGCCGATGTGGAAGAAGGGCGCGTCGAAGCCGTCGATCCGGTCCAGGAACCCGCCGGGGCCGCGGAGGCCCGAATCGGTCTGCCGTGACTCGGGCGGGGCGGCGCGCACGGCGCTGCGGCCCTCGCTCAACAGCTGCCAGAACGCCGCCGGGTCGGCTGCCCCGGGCAGGCGGCAGGCCATCCCGACGACCGCGATCGGCTCGGGGCCCGCGCTCGCGCCGGACGAGGACGTGGCCATCACGTCAGCTGTGTTCGAACGCGGAACAACTGGCTGCCAGAAAACATCAACGGCGCTCCCGGTCCGAAATCGGAGATCCCTTCGAGTACCGGGCTCATCGTGAGCGGGCTCTCTAAAGGCGAACCAAACCCCGGCTAGCCGTCCGCCGCTTTAGACGGGCGCTATGGGCCGCGGCCAGCATCGGGGGCGAGCGCGGCACCTGCGGAGCGCCCGCGGGTGGGTGGACCAAGAGGGAGAGCGATGGACAGGGGCACGGCGCAGGCGCCGCGGAACACGGGGGCCGGGGTGTGGTTGCGGCGGTACCACGACTCCGCATCGGCACCGGTGAGGCTGGTCTGCTTCCCGTTCGCGGGTGGCTCGGCGAGCTACTGGTTCGGTCTCTCCGGGCTGCTCTCGCCCGGGATCGAGGTGCTGGCCGTGCAGTATCCGGGGCGGCAGGACCGGCACACGGAGCCGTGTCTGGAGTCGGTGGCCGGGCTCGCCGACGGCGTCGTGGACCAACTGCCGTCCGACGGGAAGCCGTTCGCGCTGTTCGGGCACAGTCTGGGTGCCATCGTGGCGTTCGAGGTGGCGCGGCGCCTGCGGGATCCTGCGGGGCCCGGCCTGCCGGTGCACCTGTTCGCCTCGGGCGGGCTCGCCCGGCCCTATCGGCCCGCAGGCCGGTCGGGGGAGCTCGGGGACGCGGACATCCTGGCGCATCTGCGGGCGATGGGCGGCACCGACGAGCGGTTCTTCAGCAGCCCGGAGCTGCAGGAGCTGATCCTGCCCGCGCTGCGGGCCGACTACCGGGCCGTGGCTTCCTACGAGGCACCGGGGCCGGAGCGTCTCGACTGTCCGATCACGGCGCTGATCGGCGACACCGACGAGCGGACCTCGCCCGAGCAGGCGGGCACGTGGCGGGAGCGCACCGCCGCGGCGTTCGATCTCCGGGTACTGCCCGGCGGCCACTTCTACCTCGACGGCTGCCAGGAGCAGGTGGCGGCCGTGGTGACCGCGGCGCTGGCGGCGGGCAGCGGGGCCTGACAAGTACGACGGGACGCGCCCGGACGAGCAGGGACTGGCACGTACGCGCCCGGACAAGCCCCTGGCGTGCTCCGTCGAGGGAAGCCGGAGCACGCCAGGTTGGACCGGACGCGGCAGCCGGGGGACGGTGGCCGCGCGCGGTCGTTCTGCCCGTACGCACCGGCCGGGGGCCGTCACGTACGACATCTGGTCGGAGGGCGGGCGCGAGGCCCGGCCCCTCCGGTCAGGGCCGCAGATCTTCCAGGCAGTAGAGCGCTTCGTCCAGAGTGGTCGCGAAGTCCATCTCCGGATCGTTCGCCCAGTCCAGGGAGACCTGCAGCATCACGCCGAACAGGGCGCCGGTGTAGGCGCGGACCGCCGGGTCACCCGGGTCGCGTCCGGCCCGCTTGGCCACCTGTTCGCCGAGGAGCTGCATGGTCTGGCTGATGTTGCCCAGGCTGGCCCCCCAGAGCTCCGGCTCGGAGAGGATGAGCACGAAGCGCTCGCGCTGCAGGGCCAGTTCCTGCTCGGTGATGTCCTTCAACATCGATCGGATGGCCTGCCGCTCGGCCTGAATCGGTGTCAGGTCGGGCGACTGGGCCTGGAACATCATGGCGAAGGGCAGGTCGTAGTCGTGCGAGAAGACCAGGTCCTGCTTGGTCGCGAAGTAGCGGAAGACGGTGCTGGGAGCGACCTCGGCGGCTTCGGCGATCTGCTCGATGGTCGTGGCGGAGTAGCCCTGTTCCCTGAACAAGCGCACCGCCTCCCGCTGGATCGCGGCCTTGGTCCTGGCTTTCTTGCGTTCTCTCAGACCAGGCACTGTTTTGCCCTGGTCAGACTGCGTCTGCGGCTTCATGCTCAGATTCTGCGGTCTTCGCGGTGCTCTGACCAACATGGCGTGGCAGCCACACCACCGCCAGCAGCACACCGAGCAGTCCCAGGCCTCCGGAGACGACGAGGACCA
The DNA here is from genome assembly GCF_001418325.1 of Streptomyces atriruber. GTDB lineage: Bacteria > Actinomycetota > Actinomycetes > Streptomycetales > Streptomycetaceae > Streptomyces > Streptomyces atriruber. Next base: position 1,571 of record NZ_LIPN01000451.1, on the reverse strand, counting down.
CGTCCAGGGCGTGTACGTACGCGGATCGCACCGACTCGGCCAGTCCGTTGGACTTGATCGCCCGGGCCACGGCGAGACCGCCGAAGACCGAGTCCTTGACGGCGCCCTGTGCCTGCTCGGGCACTCCGTCGAGGTCGAGCTTGCCGCGGTAGCCGGAGTTGAGGACCGAGCCGAGGATGGCCGCGCCGAAGCTGCCGCCGAGGGTGCGGATGGACTGGTTGACGCCGGAGCCGACGCCTGCGGAGTCCTCGGAGAGCGCGCCGAGTGCCGCGTCCATGGCGGTGGGCAGGGCGATGCCGAGGCCGAGGCCGTACGCCGCGGTCCATGCGGCCGCCAGGCCGGTGCCGCTGTCGATGTCGGTGGTGGCGCCGTAGAACAGGGCGGCGGCCAGGAGTGCGAAGCCGATGCCGACCGCGGTCTTCGGGCCGAGGGCCTTGGCGACCTTGTTGGCGACGGTGACACCGACGAGGAGACCGCCGACCATCGGCAGCAGCCGGAAGCCGCTGCCCATCGCGTCGGTGCCCAGGACCGCCTGGTAGTACTGCGGCATCGTGAACAGCACGCCGAACATCGTGAAGTTGATGACCGTGCCGAGCATGGTGCCGGAGGTGAACCGGGCCGAGCGGAAGAGCGAGAGGTCGACCAGCGGATCGGCGGTCCTCTTCTCCCAGAACACGAAGATCACGATGGCGAGGATTCCGCCGAGCGTCGGCACGAGCGTGGTGACGTCGGTCCAGCCCTTCTCGCCGCCCTGGATGACGCCGTACGTCATCGCGGCGAGACCCACGCTGGAGAAGACGAGGCCGCCCACGTCGAACGGCTTGGCCTCCTTGGCCTTGGACTCGGGCAGCCAGGCCGACACCGCGAGGAAGGCGAGGATCACGACCGGCACGTTGATCAGGAAGACGGAGCCCCACCAGAAGTGGTTGAGCAGGTAGCCGCCGAGGATCGGGCCGAGCGGATACGCGAGCATCGCCGCGCCGGCCACCGCGCCGATGGCCTTGGGGCGCTCCTCGTCGGAGAACATCACCGGCAGGAGCGACAGTGTCGTCGGCATGATCAGCGCGGCACCCAGGCCGAGGACCGCACGCGCGCCGATGAAGGTGCCGGAGGTCGTTGCGTAGGCACAGGCCAGCGAGCTGACGCCGAAGATCACCAGGGCGGCGAGCAGCACCTTCTTGCGCCCGAACCGGTCACCGAGCATGCCTGCGGGGATCATTCCGGCCGCGAACACGAGCGTGTACGAGGTCACGAACCACTGCAGCTCGACGTTGTTCGCACCCAGATCGTCGGCCATCGCCGGCAGCGCCAGGCTCAGGATCGTCACATCGAAGCCCACCACCATCGAGGCGAGCACGAGAGCCCCGACGGCCCACCACCGCCGCGCACCCAGATCTGCTGACACGAGAGTCGACCTCCTAAAGAGAGCTCAATATCTAGTCGGAGCGTACTCTCATTTTTTATGTCGCGGTACCACCCGTTCCGTATGGAACCCGTCAAGACTCGGGAGGGCGTGGCGGAGCTCCCACCTAGGGGTGGCCGAGGGGTGGCCTTAGGGGCTGTTGAGGGGC
>NZ_LIPN01000450.1 GCF_001418325.1 Streptomyces atriruber | reverse complement strand
CCCCCTCAGCAGCGGAGTACCCGCATGACGATCGACGCCTCCCCGGACCGCGCACCGGACAACCCGGTCGGTGCCGCACGCGCCCTCATCGCCGCCCGCTTCGAACGCCTCCCCCTGTGCCGCTGGCACGTCACCGTCCGGCTCATCGTGGGCGCCGTCACCTTCTTCGAGGCCTTCGACCAGCTCCTGATCGCCTACGCCCTGCCCGAGCTGCGCGACGAGTGGCACCTGTCCACCTCCCGGGCGACCCTGCTGCTCACCGTCGGGTCGATCGGCATGCTGGTCGGCGCCCTGCTCTCCGGCCGCCTCGCCGACCGCATCGGCCGCGTGAAGGTGATCGCGCTGTGCGTCGCCGTCTCCAGCGCCGCCAACCTCGCCCTCGCCGCGTCCCCCACGCCCGACGTCTTCATGGCCCTGCGCTTCGTCCAGGGCCTGGCGATCGGCGGCGAGGTCCCGGTCGCCGCCACCTTCATCGCCGAGATCACCCGCAGCCACCGGCGCGGCCGCTTCGTCCTGCTCTACGAGCTGGTCTTCCCCGCGGGACTCACCGTGGGCGCGCTGGTCGCGGCGTGGGTGGTGCCGGTCCTCGGCTGGCGCTGGATGTACGTCCTGGCCGCCCTGCCCGGCGTCCTGTGCGTCGTCGTCCAGCGCAAGGTGCCCGAGTCGCCGCGCTGGCTCGCCGACCACGGCAGGACGGACGAGGCCGCCGCGGTGATGGACGGCATCGAGGCGGAGGTCGAGCGGGTCACGGGGAAGCGGCTGCCGCCCGTCGGCACGATCCCGGACCCGGTGCCCGCCGAGGCGGTGCCGGGGGAGCGGCACGCGGAGTCGGCCGAGGCCGCCGCGACCGGTCTGCGCGGCCTGTTCACCGGCCGCTACCGCCGCCGCACCCTCGTCATCGGCGTCCTCTGGTTCACCGGCTACTTCGTCAACTACGGCATCACGTCCTGGCTCCCGACGATCTACCAGAACCGCTACGACCTGTCCCTCTCGGACGCGCTCCTCTACTCCACCGTCACGTCCTGCGCGGGCCTGCTCGGCTGCCTCGTCGCCGCGCTCACCGTCGACCGGGCCGGACGCAGGCGCGTGATCACCGGCTGTCTGGGCGGGGCGGCGGCGATGCTGCTCGTGCTCGCCTTCCTGGGCGCCCGCACCCCGCTGGAGGTCCTGGCCTGGACGTCGCTGGCCGCGGTCTTCTTCTTCGGCTCCAACATCTGCCTGTACCTGTACACGCCGGAGCTGTTCCCGACCCGCATGCGGGCTCTCGGCAGCAGCGTGGGCGGCGCCATGAACCGGCTCGGCGTGATCCTCGGCCCGATCGTGGTCGGCGCGGTCTACGCGGGCGGCAGCGTCACGCCCGTCTTCGTGACGCTCGGGGCGGTGGCCGTCGTGGGCGCCGTCGTCGCGGCGCTCGGCGCGGAGGAGACGGCGGGGCGGCGCCTGGAGGAGGTCTCCCCCTGAGAGCCTGTGTCGCCGCCCTCCCCGTGCGGTGCGGTCAGCCGAAGCGTTCGATCCTGATCCGGTCCACCGGCTGGCCGCCCTCCACCAGAAGGCGCGACGCGTGCTCGGCGAACCCGTTGGAGCCGCAGACGTACGCCTCCCAGCCGCCCTCGGGCTGCCCCGCCTCGCTGAGGAAGGGCGCCAGATGGGCGGCGTTGAGACGGCCCTCGGAGCGGGTCAGGACGACGGTGGTCTCGTCGGCGTACTCGTCGGCGTAGATCACATCCGCGGGCGTACGCGCCGAGACGATCAGCCGCACCGGCACGTCGAGCCCCGCGAGGCGCTGGTGGCGGACCATCGACATCAGCGGCACCACGCCCGAACCCGCCCCGAGCAGCAGCGCGGGACGGTCGCCCGGCCAGGCGAAGAAGCCGGACAGCGGCCCGCGCACCTCGACCGTGTCGCCGACGTGCGCCACGGTGTGCAGATGCCCCGACACCTCGCCGCCCGGCACGTGGTCGAGGGTCAGCTCGACCTCGCCGCTGCCGTCGGGCGCGGAGGCGATCGAGTAGTGCCGCTGGGCGACGTAGCCGTCCTCGGCGGTGAGCCGCAGCATCAGGTGCTGGCCCGGCAGATGCCCCTGCCAGTCGGGCACCTTCAGGCGGAACGTCGAGACGAGCGGGGTCTCGCGGCGGATCTCCACGACGGTCGCCCGCTGCCACACCGCCGCGGAGCGGTTGCTCACCGCGATGCGGCCGGGCACGGCGAACGCCGTCGGCGGCACGAAACGCTCCTCGGACACGGGGAGGGGAAGGTCAGTCACCGGCGTAACGCTCCTCGGCCCACGGGTCGCCCCGGTGGTGGTAGCCGTTCTGCTCCCAGAAGCCGGGCTCGTCGCGGTCGGAGAGCCGCAGCCCCGCCACCCACTTGGCGCTCTTCCAGAAGTACAGGTGGGGGACGATCAGCCGGGCCGGGCCGCCGTGCTCGGCGGGCAGCGGCGCGTCGCCGTACTCCCAGACGATCCACGCCCTGCCGCCCGTCACGTCCGACAGCGGGAGGTTCGTGGTGTAGCCGGTGTGCGAGTACGCGACGACGTGCGTCGCCGTGGGCAGCGGGCGGGCCGCGGCCAGGAACGTGTCCAGGCTCACCCCGCCGAACCGCACCCCGAACTTGGACCAGCTCGTCACGCAGTGGATGTCGCCCCGGTACTCGGAGGCGGGCAGCGCGTGCGCCTCGTCCCAGGTCCAGGTGCGCGGGACCGCGACGAGACCGTCGACCCGGAAGGTCCAGTCGGCGGCGGCCAGCCGCGGGGTGACCTCGGCGGACAGGACGGGCCAGCCGTCGCGCGCGTCGTACTGCCCCGGGGGCAGCCGTGGGTCGCGGTCGGCGGCGCGGGCGCGGCCGGTGAAGCCGCGGGTGGGTTCGAACGTCATGCGATGGGTGTCACTTCGGGGGTCGTCACGGGTGCGGCCGCTTCGGAGGTCGCGGCCGAGTCCTGCAGGGCCCGCAGGACGGACTGCTCGTCGAGGGTGAGCAGGACCCGGTCGCGCATCAGGACGCGGCCGTCCACCACAGTGTCCCGGACGTCGGCGGCCGACGCGGCGTACGCGAGCGTCGACCACGGGTCGTGCCGGGGCGCGAGGTGCGGCCGGTCCAGGTCGAGGACGATCAGGTCGGCCTGCTTGCCGGTCTCCAGCGAACCGAGGCGGTCGCCGAGGCCCAGCGCCCGCGCCGACTCGATGGTCGCCATCCGGACGGCCTGCTCGGCGCCGACCGCCGTGGGGTCGCCGCCCGCCTTGTGCACCAGCGCGGCGATCTTCACCGCGCCGAGCAGGTCGAGGGTGTTGGAGGACACCGCGCCGTCGGTGCCGAGGCCGACCGTGACGCCCGCGTCCAGGAGCGCGGGCACCCGCGCGATGCCGCAGCCCAGCTTCAGGTTGGAGACCGGGCAGTGCGCCACCGCCGTGCCGGTGCGGGCCAGGGTCGCGATCTCGGCGTCCGTGAGGTCGACGGCGTGCGCGAGCAGCGTGTCGGGGCCGAGCACGCCGAGCGAGTCGAGCAGCTCCACGGGGCGCATGCCGTGCTGCTCGACGACGGTCGCCACCTCGGCGGCGTTCTCGGATGCGTGGATGTGCAGCAGCGCGCCGTGCTCCCGGGCGAGCGCGGTGATCTCCGTGAGCTGCGCGGGGTTCAGGGTGTACGCGGAGTGCGCGCAGACGACCGGGCGGGTGCCCGGCGCCGGAACGCGCGCCTTGAGGTGCGCGGTGGCCCAGTCGAGCCGCTCCTCGTAGGGACGGCCGTCCGGCGGGCCCGGCACGTCCATGAACGTCGGCCCGGTCAGCAGCCGCCACCCGGCGGCACGGGCCGCGTCCTCGGCCGCCTCGTGGAACCAGTACATGTCGAGCGCGGTCGTGACCCCGCCGCGTACGGACTCCGCGATCGCGGCCCGCAGCGCGGTGGTCACCGTCTCCGGCGAGAGGATCTCGGCCTCGCGCGGGACGACCCGGGCCAGGAAGCCCTGCAGGGTGACGTCGTCGGCGATGCCGCGCATCAGGTTCATCGACAGATGCGTGTGCGTGTTGATCAGGCCGGGCAGGACGAGGCAGCCGCGCGCGTCGATCTCCTCGGCCGCCTCGTAGGCGGCGCGCAGCCGGTCCGCGGGACCCACCTCGACGACCCGGCCCCCGCGGACGGCGACCGCGCCGTCCGCCACGACGGTGCCCGCGGCGTCCACGGTCAGCACGTCGCCGCCGTGCACGAGCAGATCTATGGAGCCGCCGCGGTCCTGGGCCGGCAGGTCAGTGGGGTGCATCGGTTCCGTTCTCCCTGGTCGCCACGGTTCTGGCTGGTCGCTACGGTCGGTTCAGCGCTCGGTGGACGCCAGCAGGCGCAGCGCGTCCAAGGTTATCCGGGCGCCCCGGTCGACCCCGTCGGCGACCACGTCGCGGTGCGGGTCGTATCCGCCGGTGGCTTCCTTGTCGACGAGCTCGTCGGCGTTCGCGCCGTCCACGACCAGGGCGCCGCCCGCGGTCAGGCCGTGCGTCGAGGCGAAGACGTAGAGCGCCGACAGCTCCATCTCGATGGCGGCGATCCCGGCGGCCGTGTACGCCTCGCCCGGCAGCGGCAGGAAGCCCGGCTGGAACGCGGCCCGCGTCCACACCACACCGCGGTGGTACGGGGCGTCCGCCGCCCGCGCCGCGCGCTGCAGGGCGAGCACCGCCTCGGGGGCCGAGAACGCCGGGTACTCGGCGGGGATCAGCTGCTGGGTCACGCCGTCGTCGCGCACCGCCGCGTCCGCGATGACCAGGTCGCCGTCGCGGATGCCGGGGCGGATCGCGCCCGCCGTGCCGAGCCGGAGGATCGTGCTGACCCCGGCCTCGGCGAGCTCCTGGAACAGCAGGATCGCGCCGGGCGCGCCGACGCCGTGCGAGGCGACGACGACGGGCGTGCCCTGCCAGGTGCCGGTGAAGGTGCGGTACTCGCGGTGGTACGACACCTCCTTCGCGTCGGCCAGGAGATCGGCGACGGCGGCCGCCCGGCCCGGGTCGCCGACGACGACCGCCTGCGCGGGCAGGCCGGTGCGGGGGACACGGGTGATGGGCAGCGCGTCGGAGAGCGACGTCATGTGGATGCTCCTACCAAGGACTTGGGATGCTTTCGGCGCCTGCGGCGCGCCGTGGACAGGAAGAGGGCGACCAGGGTCACCACGTAGGGGGCGGCATCGGTGGCCTGCTGCGGCAGCCCGTTGCCCTGCAGCCGGAACCCGACCGCCTCCGCGACGCCGAAGAGCAGCCCGGCCAGCAGCACCCCGAGGGGGCGCGCCCGGCCCAGCAGCACGGCGACCACGGCGATCCAGCCGCGCCCCGCCGTCATGTTCTCCGAGAACAAGGTGACGTTGCCGAGGGCGAGCTGGGCGCCCGCCAGGCCGCAGAGCAGACCGCCCGCGAGGACGGCGGCGTACTGGTACTTCGCCGGGCTCACGCCGAGCGTCGCCGCCGCGTCCGGTGCCTCGCCCACCCCGCGCAGCCGCAGCCCCCACGGGTGCCGGGCGAGGAACACGGCGGCGACGGCGACCGCCGCCCAGGAGACGTAGACGAGCGGCGAATGCCCGGACAGCACCGGGCCGATGAAGGGCACGTCCCCGAGGCCGGGCAGGTCGACGCCGGAGAGACCCGCGAGATCCGGATCGGAGAACGTGCCCTGCACGCCGAAGACCGTACGCAGCAGGAACCCCGTGAGGCCGACCGCGAGGAGATTGAGCGCGACACCGAGGACGACGGCGTCGCCCCGCAGACTGATGGTCCCCACGGCGAGGATCATCGCGTATGCGGCGGCCGACAGGGCCGCGAACAGGACACCCAGCCAGGCGCTCCCGGTGAACCAGCTGCCCGCGACCGCGCTGAAGCAGCCGATGAGCGTCATGCCTTCGAGGCCGATGTTGAACACGCCCGCCCGCTCGCACACCGCGCCGCCGAGCGCGGCGAGCAGGATCGGGGTGAGGGCGAGGAGCGCCGAGTGGAACAGCGCGGAGTCGACGGACATCAGTGGTCCCCCTCGGGGCGTACGGGCTTCCTGGCGCGCCGCCAGGTGAGTTGCAGGCGCGCGGCCAGGAAGACGATGACGACGGCCTGCAGCACCTGCGTCAGCTCGCGCGGCACCTCCGTGGCCCGCTCCATCGCGAGTCCGCCGACGTCGAGCGCGGCGAAGAACAGCGCGGCGACCGCGGTGCCCACGGGCGCGGCCGAGGCGAGGAGCGCGGCCGTCAGACCGGTCCAGGTGTGCCCGGCGGCCGTCAGCGAACCGTCGATGAAGCGGTACGGGAAGCTGAGCACGCCGATCGCGCCGACGAGCCCGGCGACGGCTCCGGACACCGCCATGAGGCGCAGCGTGAGCCGGGGCCCGTCGACGCCCGCGTACGCCGCGAAGCGCGGATTGAGGCCCGTCATGCGGATCTCGTATCCGGTGGCGGTCCTGGCGTCGGCGAAGACGAAGACGCCCGCGGCGATCACCACGAGCACGAGCCCCACCGTGACCGTCGACGAACCGAAGGCGGGCAGCTCCACGCCCGCCGGGAGCCGCCGGGTCTGCGGCAGGCTCGACCCCTCCTCCTTGAGCGGGAACCGCGCGAGGTAGGAGGCGAAGGACATGGCCGGATAGCTCAGCAGCAGACTGCTCACCAGGAGCGGTACGCCGAACCGGTTCTGGCAGACCGCGGCGAGCGCGGCATAGGCGGCGCCCGCCAGCATCCCGGCGAACAGCGCGGCGACCACCGCGAGCGGCGCGGGCAGCGGCACGTACAACCCGGTGGCCGCGGCGGCGATCCCGCCGAGCACCAGCTGTCCGTCGCCGCCCAGGTTCAGCAGCCCCGCCCGCATCGGGATCGCGAGCGCGACGGCGAGGCCCAGGATGCTCGTCCCGGTGGTCAGCGTCGACCCGATCCCGTCGGGCCCGAGCGAACCGCTGACGACGGACCCGTACGCGCCGAGCGGCTCGGCGCCCGTCCCGACGAGGAAGAGCGCCCCGACGAGCACGGCGGCGACGACGGAGTGCAGGGCGGACGAACGGAGGAACCGCCGGACGGGGGAGTGCTCCCCGGAGAGGCTCTCGACGGCCATGTCAGGGGGCCTCCTTGAGGGGGACGGACTTGACG
>NZ_LIPN01000045.1 GCF_001418325.1 Streptomyces atriruber | reverse complement strand
GGTGTATAAGAGACAGTCTTCGGGCTGCTGACGTTCGGCGCGGGCTCCGCGCTCAGCCTCGTCGCCGGCAACTACTGGGTCCTGGACGGGGCCCGGCTGGTGGCCGGGGCGGGGGCCGGGGCCGTCTTCTCGGTGGGCTCGGCCGTCGTGTCGTCGAACTTCGAGGGCGAACAGCGCACCCGCGCCTTCGCCTTCCTCGGGTCGGTCGCCGGTCTCTCCCTGGCCTTCGGCCCGTCGCTGTGCGGGCTGCTCACGCAGCTCTCCGGCTGGCGCCTCGTCTACGGCTTCCAGCTGGCCTGCCTGGTCGTCGCGTGCGCGGGCATGCCGCTGATCCGCCGGGCCGCCGCCCACGAGAAGCGGCACGCCGCCCGCATCGACTGGGCGGGAGCGGCGCTCTTCTGCACGGCGACCACCGTCACGCTCGGCGGTCTCGCGCTCGGTTCGGCGACGGGCTGGGCCTCGCCGCCCTTCCTGCTCTGCACGGCCGTCGGCATCGGCTGCTACGGCCTCTTCGCCTGGCGGGAGTCCATCGCGCCCAACCCGCTGCTGAGCCTGGGCACCCTGCGCAGCAGGCGCTTCTCCGGCATCACGCTGGTGGTCGCGGTGGCGTCGTTCACGTTCACCAACGCGGTCGCCTATCTGCCGGTCTTCTTCCAGGGTGCCTACGGCGCCTCGGCCGGTGCCAGCGGCGCGTACCTGATGTTCCTGACGCTGCCCGTGCTCGTCGCCCCGCTGATCGCCGCCCGCATGACGGCCCGCGGCACACCCGCCCACACCATCTTCACGTGGAGCATCGGTCTGCTGGTCGTGGGTCTCGTGCTGGCGGGCGCGACCGCGTCTCCCGGGCTCGCCTGGATGACGCTGCCGATGGTGGTGGTCGGCATCGGGTTCGGGCTGCAGGCCGGGCTCGTCGACGGCGAGGCGCTCGCGCACGTCCCGGCGGACGAGGCGGGCATGGGGGCGGGCTGGATCAACACGGTCCGCCTCGGCAGCGAGGCCATCGCGGTGTCGCTCTTCGGCTCGCTGTTCGCCAGCTTCGCGGGCGACGCCGACGACGCCTCCCGCGGCGGGTTCGCCGCCATCACGATCGGCTCCACCCTGTGCGCGGCGGCGCTCGGCGTCGTGTCGGTCCTGCTCATGCGGCGACCGGGACCGACGGCCCCGGCGGCGGATCCCAGGGCGGCGGACCGCGTCGGCTGAGCCTCCTGTTCAATTGAAGGATGAACGAGAACGGATCGGCTCAAGTCGCCCTGGCGGCGCGGTTCGAGGAGCACAGACCCCGGCTGAACGCGGTGGCGTACCGGATGCTCGGCTCGCTGAGCGAGTCCGAGGACGCGGTGCAGGAGGCGTGGTTCCGGCTGAGCCGCACGGAGGGCGGCCCGGCCGCGGGGGAGGTGCGGAACCTGGGCGGCTGGCTGACCACCGTCGTCGGCCGCATCTGCCTCGACCTGCTGCGCTCGCGGCAGTCCCGGCGCGAGGACTCCCTCGACGCGTCGGTGCGGGCCTTCGGCGAGACCCACATCCCGGACCCGGTCGTGACCCGCGCCGACACCGCCGACCCCGAGGCGGAGGTGCTGCTCGCCGACTCGGTGGGCCTCGCGCTCCTCGTCGTACTCGAGACGCTGACGCCCGCCGAGCGGCTCGCGTTCGTGCTGCACGACATGTTCGCCGTGCCCTTCGAGGAGATCGCGCCCGTCGTGGAGCGTTCGGCGGCCACGACCCGGCAGCTGGCCAGCCGGGCCCGCCGCCGCGTGCAGGGTTCCACGCCCGCGGCGGAGACCGACGTCGCCAAGCAGCGCGAGGTCGTCGAGGCCTGGATGGCCGCCACGCGCGCCGGTGACTTCGACGCGCTCCTCGAACTCCTCGACCCGGACGTCGTGCTGCGCGCGGACACCGGCGAGCTGTCGTCCGGCCTGTCGAAGGTGGTGCGCGGCGCCGCGGAGGTGGCCGGACAGGCCGCGATGTTCGCGCGGGTCGCCGCGGACCAGCACCTGGTGTTCCTCAACGGCATGCCGGGCCTGGTCGCCCTCCCCGGCGGCGAGGCGGTCTCGCTCGGCTCCTTCACGGTCGTGGACGGCCGCATCGTGGAGATCAACATCATCGCGGACCGCGAGCGGCTGCAGGTCCTGACCCGTCCGCTGCGGGAGGCCTGAGGGGATCGCCGCCGCTCGTCCGGCGCACCACCCGCAGCAGGTAGTCCTTGCGGTGCAGCGGATCGTGATCGGTCCGCGCCCGCGTCGGGACGGCGCCCCCGCGCACCGGCTCGTAGTGGTCGAAGGCGGACTCCAACTCGCCCTCGCCGCGCGTGAGCCCCGGCAGCTGCTGCTCCAGCGCGTGCACCTGCTGCGCGGGGATGTCCCCCTCCAAGTGGTACGACGCCCCGTTCGTCGTCGGCGTGTGCGGGACGGCGCGCAGCCGCGAGAGGACGGGCAGGACCGCCCCGACGGTGTCGGCCGGCACGTCGAGCCGGAACCGGTGCATCGGCTCGTGCACCGCCGTGCCCGCCGCCCGCAGCGCGTCCATCAGGACCAGCGGTGTCAGGTTCCGGAAGTCCCCGGCGGTGCTCGACATGCTCTTGTCGAACGTGCCGTGGGCGTGGCTCTGCCGGGGCCAGTAGCCGCAGTGCGTCATCGTGACCGTGCAGTCGGGGATGCGCCAGCCGTGGATGCCCTGGTGGAGCGTCTCCCTGACCGTCTCCTCGACGGCCCGGAAGAACGCGTACGGCATCGAGCCGAGCTCGACCCCGAGCCGGAACTCCACCCCGGCGCCGACCGGCGCGGGCTCCACCCGCAGCCCGACCGTGGCCAGGAACGGATTGGGGTCCTTGTCGATGATCTCGTGTGCCGCACCGGTCCCGACGACCCGCTCCACACAGATCGTCGTGGTCTCCCGGAAGGAGACGTCGAGTCTGAAGTCCTCGGCGAGCGTCGCCTGAACGACCTCCTTCTGCACCTCGCCGTAGAGCGAGACCGAGACCTCCTGGCGGACGGCGTCCTGCCGCAGGCCGATCAGCGGATCCTGCTCGGCGAGCTGGGTGAGCGCGAGGTGCAGCGCGCCGCGGTCGGCGGCGCGCAGCGGGGTGACGACGGTCTCCAGGGTCGGCGGCGCGAAGAAGCGGGCGCCGTACTCGACCCCTTCGCGGGGTACGCCGAGCACGTCCCCGATCCGTACGTCCCCGAGCCCGCGCAGCTTGCCGATCTGCCCCGCGCGGACCTCCGCGCGCGGCACGTCCGTGCCCGCCTCGAAGACGCCGATGCCGGTGACCTTGCCCTCGCGGGCCGCCCCGCCCCTGCCGTCGCCGATGTCCAGGCGGTCGCGCGTGCGGACGGTGCCCGCGAACATGCGGACGTACGCGATCTTCTCCCCGGCGGCGCCCCGCTCGACCTTGAACACGCTGCCGGACACCGGCCCTTCGGCGTCCCCGGCGACGGCGGGCAGCAACTCCCGGATCCCGTCCGTCAGTTCGCGTACGCCCACACCGGTGGCCGCCGAGCCGAAGAACACCGGGTGCACGAGGGCACGCCGGGTCTGCCGGGCCAGTTCGGTGCGCAGACGGTCGTACGAGAGGGACGCCGGGTCGTCGACGTACGCGGCCAGGAGCGCGTCGTCGTGCCCGGCGAGCAGCTCGGTCAGCCGGGCGGTGAAGCCGCCGGGCCCGGCGTTCCCGGCGGTGAACGGGGCGAAGCGCGCCTCGCGGGTGCCGAGGCCGGAGACCGTGCCCATCGGGACGACGTCCGGGGTCAGGCGCTCGGCGATGTGCCGCAGGACGCCTTCGTGGCGGGCGCCGCGGCGGTCGGTCTTGTTCACGAAGATCAGCGTGGGGATGCGCAGCCGCCGCAGCGTCCGCAGCAGGACGCGGGTCTGCGCCTGGACGCCCTCCACGGCGGAGACCACGAGCACGGCGCCGTCGAGCACGCTCAGCACCCGCTCCACCTCGGCGATGAAGTCCGGGTGGCCGGGGGTGTCGATGAGATTGACGGTCGTGCCGTCGACGGCGAAGGAGACGACCGCGGATTTGATGGTGATGCCGCGCCGTCGCTCCAGGGCGAGCGAATCGGTCTGTGTGTTTCCGTCGTCGACGCGGCCGACCTCGTCGATGACACCGGCGGCATGCAGGAGCCGCTCGGTCAGGCTGGTCTTACCGGCGTCGATGTGGGCCAGAATGCCCAGGTTCAGGGTGCGCGGAAGGCGCGGGGCAGCTGAATGCACGTACCGTCATGTCCTTTGGGGAAGTGGGAATTCCTTTCGCGTGGGACATGCACGAACGCCGCATTTCCTTCTCCTCCGCAGACTCCGCCGGGCGTGCGCCGACTGCCGTCAGTGCAGCAGCGCGGGGCGGGGCGCGGCAACCGATTAAGTGCGCGCCCCCAGGGGCCCGGCTCAGCGCGAGACCCATACCGGTGGGGCCGGGGCGGGCGCGGGCGCGGGGATGGACGCGGGGTCGCAGACCGCGGTGATCCGGCGCCGGGCCGCGAGCCGCAGCACGATCGCCGCGTACCCGAGGAGCATCACCACGTCGACGCCCACCGCCATCCGGTCCATGTCCGCGGCGGTCTCCTCGGAGGCGAGGGCCCCGGCGATCGCGGCCGAGACGCCCATCGCCAGCAGGTTGTTGACCACGTGCAGGCCGATCGCCGCCTCCAGGCCGCCGGTACGGACCGTCAGCACGCCCGCCACCAGGCCGAACACCACGAGGTCCGCGAAGCCCCACGGCGTGCCCCAGCCGTGGGCCGAGGCGAACAGCAGCGCCTGCGGCACGATCGCCACCCACGGCGAACGGCACCAGGCGCCGACCGCCTGGGTGAGCCAGCCACGGAACGCGTACTCCTCCGCCGAGGCCTGGAACGGCACGAGCACGCACACCAGCGCGAGGCCGAGCAGGAAGTCCGGCCACCCGGCCCACTCCGTGCCGCCCGCGGTGGCCTCCGAGCCGCCGCCCGACGACTCGGGCAGCAGCAGCATGATCCCCAACGACGCGGCGACCAGCGGCAGCGCGACCACCAGGCAGCGCCCCAGCCACCGCCACCGCAGCCGTCCGGTCACCGAGGAGAGCGTGCCCGCCGGACGCCGCTGCGCCCAGTGCGCGGCCGCGAACACCACGGGCGTGAGCAGCGCGAGCGACAGCAGCGCCACCCCCGTCTCCCCGATGCCGCCCCAGACGTGGAAGCCGTCCTTGTCGACGGGCCGGTCCAGGATCGCGCCCGCGATCTCACCGGCCACCAGCACCACGAGCGACGCGGCGACGGCGCCGGCCAGCAGCAGTGCGGTCCCGGCCAGGGGACGCCACCAGCGGTGCCGTCCGGTGACCAGGGCGAGGCGGTGATAGGGGAGC
>NZ_LIPN01000449.1:1825-3301 GCF_001418325.1 Streptomyces atriruber | reverse complement strand
CTGCGACATGGGCCGCTGGCGCGGCCTCACCCTCGCCGAGGTCACGGCCCGCGAACCGGCCGCGGTGGATGCCTGGCTGAGCGACCCGCACTCGGCACCGCACGGCGGTGAGTCGCTGCTGGCGTTCATCTCGCGCGTCGGCGGCTGGCTCGACACCCGGCCGGCCGGCGACGGCACCCGCGTCATAGCCGTGGCCGAGCCCGCCGTGGTGCGCGCCGCGCTCACCTACGGTCTGAAGGCGCCCCCGTCGACGTACTGGAACATCGACGTACGCCCGCTGTCGACCGTCACCCTCACCGGGCACGGCGGCCGCTGGAACCTGCGGCTCGATGCGATCGGCGGTACTCCGTGACGAGCAGCAGGTCCTTGGCGGGGCCGCCGACCCGCCAGCGGGTGCGCCAGTAATCGGCTCCGACCGCCTCGAACTCGCCTCGGTAGAGGTCGTCCGCGCAGGGGTGATCCGTCGTCCAGCGGCCCGTGCGCAGGTCCAGGTCGTGGAAGAAGCGGCCGTCGGCGAACTCCACCAGTGCGGTGCCCGCCTCCTCGCCGGGCAGGAAGCGGAGCGTGCGCTCGGCGGGGCGCGCCGTGCCGTGCCAGGTGAAGGTGCCGGACTCGTGGTGCAGGAGGCCGCCGGGGTCCGGGGCGGGCAGCGGCGAGAAGAGCGTCGTACCGGTGAAGCGGCCCTCGGAGCCGTCCGTGAGGTCGCGGACGGTGCGCTCGACGTGCCACTCGCCCGCGAGGTGGGCGAGCACGTCGGGGACGGGACGGAACGTGAGGTCGGAGGGCAACGGCACGGTCATGCGTGCAGGCTACTTGTCTTCTTGTCTACTTGTTCACGACCGCGAGGCTGCGCTCGTCGTAGCGCGTGCCGGCGACCCGGCCCGCGGGTGCCGCCGCGTCGATCGCGGCGAGCTCGTCGGCGGAGAGCCGGATCGCGACGGCCCCGAGGTTCTCCTCCAGGTACTTCTCGCGGCGGGTGCCGGGGATGGGCACGACGTCGTCGCCGCGGTGCTGCACCCAGGCGAGCGCGAGCTGCCCCGCGGTGACGCCCTTCTCGGCGGCCAGCGCGTGCAGGGTGTCGACGATGGACAGGTTCTGTTCCAGGTTGCCTGCGGCGAAGCGGGGCTGGGTGCGGCGCACGTCGTTCTGCTGGAGATCGTCGAGCGAGGTGTAGCGGCCGGTGAGGAAGCCCCGCCCGAGCGGCGAGAACGGCACCAGGCCGATGCCGAGTTCGCGGCAGACCGGTGCGATCTCCGCCTCCAGGTCCCTGGTCCACAGCGACCACTCGCTCTGCAGCGCCGCGATGGGGTGCACGGCGTGCGCCCGGCGCAGGGTCCCCGCACCGGCCTCGGAGAGCCCGAGGTGACGCACCTTGCCCGCCGCGACGAGCTCGGTCATCGCGCCGACGGTCTCCTCGATCGGCACGGTCGTGTCGACCCGGTGCTGGTAGTACAGGTCGATGTGGTCGACGCCGAG
>NZ_LIPN01000449.1:0-1818 GCF_001418325.1 Streptomyces atriruber | reverse complement strand
GCGAGGGCGCGGCCGATGAGCTCTTCGTTGTGGCCGCTGCCGTAGAAGTCGGAGGTGTCGAGCAGGGTGACGCCGAGGTCCAGCGCACGGTGGATCGTCGCGATCGACTGCGTGTCGTCCGACGTGCCGTAGCCGTGGCTCATCCCCATGCACCCGAGGCCCTGCGCCGAGACGGTCAGTGCGCCGAGACGGCGGGTGGGAAGGCTGGTCATGGTGGTACCTCCTGGGGTGTGCCCGGTGATCGCTTGCGACCCTAGGAGTTGGAGAGGACTCCAGGTCAAGGCGAGGACGTCCGGAGAACCGGAGGGCGGCACGGGGGCTGTCCCCAGGGCGGGTCGGGCCGCTGGCCCGATGGTCCGGCGGCGTGCGCGTTCCTAACGTGGTGATCAACTTCCCACCGAGTCAAGGAGCACGATGCGCCTCGCGCCAGCAGTCACCGCAGGGCTGGGTCTCGTCGGGTTGCTCGCGGGCGGCGTGTCCGCCGCGGACCGCCCCGAATCGCCGAAAGAGCAGCGCACACAGCTCAGTTGGGGCCGATGCTCCGCGGACCAGAAGGAGCTGAACGAGGCGGGCGCGCAGTGCGCCGAAGTGTCCGTGCCCCTCGACTACGCGAACCCCGACGGCCGTACGATCAAGATCGCGATCTCCCGCGTCAAGGCGAAGTCGCCGGGCGAACGGCGCGGCATCCTGCTGTCCAACCCGGGCGGACCGGGCGGCACGGGGCTCGCCAACACCCTCGCCCTGCGGCCCGCGCTGAAGGACGTCGCCGACCGCTACGACCTGATCGGCTTCGACCCCCGCTTCCTCGGCGAGAGCACCCCCGTCACCTGCGGCAAGGCCCCGCGGCCCGCGCCGCCCGCCGAGACCACCACCCCGCGCCGGGACTTCGAGGACTCGGTGCGGACCGCACGCGACACCGCGCGCCGGTGCCAGGAGCACGGCGACAACGCGGAGTTGCTCCCGCACGCCTCGACCAGGAACGTCGCCCGCGACATGGACGCCATCCGGGCGGCGCTCGGCGAGCGCAAGCTCTCGTACTACGGCATCTCGTACGGCGCCGACCTCGGCGCCGTCTACACCCAGCTGTTCCCGCGCCGGGCCGACCGCGTCGTCCTGGACTCCTCGACCGACCCGGCGGCCACGCAGTACGAGCTGTTCCAGCAGTCCGGGGCGCCCGCGGAGGCGGCGCTCGACCCGCAGGTGCGGTCCGACATCCGCACGGTGCTGGCACGGGCCGAGCGGCACCCCGTACCGGTCGAGGGGCAGCGTCTCAACGCCCCGCTGCTGCGGCTGATCTTCAAGCAGCTCGTGCAGCACGAGGAGCACGATCCCCAGCTGCTCAGCGTCGTCTCCGACCTGAAGAGGGCCGCCGCCGGGGAGCAGATCGAGCCGGGTCCCGCGCTCGAAGGATTCCTGGACCTCCTCTCCTCGCCCGAGCTGGCGGACAGCATGACGGGCGGCGCGATCTTCATGTGCGGCGACGGGGGCTGGCCCGCGGGCGGCTGGCCGAAGGATCCGGCGACGTACTGGAAGAACATGCAGCGCAGCCGGGCCACCCAGCCGGTCTTCGGGCCGTACGTCAACGGAATGATCGCCCCGTGCGCGTTCTGGGACGGCGAGCCGCGCGAACCCGGCACGAAGATCGGCAATGCCGTGCCCCTCCTGATGCTCCAGGCCCGGTACGACAACAACGTCCCGTACGAAGGCGCCCTCGCGCTGCACCAGAGGCTCAAGGGATCCCGCCTGATCACGGCGGACATCCGCTCGCACGGCGTGTACGCACGCGGCACCGCGGGCCTGACCCCGGTCCCGTGCGCC
>NZ_LIPN01000448.1 GCF_001418325.1 Streptomyces atriruber | reverse complement strand
GCCCGGCGGCTTCTGTTCGATCTTCGAGCTACCGGGTCAGCGCGCTACCCGTACGGCGAGCGCGTCGCCGATCTGCTCGGTGCTGCGGACCGTCTCGCCGCGCTCCGCGAGGTCGGCGGAGACCGCCTCCTCGATGCGCGCGGCCTCGGCCTCGTACCCGAGGTGGCGGAGCAGGAGGCCGACGGAGAGGACCGTCGCCGACGGGTCCGCCTTGCCCTGGCCCGCGATGTCCGGGGCCGAGCCGTGCACCGGCTCGAACATGGACGGGAACTCGCGGCTCGGGTTGATGTTGCCGGAGGCCGCGACGCCGATGCCGCCGGAGACGGCCGCGGCGAGGTCGGTGATGATGTCGCCGAAGAGGTTGTCGGTGACGATCACGTCGAACCGGCCGGGGTCGGTGACGAGGTAGATCGTCGCGGCGTCGACGTGGATGTAGTCGGTGGTGACCTCGGGGAACTCCTTGGCCACCTGGTTGAAGACATTGGTCCAGAGGTGACCGGCGTACGCGAGGACGTTGTTCTTGTGGACCAGCGTCAGCTTCTTGCGCGGGCGGGCCTGCGCACGGGCGAACGCGTCACGGACCACGCGCTCCACACCGAAGGCGGTGTTGACGGAGACCTCGGTGGCCACCTCGTGCGGGGTCCCGGTGCGGATCGAGCCGCCGTTGCCCGTGTAGGGGCCCTCGGTTCCCTCGCGCACGACGATGAAGTCGATCTCGGGCTGGCCCTTGAGGGGGGTCGCGACACCCGGGAGCAGCTTCGAGGGCCGCAGGTTGACGTGGTGGTCGAAGAGGAAACGGAGCTTCAGCAGGAAGCCGCGCTCCAGGACGCCGGACGGGACCGAGGGGTCGCCGATCGCGCCGAGCAGGATCGCGTCGTGCTGCTTGAGCTCTTCGACGTCGGCGTCGGTGAGGGTCTCACCGGTGGCGTGGTACCGCTTCGCGCCGAAGTCGAATTCCTTGGTCTCGAGCTTCACATCCTGCGGAAGCACGGCGTTGAGGACCTTGAGCCCCTGGGCCACGACCTCTTGGCCGATGCCGTCTCCGGGGATGACTGCGAGATTGATGCTGCGAGAACTGGCCGACATGCAAGCACCGTACTCTTCGTCCCACGGGATGACATGCCGTGTCCGGCATGCGGACAGCCGCCTCGTGGACGGCTTCTGTTCACCCGGAAGTGGGGCGGGAGTTGGCCTCCGCTGGGAAGTTCCCTGCCATGGACACTCCCGACGTCGGCATTCCGGAGCGGCTCGCGGCCGCGATGAGCATGCCCGAACAGCACGCGTACCTGCGCGGGAAGCTCGGCCGCCGCAAGGTGCTCGCCGGTGCGTTCGCGACGGCGGGGGCGGTCGGCGGGGTGGCCCTGCTCGGCGGCAGTTCGGGCGCGGCCGGCGCTTCGGGCGCCTCCGGCGGCGCGGCTTCGGCGGCGCGCCCCCTGGCCGCGCCGCCCGCGCCGGTGCGGGTCGACGGCAAACTGGTGGCGCCCTTCGGCAGGCACCTCGCCTTCGGCGCCGACCCGCGGACGCAGATGCGGATCTCCTGGCAGGTCCCACTCGCGGTCAAGTCCCCGTACGTGCGCGTGGGTCCGAAGCCCTGGGACCTCGGCCAGAAGGTCGAGGCGGAGGTGCGCGACCTGCACACCCCGTCGCTGTCGAAGAAGCTGCCCGCGGTCGAGCAGTACTACCTGCACGCGGCGCTCGACGGCCTCCGGCCCGGCACGACGTACTACTACGGCGTCGGCCACGACGGCTTCGACCCGGCGTCGCCCGAGCGGATGGCGACGATCGGCTCGTTCAGGACCGCGCCCGCGCAGCCGGAGAAGTTCGTCTTCACCGCCTTCGGCGACCAGGGCGTCAGCTATCACGCGCTCGCCAACGACCAGGTGATCCTGGGCCAGAACCCGTCGTTCCACCTGCACGCGGGCGACATCTGCTACGCGGACACCACCGGGCACGGCAAGGACTCGGACACCTACGACGCGCGCGTGTGGGACACCTTCCTCGCCCAGACGGAGTCCGTCGCGAAGTCGGTGCCGTGGATGGTGACCACCGGCAACCACGACATGGAGGCGTGGTACTCGCCGAACGGCTACGGCGGACAGCGGGCCCGCTGGTCGCTCCCCGAGAACGGCTTCGACCCGGAGAAGGCACCGGGCGTCTACTCCTTCCGGTACGGAAACGTCGGCGTCGTCGCACTGGACGCCAACGACGTCTCGTACGAGATCCCCGCCAACAAGGGGTACACCGACGGGCGGCAGACCGCCTGGCTCGACCGGCGGCTGCGCGATCTGCGCGCGGACGACGCCGTCGACTTCGTGGTGGTCTTCTTCCACCACTGCATGTACTCCACGTCGACGCACGCCTCCGACGGCGGGGTGCGCGACGCGTGGCTGGAGCTGTTCACCAGGCACCAGGTGGACCTGGTCGTCAACGGCCACAACCACGTCTATGAACGCACGGACGCCATCAAGGGCGGCGAGGTCGGCAAACCCGTGCCGGTCGGCGCGTCGACCGATCCGACGCGCGACGGCATCGTGTACGTCACCGCGGGCGGCGCGGGCAAGGACCTCTACGGCTTCGGCCCCGGGGTGCGGGACAGCTACGAGGGCGACGTCCACGATCACGAGAGCATCGTGACCTTCCACTGGACGAAGTCACGCCGCCCCGACCCGGACACCGTGGAGTGGTCGCGGGTGCGCTACACCGGCTTCTCGTTCCTCGCGGTCGAGGTGACGGCCGGGGCGCGCCCGAGGCTCTCGGTCTCCGCGCTCGCCGAGAACGGCGAGCGCATCGACCACTTCGAGGTCGTGCGCGGGACTCAGTGACCCGTTTCGCCGCCGTTGTCCCGGCGGTCGAGGGCTCGCTGGAGGGCGGCGGCGGCGTTCCTGCGCTCGGCGTCGCTGGTGCGGGAGGTGTGACGGACTCGGCGGGCGGTCGTCTCGGCCATGGGGGATCCACTCCTGGAGGGAAGGGTGTATTCATTCGAGACGCCGGGGCGGGGAGCAACGGAGCGGCAGGGTTCGCCTGCGTGCGGCTCCGGCTCACGACCGCCAGTCGCTTGATCGAGCGAGACGTTCGGCTTCTTCCAAGCTAAGGGAGGACGGAGCGTCTGTCTCCACAATTACTCGGACTTCCTACTATCTGAGACGGCCTTCACGCGCGCGACGCCCTGAGCTCGCGAATCAAGGCCCGGACGGCAACCGAAGGGGCCAGCTCAGGGGTGGTGACATAGCCCACGGAACGGGTCGGGCGCGCCGTTCCGAGATCGGTGATCTCGACCGTGTCCGGTGCTCCGGTCAGGGAGAGTGCGGGCATGATCGCCATGCCGTGACCGTTGCTCACCATGGAGAGCACCGCTCCGTCGTCCTCGGTCAGGACGGTCGCCGAGGGGATCCAGTCCTGCCGTCCCCACCACTCCCGCGTGTACGAGCCGCAGTTCTCGTGCCAGTCCACCAGCGGCAGCGAGCGCGGGTCGGGGTGGCCCGCCGGGTGCACCAGCGAGTAGGGCTCTTCGAGGAGTACGTCACCGATGAGCCCGGCGGGTACCGGCGAGTTGGCCCCGAGCGTCGCGATCCCGATGTCGGCGCGCCCCTCGGCGACCTCGCCCGCCGTGCCCGCGCCCAGCTCGCGCACCACCCGCACCTCCGGCCTGATCCCGGGGTGGCTCACGGCCAGGCGGCCCAGCGCGGCCGGCAGCAGATGCAGGGCGACGCTGCGGAACGCGGCGATGCGCAGCGTCCCCTCCACCCC
>NZ_LIPN01000447.1 GCF_001418325.1 Streptomyces atriruber | reverse complement strand
AGCCGCCGCATATCCGGCACGCCGCCACCCCCGCCGCCCGCGCCCCGGAACTCCACCGCGCCGCCCCGCGCCGTGCGCAGCGTCCCGCCCGCCAGCGTCCTGAGCACCGCGGCCGTGTGGAACGCGTCGATGGCGTGGGCCTCCCTGGGCGCGCCCCGCCCACCTCGGAGGTCGACCGGCGCGAAGAACCGCCGGCCCGTCGCGGGACCGCCGACCGCCGCCACGACGAGCAGCAGCGCCGCGGAGCCGAGCTCGGCGTGGTCGACGCGTGCGTACCGGTCGGCTTTGCGTCCGTCCTCGGACATCCACGGCGCCGTGCGCAGCAGCGCGTCCAGCTCCTCGTCGCGGATCACGAACCTCAACTCCCCGTCATCTCGTACGTGTTGATGCCGCGCCGCCACACGGTGAGAGCCAGCAGCAGCGACAGGGCCGTCACCGCGGGCAGCCACCCCAGCAGTCCCGTCTCGCCGGAGAGCAGATAGACGCACGGGACGTACGACGTGAAGGCGAACGGCAGCACCCAGGTCAGCAGCGCGCGCAGCGACGAGTGGTAGATGTCGAGGGGGTAGGCCGCGAACTCCGAGACCTGGCTCGCCGCGTACATCGCGGGCAGGCTCGTCACCGTCCAGAAGGAGAGCGACGCGAAGAACAGCTTCACCGCCGTGTGGATCAGCGCTCCGCAGAGCACGAGCAGCGGGGCGAGCGCCCATTGCGCGGCCGTCAGGTGCAGGTTCAGCGACGTGCCCGCGTACGTCACCAGGACGGCGCCGACGACCAGTTCGCCGAGCGCGTCGGGATGGAAGAAGCGTTCGGACAGCAGCGAGAAGAGCGGGTTCACCGGGCGGATCAGATAGCGGTAGAACTCGCCGCGCTGCACCAGCTTGCGGCCCAGCTCCCACAGCTGGTCGGTGAAGAGGTGGTCGAGGCCGCGCGGCAGCAGCGAGAAGCCGAGCAGGAACAGCACCTCGTGGTACGACCAGCCGCCGACCGCGGGAACCTGCCGGAAGACCAGCCCCACCACCGCCGTCTGGATGCCGACCCGCACCAGGAAGGCCCCGGCGCCGAGCGCGAAGTCGAGGCGGTAGGCGGCGAGCCGGTGCAGGCCGACGCCGCCCAGGAACCAGGAGAGCCTGACGTACCACAGGGCCGTGCCGAGGCGCGTGCGCGTCATCCGCCGAGCACCTCCAGACGCCCGAGCGCGGCCCGCCACAGCACCGCGCACAGCACGGTCAGGCCGACGACCCAGCCCACCTGCTGGGCCAGCACGGCGACGGCCCCGCCCACCCCGTCGTACCGCCCCAGGAGCAGCGTGAGCGGACCGTCGACCATCCCGCTGAAGGGCAGCGCCCGCGCGACCGCGGCCAGCGGCCCCGGCATCAGCGCGATCGGCACCAGCTGACCGGCGAAGAAGGCCACGACGCTCTGCTTCACCATCCGCACGCCCCACGTGTTGGTGGTGACGAAGCCGGTCATGCCGGTCAGCAGATTCACGCAGAACGCGATCAGCACCGACAGCGCCGTCGACACCGCGAACAGCAGGGCGTCGCCCGGCCGGGGCGCGGTCAGCGGCACCAGGAGCGAGAAGAACACCAGCACCGGCACACCGACGAGGACGGCGTTGGCCGCGACCACCGGCAGGCACGCGAAGAGCCGCACCAGCGGATAGCTGACGGGGCGCACCAGCATCACCGCGACGTCCCCGCGGTAGACCTCGGCGGCCACCTCGTCGTCGACCCGGTTGGCGTGCAGGATCTGCAGCACCTGGGCCACCAGCAGATACGTGGTGATGCCCGCCGGGGTGAAGCCGCCGGGGCCCGTGCCGCCCGGGGAGTCCGCGTACACCGACCGCCACAGGAAGACGGTGACCGCGGCGCCCGCGGCGGCGGTGACGCCCGTGACGGCGAACATCGAGCGGTACCGGAGCAGCGACTGGAGGCCCCCGGTGGCGAAGGGTATGTAACGCCCCGCTCGCGCGCTCATGCGCGGGTTCACGCGGGCGTTCATGAGGGACCGCCGTCGACGCCGACGGGTGAGGGCGCGGGTGCCCGGCCGTAGATCTGCCGCAGCACCTCCTCCAGGTCCGGCTCGGGCGCGTAGCAGTCCACGAGGTCGAAGTGGTCGAGGAGGAAGGCGAGCACCTGGCGCGAGGCGAAGCGGCCCGCCGGGTAGTCGACGCGGATCCGCCCGCCGTCCTCGAATCCCGCCCGCACCCCGGGCAGGCCCCGCTCGATCAGGACCAGGGCCTCGCGCGGTGCCGGGCCGCCCCGGTGGTCGAAGACGACCGAGCGGTCCTCGGCCGTGCGCAGCAGGTCCTGGATGGAGCCCTGGTGGACGACCCGGCCCTGGTCGACGACCAGGGCGCTGTCGCAGATCGCGGCGATGTCGGCGATGTCGTGGCTGGTGAGCACGACGGTCGTGCCGAGTTCGCGGTGCGCGCGGTTGACCAGGTCGCGCACCGCCGACTTGAGGACCATGTCGAGGCCGATGGTCGGCTCGTCCCAGAAGACCACGGCAGGGTCGTGCAGCAGGCTCGCCGCGATCTCCGCGCGCATCCGCTGGCCCAGGCTCAGCTGACGCACCGGTGTGGTGCCGAGGGCGTCGATGTCGAGGAGTTCGCGGTAGAGCGCGAGGTTGCGGCGGTAGACCGGTTCGGGGATGTCGTAGACGCGGCGCAGGATGCGGAACGAGTCGGGCACCGACAGGTCCCACCACAGTTGGCTGCGCTGGCCGAAGACGACACCGATGGAGCGGGCGTTCTCCCGCCGCTTGCGGTAGGGCTCGATACCGGCGACCAGGCAGCGCCCCGACGTGGGCGTCATGATGCCGGTGAGCATCTTGATCGTGGTGGACTTGCCGGCTCCGTTGGCGCCGATGTACGCGGTCTTCGAACCGGCGGGGATCTCGAAGGACACCCCGTCCACGGCGCGCACGGTGCGGTATTCGCGGGTGAAGAGCGTGGCGAGGCTGCCGAGCAGGCCGGGTCTGCGCTCGGCGATGCGGAACTCCTTGGTGAGGTTCTCCGCGACGATCACGCCACCACCCGCCCGACGGCTCGCTCGACGGCCAGTTCCAGCAGGGCGACGCCTTCGTGGAGTTGCGCCTCGTCGAGTGTGAACGGTGGGGCGAGGCGGATGATGTGGCCGCCGAACGCCGTCCGCAGGCCCAGGTCGAGCGCCGCGGAGTGGACCGCGCGGGCGAGCTCCGGCGCGGGGGTGCGGCTCTCCCGGTCGGTGACGAACTCCAGGCCGTACAGAAGTCCCAGCCCCCGTACGTCACCGAGCTGCTCGAACCGTGCCCGGAGGGCCACGAGCCGGTCGCCGAGCAACTGGCCGAGTCTGCGGGCTCGTTCGGTCAGCCGGTCGCGTTCGATGACGGTGAGCGTCGCGTGCGCCGCGGCGATCCCCAGGGGATTGCTCGCGTACGTCGACGCGTACGAACCGGCCGTGGCGGCCTCGGCGGAGCGCAGCAGCTCCGCGCGTCCGGCGAGCACCGCGAAGGGGAAGCCGTTCGCCATGCCCTTGGAGAGGACCACCAGATCCGGTTCCACGCCGACGAGGTCACAGGCGAGGAAGGCACCGGTGCGACCGCCCCCGGTCAGCACCTCGTCGGCGACGAGCAGCACGCCGTTCGCGCGGCAGGCCTCGGCGATCCGCTCCCAGTAGCCCGGGGGCGGGACGACGACGCCCGCCGCGCCCTGCACCGGTTCGAAGACCAGTGCGGCGACGTTCGGCTTCTCGGCGATGTGCTTGCGCACGAGCGAGGCGCACCGCACCTCGCAGCTGGGGCGGGTCAACTCCAGTGGGCAGCGGTAGCAGTTGGGCGCGTAGCCGAGGACGCTGTTCCCGGCGAAGGCCTGGTGGCCGATGTCCCAGTGGACCAGCATCCGGGCGCCCATCGTCTTGCCGTGGAAGCCGTGGCGCAGTGCCCCGATCCGGTTGCGCCCGGCGGGGGCGGTCGCCTGCACCACGCGCAGGGCCGCTTCGACGGCTTCGGCTCCGGTGGAGAAGAGGGCGTAGGTGTCGAGGTGGTCGGGCAGCAGCCGCGCGAGCAGTTCGAGCAGTCCGGCCCGCTCGGGCGTGGCGGCGTCGTGTACGTTCCACAGCCGCCCCGCCTGCTCGGTGAGCGCCCCGACGACTTCCGGATGGCAGTGGCCGAGCGACTGCGTGAGCGTGCCGGCCGCGAAGTCCAGGTACTGGTTGCCGTCCAGGTCGGTGAGGTGTGCGCCCGCCCCCTCGGCGAACACGCGCTCTCCGGCGGCGGTCTCCTCCGAGGCGCCGGGCGCGAGGTGCCGGGCTTCCCGGTCGAGCCGTGCGCGCTGCCGGTGACCTGTCACTGCTGCCCCCCAGTCGATGTGCGTGGTGCCGGTGAACTGCCCGGGTCGGCACCGAAGTTGAACGGTGGGACCGGCGATGCGCACCGAGTCAAACAAAGCCGTCCCAAGATTGGCAAGAGATTGCTGAAACTTTCAGCGAGCTCTTGCGGTCGTGTGTCCGGCTCTGCTTGAGTCGAAGCGCCGCCGTCGGGAGGCCGCCGCCGCGGCACCGCCGTCGAGGCGCCGCCGCTTCAAGTCCGAGGCCCGCGAGGCCTCGTAAGCGAGGAGGGACCCGTGAGAACGCATCCCCAGGCCGCCCCACCCCGCGGGCGGCTTCCTTGAAGGCCCTGGTGCTGGCCGGCGGGACGGGCAGCAGGCTGCGCCCCTTCACCGACACGGGCGCCAAGCAACTGCTGCCCATCGCCAACAAACCCGTGCTCTTCTACGGCCTCGAAGCCATCGCCGCGGCAGGCATCAGGGAGGCCGGGATCGTCGTCGGACGGCGCGGCGGCGAGGTCCGCGGGGCCGTCGGCGACGGCAGCGCCTTCGGCCTGCGCGTCAGCTACCTCCACCAGGAGCGGCCGCTCGGCCTCGCCCACGCTGTGCTCGTCGCACGGGACTTCCTCGGCGACGACGACTTCCTGCTCTACCTCGGCGACAACTACCTCCAGGACGGGCTCACCGGCTTCGCCGAGCGGGCCGCGGCCCACCCCGGCGCCGCCCGCCTCCTGCTCACACCGGTCGCCGACCCGACGGCCTTCGGCGTCGCCGAACTCGACGGCAGCGGCGACGTGGTGCGCCTGGAGGAGAAGCCGGAGCGGCCGCGCAGCGACCTCGCCCTGATCGGCGTGTACGCCTTCGGCCGCGAGATCCACGAAGCGGTGCGGTCGATCAGCCCTTCCGTGCGCGGCGAACTGGAGATCACCGACGCCGTGCAGTGGATGCTCGACCGGGGCCTGCGGGTGCGCGCCGAGACCACCACCCGTCCCTGGCGCGACACCGGCAGCGTCGACGACCTCCTGGAGGTCAACCGCCAGGTCCTCGACGGCATCGAGGGCCGCGTCGACGGCAAGGTGGACCCCGACAGCACCGTCCTGGGCCGGGTCCGTCTCGCCGAGGGCGCCGTCGTGCGCGGCTCCCGCATCGTCGGCCCCGCGGTGATCGGCGCGGGCACCGTCATCAGCAACTCCAGCATCGGCCCGTACACCGCCATCGCCGAGGACTGCCGGATCGAGGACAGCGCCATCGCCCACTCCGTCCTGCTGCGCGGCGCCGACGTGGAGGGTGCCTCCCGCATCGAGTCCTCGCTCATCGGCCGCGGCGCCGTCGTGGCCCCCGCCCCGCGGCTGCCCCAGGCCCACCGACTCGTCATCGGCGACCACAGCAAGGTGCAATTGACCTCATGAACCACTTCGACCGACCGGGCCGCCGCGGCCGCCGCATCCTCGTCACCGGCGGCGCCGGATTCATCGGCTCCGCGTACGTCCGCTCGCTCCTCGGCCCCGCGGGGCCGCCCGGCACCGAAGTGACCGTCCTCGACAAGCTCACCTACGCGGGCAGTCCCGGCCGCCTCGACGCGGTCCGCTCCCACCCCGGATTCGCCTTCGTGCGCGGTGATGTCTGCGACGCCCGGCTGGTCGGCGAACTGGCCGCGGACCACGGCCAAGTGGTGCACTTCGCCGCCGAGTCGCACGTCGACCGCTCGATCACGGACGGCTCCGCCTTCACCCGTACCAACGTCCTCGGCACCCAGACCCTGCTGGACGCCGCGCTCCGGCACGGCGTCGCGACCTTCGTCCACGTCTCCACCGACGAGGTGTACGGCTCGATCGCGCGGGGCGCGGCCGCCGAGGAGGACCCGCTGCGGCCCAACTCCCCGTACGCGGCGTCGAAGGCCGCCGCCGACCTCATCGCCCTGGCCCAGCACCGCACCCACGGCCTGGACGTCCGCGTCACCCGCTGCTCCAACAACTTCGGCCCGCACCAGCACCCGGAGAAGCTCATCCCGCGCTTCCTGACCGCCCTCCTGAACGGGGAGAACGTCCCGGTGTACGGCGACGGGCTGCAGATACGGGACTGGCTGCACCTGGAGGACCACATCCGGGGCATCGAACTGGTCCGCGCCCGCGGGCGGGCGGGGGAGATCTACAACATCGGGGGCGGCACCTCCCTGACCAACCTGGAGCTGACCGAGCGGCTGCTCGCCCTGTGCGGCGCCGACGCCGGGCGCATCACGCACGTCGCGGACCGCAAGGGGCACGACCGCCGGTACGCCGTCGACCACACCAAGATCAGCACCGAGCTGGGCTACCGGCCGGGCACCGATTTCGACACGGCGCTCGCCGAGACGGCCCGCTGGTACCGGCACAACCGCTCGTGGTGGCAGCGCCTCGTCGCGGCGTGAGGCGCCCCGGGGGGAGTCGCCTCCGCGGACCGACTGCCTAGACCTTGCGCCCGGACCCCGTGGAGCCCCGCACCACCAGCTCCGGCATGAAGACGAATTCGCCGTGCGGCGCGGGCGTGCCGCCGATCTCCTCCAGGAGCGCGCGGACCGCCGCCTGGCCCATGGCCTGGACGGGCTGGCGGATCGTGGTCAGCGGCGGATCGGTGAACGCGATGAGCGGCGAGTCGTCGAAGCCGACCACCGAGATGTCCCGCGGCACGCTCAGGCCCAGGTCGCGGGCGGCCCGGATGGCGCCGAGCGCCATCATGTCGCTGGCGCACACGACGGCGGTGCAGCCGCGGTTGATGAGGGTGGTGGCCGCGGCCTGGCCGCCCTCCAGGGTGTAGAGGGAGTGCTGGACCAGCTCCGCCGATGCCTCGTCGTCCAGGCCGAGGCGTTCCAGCAACCCGAGCCGGAAGCCCTCGATCTTGCGCACCACGGGGACGAACCGCTTGGGGCCGACCGCGAGTCCGATGCGGGTGTGGCCGAGCGACGTCAGGTGCGTGACGGCCAGGCGCACGGCGGCCCGGTCGTCGGTGGAGACGAAGGGGGCCGCCACGTCCGGCGAGAAGCCGTTGACGAGTACATAGGGGACGCCCTGGGCGCGCAGCACCTCGTACCGCTCCATGTCGGCGGTGGTGTCGGCGTGCAGGCCCGAGACGAAGATGATGCCGCTGACACCGCGGTCCACGAGCATCTCGGTGAGCTCGTCCTCGGTGGAGCCGCCCGGCGTCTGCGTCGCGAGCACCGGGGTGTAGCCCTGACGGGTCAAGGCCTGCGCGATGACCTGGGCGAACGCGGGGAAGATCGGGTTGTCCAGCTCCGGCGTGATGAGGCCGATGAGGCCCGCGCTGCGCCGGCGCAGCCGCACCGGACGCTCGTACCCGAGCACGTCGAGGGCGGCGAGGACCGCCTCACGGGTGCCGACGGCCACTCCGGGCTTGCCGTTGAGGACGCGGCTCACGGTGGCTTCGCTGACCCCCGCGTGGGCTGCGATGTCGACAAGCCGTGCGGTCATGGCACTGGACTGTACCTGTCATCGGGATGATTGCCCACCGCCTGCGAAAGCTTGTGAAAGCTTGCGGAAAGAGCTGTCTTGCAAGAGCCTTGCAGTCGCTTCCGATGCTCCCGCGCATCGCCGTGACGCCCTGCGCCCCTGTGAGGAGCCCCGCAGCACTGTCAAGCGCGAGCCGGGCCACGGTAAGGACACGCGGAAATAACGATCGCCAGTCCTTGCAGAAATTTACCGCAAGGTCTTTCGGCAACATTCCAACGCTGTTACGTTCCTGGCAACCCGGCGCCGCCGTCCAGAGCGGCCAGCAGGAGGCACCTCTTCGTCTCCCCGTGATTCCGGGATCAGTTGAAGGAGTTCACATGCGGCGTGGCATAGCGGCCACCGGGCTGATCGCGGCCCTGGCCATGACAGCGGCAGCGTGCGGGGGCGACGACGGAGGCAGCGGCGGCAGCAAGGGCGGGAAGCTCTCCGGCACCGTCACCTTCTGGGACACCTCGAACGACGCCGAGAAGGGCGCGTACGAAAAGATCGCCAAGGGCTTCGAGGACCTGCACCCGGGCGTCAAGGTCAACTATGTGAACGTCCCGTTCGGCGAGGCCAACGCCAAGTTCAAGAACGCCGCGGGCGGCAACTCCGGCGCCCCTGACGTGATGCGCACCGAGGTCGCCTGGACCCAGGACTTCGCCTCGCTCGGCTACCTCGCCCCGCTCGACGACACCGTCGCGCTCGACAAGGCGGACGACTACCTCCCGCAGGCCGCCGCGAGCACCAGGTTCAAGGGCAAGACGTACGCCGCGCCGCAGACCATCGACACCCTGGCGCTCTTCTACAACAAGAAGATGCTCAAGGCCGCCGGGGTCGAGGTGCCGAAGTCCTTCGACGAGGTGAAGTCCGCCGCGAAGAAGATCAGGTCCAAGTCCGGCAAGACCGGCCTCTACCTGCGCGGCGACGACCCGTACTACTACCTCCCGTACCTCTACGGAGAGGGCGGCGACCTCCTGGACACCAAGGCCAAGAAGGTCACCGTCGACGAGCCCGAGGGCGCCGAGGCCTTCTCGGTGATGAAGGACCTGGTCGACTCCAAGGCCGCGGTCACCGATGCGAGCGACGGCTACAACAACCAGCTCAACGCCTTCAAGGACGGCGACGTCGCGATGGCGCTCGACGGGCCGTGGTCCATCGAGGGCGCCCTGAAGGGCAAGGAGTTCAAGGCCGACAAGGGCAACCTCGGTGTCGCCCCGGCCCCGGCGGGCAGCGCGCGCCAGGGCGCCCCGCAGGGCGGCTGGAACCTCGCCGCGTACGCCGGATCCGGCAACCTCGACGCGTCCTACGAGTTCATCAAGTACATGAGCTCCGCCAAGGTGCAGCAGCAGACCACCGAGCAGCTCAGCCTGCTGCCGACCCGCACCTCCGTCTACGACGTGAAGTCCGTCAAGGACAACCAGATGGTGCAGTTCTTCAAGCCCGCCGTGGCCAAGTCCGTGCAGCGTCCGTGGATCCCCGAGGCCAACGCGCTCTTCGAGCCGATCCGCCTGCAGCTGGAGAAGGTGCTCAGCGGCAAGTCCTCGCCCGAGAAGGGCGCTCAGGGCATCGGCGACGCCTACCGCAAGCTCCTCAAGGACTACAAGTAACAAGGAGGGCCGACCGGCTCATGGCTGTCGAGACCGGCCAGGCAAGAACCCAGGGCGGCTGCGCAGGGCGTTCGCCACTCATTGGTACGCGTGGGCCATGGTCGCCCCCGTGGTGATCGTCATCGGCGTGATCGTCGGCTATCCGCTGGTGCGCGGCATGTACCTGTCGACGACCAACGCCAACGAGGCGAACGTCGAGCGGCACATCGGCGTCAACGACATCCCCGCCACGTACGAGTCCGTCGGCCTCGACAACTACCGGTCGATCCTGTCCGACGGCGTCTTCTGGGACCGCCTCACCTGGACCGTGGTGTGGACCGTCTCCTGTGTCGCGCTGTCCTTCGTCCTCGGTCTCGCGCTCGCCACGATGCTCAACCGCAAGCTGGCGGGGCGCACCTTCTACCGGATGGCGCTGATCCTGCCGTGGGCGGTGCCGGCCTTCGTCTCCGTCTTCACCTGGCGCCTGCTCTTCAACGAGAAGAAGGGCCTCCTCAACAAGATCCTCGCGGGCGGGGGCATCGACGCGATCCCGTGGCTCAACGACCCGACGTGGGCGAAGCTCTCGGTGATCACCGTCAACGTCTGGCTCGGGGTGCCGTTCATGCTGGTCGCCATGCTCGGTGGCCTGCAGTCCATCCCGGGCGAGCTGTACGAGGCGGCCGAGATGGACGGGGCGGGCGCCTGGCAGCGCTTCCGCCACATCACCCTGCCGGGGCTGCGCTCCGTGGCCAGCACGGTGATCCTGATCAGCGGCATCTGGACCTTCAACATGTTCCCGGTGATCTTCCTGCTCACCAGGGGCGGCCCCGGAGACGCCACCGAGATTTTGGTGACGTACGCCTATCGGCTCTCCTTCGTCGTCAGCCCACGCGACTTCGCGGGCTCCGCGGCCTGGGGCGTCCTCATCCTGGCCCTCCTGTCGATCATCGCGGTGGCCTACCGCCGCGCGCTCCGCAAGCAAGGAGAGGTGTGGTGACCACCGTGGAAGCGAAGGAGACGACCCCGGCGAAGAAGCGGAAGCCCAGGGGACGCGACGAGCGCGGCCCGCTGGCCTCGGTCGCCCTGCACCTGACCCTGCTGCTCGCCAGCGCCATCGCGGTCCTGCCGCCCCTGTGGCTCCTGGTCACGTCGTTCAAGCCGGAGAGCGAGGCCTTCTCCACCGATCTGGTGAAGGACTTCACCTTCGGCAACTACGACCACGTCCTGAACGACACCGAGTTCCCGAACTGGCTCCTCAACTCCCTCATCGTGGTGGGCCTGACCACGGTGATCGGCGTCTTCATCGCGGCGACGACCGGGTACGCGGTGAGCCGCTTCAAGTTCCCCGGCATGCGGCCGCTGATGTGGCTGCTCCTGATCACCCAGATGTTCCCGGTCGCGGTGCTCATCGTGCCGCTGTACAACCTCCTGGCCGGTCTCGGCCTGCTCAACCAGCCCGTCGGCCTCGTCGTCACCTATCTGACGATCGCCGTGCCGTTCTGCGCCTGGATGATGAAGGGGTACTTCGACACCATCCCGGTCGAGATCGACGAGGCCGGTCGGGTGGACGGACTCAATCCGTTCGGCACCTTCTGGCGGCTCATCGTGCCGCTCGCCAAGCCGGGCCTGGCCGTCACCGGGTTCTACAGCTTCATCACCGGCTGGGCCGAGGTGGCCTACGCGTCCGCCTTCATGACCGGCGAGGAGAACCTCACGCTCGCCGGCGGCCTGCAGACCTTCGTCAACCAGTACACCAGCGACTGGGGCTCCCTGACGGCGTCCGCGGTGATCGTGGCGGTGCCCGCCGCGGTGATCTTCGGCTTCGCCCAGCGCCACCTGGTCTCCGGCCTGACGGCGGGCGCGACGAAGTCCTGAGGCGACCCGCCGCACCCGCCACCCGCACGGTGCGACCGCCACGTCGGCGGCGCCGGACCGACACCGTCCGGCGCCGCCCCCACCACACTCGATCCCCAGGGAAGACATGACCCAGCATCTCGCTGCCCCTGCCGCCCCCACCACCGAGACGCGCACGGACTGGTGGCGCGACGCGGTGATCTACCAGGTGTATCCGCGCAGCTTCGCCGACGGCAACGGCGACGGCATGGGCGACCTGGAGGGCATCCGCAGCCGGCTGCCGTACCTCAGGGACCTCGGCGTCGACGCCGTCTGGCTCAGCCCCTTCTACGCGTCGCCGCAGGCGGACGCCGGATACGACGTCGCCGACTACCGTGCCATCGACCCCGTGTTCGGCAACCTCCTGGACGCCGACGCGGTCATCCGCGAAGCCCACGAGCTCGGCCTGCGCATCATCGTGGACCTGGTGCCCAACCACTCCTCCGACCGGCACGACTGGTTCCGCCGCGCCCTGAGCGAGGGCCCGGGCTCACCGCTCCGGGAGCGCTACCACTTCCGCCCCGGCAAGGGCGCGAACGGCGAACTCCCGCCCAACGACTGGGAGTCCATCTTCGGCGGCCCCGCCTGGACCCGGCTGCCCGACGGCGAGTGGTACCTGCACCTCTTCGCGCCCGAGCAGCCCGACTTCAACTGGGAACACCCCGCCGTGCAGGACGAGTTCCGCTCGATCCTGCGCTTCTGGCTCGACATGGGCGTCGACGGCTTCCGCGTCGACGTCGCCCACGGCCTGGTGAAGGAGGCGGGACTTCCCGACATCGGCCGCCACGACCAGCTCAAGCTCCTCGGCAACGACACCATGCCGTTCTTCGACCAGGACGGCGTGCACGAGATCTACCGCAGCTGGCGCCGGGTCCTGGAGGAGTACGAGGGCGAGCGCATCCTCGTCGCCGAGGCGTGGACGCCCACCGTCGAGCGCTCCGCCCACTACGTGCGGCCCGACGAGATGCACCAGGCCTTCAACTTCCAGTACCTGGGCACCTCGTGGGACTCCGCCGAGCTGCGCGAGGTCATCGACGCGTCGCTGGCCGCGATGCGTCCCGTGGGTGCCCCCGCCACCTGGGTGCTCTCCAACCACGACGTCACCCGGCACGCCACGCGCCTCGCCAACCCGCCGGGCCTCGGCACCCAGCTGCGCACCGCGGGCGACCGCGAGCTCGGCCTGCGCCGCGCCCGCGCGGCGACCCTGCTGATGCTGGCGCTGCCCGGCTCCGCGTACCTGTACCAGGGCGAGGAACTCGGCCTGCCCGACGTCACCGATCTGCCCGACGAGGTGCGGCAGGACCCGTCGTTCATCCGCGCCGAAGGGCAGGACGGCTTCCGGGACGGCTGCCGGGTGCCCATCCCGTGGACCACCGAAGGATCCTCGTACGGCTTCGGGGCGGGCGGCAGCTGGCTGCCGCAGCCCGCGAGCTGGGGCGGCCTCAGCGTGCAGGCCCAGACGGGCGACCCCGGCTCGACCCTGGAGCTGTACCGCAGCGCGCTCGCCGTGCGCCGCGCGGAGCCGGGACTCGGCGCGGGCGGGACCGTCGAGTGGCTGGACGCGCCCGAAGGCGTGCTCGCCTTCGCCCGCGAGGGCATCGTGTGCACCGTGAACACCACCGCCGGGACGGTGCGGCTCCCGGCTCCCGGCCGGATCCTGCTCGGCAGCGCGGAGGCGGAGGTCACGGACGGAGTCGTGCACCTGCCCGCCGACACCACCGTCTGGTGGGCGGTGTGACGCTGCCCTCCACGCCGCGGGACGCCCAGCGGGGCGCCCCGCGGCTCCTGGACATCGCGGCCCAGGCCGGCGTCAGCGAGGCCACCGCGAGCCGGGTGCTCAACGGCAAGACGGGCGTCGCGGCGGGCACGCGCCACCGCGTCCTCGCCGCTCTCGACATCCTCGGCTACGAGCGCCCCACCCGCCTCAAGCGGCGCAGCGCCGGTCTGGTCGGACTGGTCATCCCCGAGCTCACCAACCCCATATTCCCGGCCTTCGCGCAGGTCATCGAGCAGGTCCTCGCCGGGCACGGCTACACCCCGATGCTCTGCACCCAGATGCCGGGTGGCGCCACCGAGGACGAGCTGGTCGAGCAGCTGGAGGACCGCGGGGTCAGCGGCATCATCTTCCTTTCGGGGCTGCACGCCGACCTGACGGCCGACACCGGGCGCTACCGCGAACTGGCCCGCCGCAACGTGCCGTTCGTCCTCGTCAACGGCTTCAACGAGGACATCCCGGGCTCCTTCGTCTCGCCCGACGACCGCTCGGCGGTGCGCATGGCGGTGCGCCACCTCGTCGACCTCGGGCACGAGCGGATCGGGCTGGCCATCGGCCCGACGCGGTACGTCCCCTCCCTCCGCAAGGCGGAGGGGTTCACCGCCGCGCTGCACAGCATGCTCGGCCTGGACCGGGGGGAGGCCGAACGGCTCGTGCAGCGGACCCTGTTCACCGTCGAGGGCGGGCAGGCAGCGGCCGGTGCCCTGCTCGACCTGGGGTGCACGGCGATGGTCTGCGGCAGCGACCTGATGGCGCTGGGGGCGGTCAGGACGGTGCGGGAGCGCGGTCTCGCGGTGCCCGACGACATCTCCGTGGTCGGCTTCGACGACTCCCAGCTCATCGCCTTCACCGATCCGCCGCTGACCACGGTGCGCCAGCCGGTGCAGGCGATGGCGACCGCCGCGGTCGGTGCCCTCCTCGAGGAAATCGACGGAAACCCCGTGCAGCGCACGGAGTTCGTGTTTCAGCCGGAGCTGGTCGTGCGCGGATCCACCGGGGTGTGTCCAGAGGGTTGACCCCGTGCGGGGGGCGCCATACGGTCCAACCCGCAACAACTTGTGCTGACTTGCTGCAAGCACTTGCTGAAGGTTCCCCCAACGCACAGGAGGTAACCCCATGACCGGCCGGACCACGAAGAGCCGCAGACCCTTCGCGACCGCGCTCGCCCTGATGGCGGGTGTCGCGGGCAGCGTCGTCGCGGGGGCGCCCGGAGCGCAGGCCGCCCCGCCCGGCGGCAAGGACGTCACCGCCGTCCTCTTCGAGTGGAACTTCGCCTCGGTCGCCAAGGCCTGTACGGACCGGCTCGGCCCGGACGGTTACGGATACGTGCAGGTGTCGCCGCCGCAGGAGCGCATCCAGGGCGACGCCTGGTGGGCCGCGTACCAGCCGGTCAGCTACCGGATCGGCAGCCGGCTCGGCGACCGCGCCGCCTTCAAGAACATGGTCGACACCTGCCACTCCGCCGGGGTGAAGGTCGTCACGGACGCCGTGATCAACCACATGACCAACGCCTCCGGCACCGGCTCGGCGGGGTCCGTCTTCACGAAGTACGACTACCCGGGCACGTACTCGTCCGCCGACATGGACGACTGCAAGTCCGCCATCAGCAACTACCAGGACCGCTGGAACGTCCAGCACTGCGAGCTGGGCGGCCTCGCCGACCTCGACACCGGCGAGGACTACGTCCGCGGCCGCATCGCCACGTACCTCAACGACCTCCTCTCGCTCGGAGTGGACGGCTTCCGCATCGACGCGGCCAAGCACATCCCCGTGGACGACCTCAAGAACATCAAGTCGCGGCTGAGCAGCCCGGGCGTCTACTGGAAGCAGGAGACGCTGTACGGGGCCGGGGAGGCCGTCTCCCCGAGCGAGTACATCGCCACCGGCGACCCCCAGGAGTTCCGCTACGGCTGGGACCTGAAGCGGGTCTTCAACAACGAGAAGCTCGCCTACCTCAAGAACTTCGGCGAGGGCTGGGGCTATATGCCGGGCGGCACGACCTCGGTGTTCGTCGCCAACCACGACACCGAGCGCCA
>NZ_LIPN01000446.1 GCF_001418325.1 Streptomyces atriruber | reverse complement strand
CTCCCCGATCCCGCGTACGACAGCGGCCCCGCCACCGAACCGCTGCCCCGGCCCTTCCAGGCCCCCAGCACGGGCGAGCCCTGGAACGCCGCAACCGGAGGCCACCCGTGAACGCCTCGCTCCCCGACGTCCCCGAAGTCCGCGTCGTCGGCCTTCCCCTGCTCACCTCGGGCTTCGACCTCGTCGAACGTCTCGACCTCGCCATGCACCTGAAGGTGCACGGCCCGCTGGAACCCATGGCGGGCGAACCGCTCGCCCGCCTCGCCGAACAGATCGCGCTGCGGGGCCGGGGCGGTGCGGGTTTCCCCTTCGCCCAGAAGCTGCGGGCCGTCGCCGACGCCGCGATACGTCGCGGGGTGCGACCCGTGGTCGTCGTCAACGGCAGCGAGGACGAGCCCGCCTGCCGCAAGGACACCGTCCTGATCAACCGCGCCCCGCACCTCATCCTCGACGGCGCCCTCCTGGCCGCCGAGGCCGTCGGGGCCCGCACGCTGGTCGTCGGCGTGACCCGCGACTCGACCGAAGCCTCGATGCGCACCGCACTGGCCGAGCGCGGCCTCGGCAACCGCCGCGGGTCGACCCTCCGCGCGCGCGTGCAGCGCAATCCGGTGCGCATGGTCACCGGGGAGTCGTCCGCCCTGGTCCGCTCGGCGGACGGCGGTCCCCCGCTGCCGCCGGGCCGCAAGGTGCGGACGTCGGACTCCGGAGTGGGCGGTGCCCCCACCCTCCTCTCCAACGCGGAGACCTTCGCCCAGCTCGCCGTCGCCGCCAGGGCCGGCGCCGAGCGCTACTGCCGCACCGGCCTGCGCGACGAACCCGGCACGGTCCTGCTGACCCTCTCCGGAGCGGTCGCCCGACCGATGGTCGTCGAGGTCCCCACCGGAGTGCCCCTGCAGTACGTCCTGCGGCTCGCCGGCGCACCGGCGCTCCCCCAGGGCGTGCTGACGGGCGGCTATCACGGCAGATGGCTCGACGGGATGACGGCACACGACGCAGTCGTCTCGCGTGCCTCCCTGGACGCCTGTGGCGGCGCGCTCGGCGCGGGCGCGATCCTGCCGATCGGCGAGGGCACCTGCCCGCTGGGCGAGTCGCTGCGGGTCGCGCACTGGCTGGCCGCCGAGAGCACCGGCCAGTGCGGCCCCTGCTACCTCGGTCTCCCCGCGGCGGCCCGGGGCCTCGCCGACGTCCTCCAGGGCGGCGGCCCGACCTCTCTCGAAGCGCTGCGCGAGGTGACCCGGGCCGTGAAGCGACGGGGCGCGTGCAAGCACCCGGACGGCTCGGCGGCCTTCCTGGAGTCGTCGATCTCGGCGTTCACGGACGACCTCGCCGCGCACGTCCTGGGCGGCGGCTGCGGCCGTCCTGTCGAGGGCGTCCTCCCCCTCCAGGAGGACACACCGCCCGCAGAGGCGCCCAGTGGCCGCAAGCTGGCCGTCGACTGGACGCTCTGCCAGGGCCACGGCCTCTGCGCGGACATCGTCCCGGAGCTGATCCAGCTGGGGCCCGACGGCTTCCCCTCGGTCGCGGAAGCGTCCGTACCGCGCTACTCCGAAGCGCGCGCCACGCGCGCGGTGCGTCGCTGCCCCGCGCTCGCCCTGCGCATCGAGGAGGCGCCGAGGGAGGCCTCCGCGTCCCGCACGATGCTGCCGACCGCGCTCCCACCGGGCCGAGGCCGCCGTGCCCTCGGCAGCGGAAGGCAGTGAGGGCAAGCAGAGTGAGAAGGGCAAGGAGAGGGGCAAGCGCAAGAAGAACCGTCAGGAGACGGATCACGTGACGTGCGCGTGCGCGTAGACCGGCAGCTTCCGGTCACCGCCGCGGTCCTCCTTGCTCCGGGCCGCGCCAGGAGCACTGAGACCCTCGAAAACCAGAAGATCCCGCCCGATCATTCGATCGGGCGGGATCTTGGGAATCGAACCTGAGCGGACTCAAGAACGATCATGTTGTGGAGCTAAGGAGAATTGAACTCCTGACCTCCTGCATGCCATGCAGGCGCTCTACCAACTGAGCTATAGCCCCTTACTTTTCCGCCCGGTTTCCCCGGCGGCTCCGCCAACATTACACGGTCCTACCCGTGCTCCACCAAATCGTTTCCGGTCTGGGTGGATACGCCCGGTACTGTCAGCCTTCGTGACCGTGATCGCGCTCGCCGCCACCCGCCGCCGCGTGCCTCTGGCCGCCGGGGCCTGCCTGCTCTCCTTCACGGCCTTCTGGCTCGCACAGCGCGCCGCCGACGTCTCGATGATCGACCTGATGGTCTATCGGGCCGAGGGCGAGACCGTGCGCGCGGGCGGGGACCTCTACGCGCTGCGCACCACCGAGGCCCATCTGCCCACCACCTACCCGCCGTTCGCGGCGCTGCTCTTCACGCCGCTGACCCTGCTGGACACGGCGGCCATGCGCGCCCTCGCGACGCTGGGAAACCTGGCGCTGCTGATCGCCTTCGTGCACCTCTCCTTGCGGATGATCCACGGCGAGCGGCACGCGCGCGTGGCTCTCCACGGGCGCGTAAAGAGCGTTCTGTGGGCCGCCGCCCTCGCCGTCTGGTGCGAGCCGGTGTGGACGACGCTGCGCTACGGACAGGTCAATCTGCTGCTCGCCGTCCTCGTCCTGTGGGACCTGACCCGGCACCCCGGGCAGCGATGGGCGGGCGTGGGCATCGGCATCGCCGCGGCGATCAAGCTCACGCCCGCGCTCTTCGCGGCGTTCCTGCTGCTCGCGGGAGCCGCCGAGGCCGTGCGGCGCGGTCCGTGGCGGCCTGCCGTGCGGCACGCGTGCGTGGCGGCCGTGTCGTTCGCCGGGGCGACGCTCCTCGCGGCCGCCGTCCTGCCGTACGACTCCCGGCGCTTCTGGACCCGGATGGTCTTCGAGGCGGGCCGCGTCGGGCTGGCCGAGGACACCGCGAACCAGTCGCTGCGCGGCGCTCTCGCCCGGCTCCTGCACAGCGGGGAGCCCGGCGCGCCCTGGGCCCTGGCCGCCGCCGTCACCGGCGCGCTCGGCCTCGCGGTGGCCGTGGCCGCCGCACTGCGCGGGGAACGGGCCTGGGCCGCACTCTCCTGCGCCGCGACGGCGCTCCTGGTGAGCCCGGTCTCGTGGTCGCACCACTGGGTGTGGTGCGTGCCG
>NZ_LIPN01000445.1 GCF_001418325.1 Streptomyces atriruber | reverse complement strand
GTTCCTTGCTGGGGGACGGGAGGGAGGCCTTGGGGGTCGGAGTCGGCTCCGGCGAGGGGGACGGGACCGTCACCGTGACCGGCGGAGTCGTACCCGGCTCCGGGGCGTCCGGCTCCGACGCCGGCTCCGGCGCAGTCGCACGCTCGGGCTCCCGTGCCTCCGGAACGCTCTCCTTGCGTGACCGTCCGAACGCGTTCCGCAGGCGGTTCAGAATGCCCATGTGCGCAACCCTTCGCGTGAGTTGATTACCGAAAATCCCTGGCCAGGGCGGACACGTAAGGTTAGCCGCCGCTGTACGCGATCTTGGGCAGGGTTCGCCGTCCGTCACCCGCGCGAGCCACCCACGCGGACCACCTTCTCCGCCGCCCCACGACACCTCCGCGGCAACTCCCCGACAACTCCCTCCCATCCGCCACGGATTCACCGTCCGTTCACCCGCAGGCCGCCGCCGTGCCGAACCCCGCGCCTAGCCTCACGGCGGAATCAAGCCACAACGACGGAGGACTCGTGCCCAAGCTGCTGCCGATCATCACCTCGCATCAGGGGAGCGGCGGCCGTTCCGCCCTGACCTGCCGGTTCCGTTGCGGTGACGCCTGCTTCGGCGAGGTGCCCAACACCAGCGACAACGCGTACGTCGGCGATGTCATCGCCGGTGCGCTCAGCCGCCGTTCGATGATGCGCGCCGCCGCCGTCGTGACGGTCGCCACCGCCGCGGGCGGCGCGGTCCTGGCCGGGCCGGGCGCGGGCGAGGCCGCTGCCGCCGTGCCCGAGGGGCGCGGCCACGGCGGGAGCCACCGGCACAAGGGCGCGCGCGGGCTCCGGTTCAGCCCCGTCGCCCCCAACACCGCCGACACCGTCACCGTCCCCGACGGGTACGAGCAGAACGTCGTCATACGGTGGGGCGAGCCCATCCTGCGCGGCGCGCCCGCCTTCGACGCCGAGAAGCAGTCCGCCAAGGCCCAGGCCGGACAGTTCGGCTACAACAACGACTTCCTGAGCCTGCTGCCGCTCCGGCGCGAGCACGGGCGGCAGGTCCTCGTCGCCAACCACGAGTACACGGACGAGATCCTGATGTTCAAGGGGTACGACCCCGAGAACCCGACCCGCGAGCAGGTCGAGATCGCCTGGGCCGCGCACGGCCTGTCCGTCGTCGTGGTCGAGGGGGAGCGGCGCAGCGGCAAGCTGCGCGCCGTCTCCCGGCACCACCTCAACCGGCGCCTCACCGCCACCAGCCCGTTCCGGCTCTCCGGGCCCGTCGCGGGCAGCGAGCTCGTCCGCACGAAGGCCGACCCGCGCGGCACCACCGTCCTCGGCACCCTGAACAACTGCTCGGGCGGCACCACCCCGTGGGGCACGACCCTGCACGGCGAGGAGAACTTCAACCAGTACTTCGCCAACGCCGCGAAGGTCACCGACCCGAAGACCGCCGCCCGCCTCAAGCGGTACGGCGTCACGGGCGAGGCCTCCGAGCGCAAGTGGGAGCGGTTCGACCGGCGCTTCGACCTCGCCCAGGAGCCCAACGAGGCCAACCGCTTCGGCTGGGTCGTCGAACTCGACCCGTACGACCCGGACTCGACCCCGCGCAAGCGCACCGCGCTCGGCCGCTTCAAGCACGAGGCCGCGCAGCCGCGCCTCACGCACGACGGCCGCCCGGTGGTCTACATGGGCGACGACGAGAAGTTCGACTACTTCTACAAGTTCGTCAGCAGCAAGCGCGTCGCCAAGGGCACGTCCCGGGCCGCGCACGAGCACAACCTGAGCCTGCTCGACGAGGGCACCCTGTACGTCGCCAAGCTCACCGGCGACTCCCCCGCCGAGGAGATCGACGGCAAGGGCACGCTGCCCGCCGACGGCGAGTTCGACGGGAGCGGGACGTGGATTCCGCTCGCCACCGCCGGGCCGGGCGGCAAGGCCGTCTCGCACGTCGAGGGCATGACCGCCGAAGAGGTGTACGTCTTCACGCGCCTCGCCGGTGACAAGGTCGGGGCCACCAAGATGGACCGCCCCGAGGACATCGAGCCGTCGCCGCACACCGGCAAGGTGTACGTCGCGCTGACGAACAACTCCGACCGCGGCAAGGCGGGCAAGGCGGGCGCCGACGAGGCCAACCCGCGCAACCTCAACAAGCACGGGCAGATCCTGGAGCTGACCGAGCGCCGCAACCGGGCCGAGGCGACGACGTTCGCCTGGTCGCTGTTCCTGGTCGCCGGTGACCCGAACGACCCCTCGACGTACTTCGCGGGCTTCCCCAAGGAGCGGGTCTCCCCGATCTCCTGCCCCGACAACGTCGCCTTCGACCCGCACGGCAACCTGTGGATCTCCACCGACGGCAACCAACTCGGTTCGCACGACGGCCTGTTCGGGGTGGCCACGCGCGGTGAGCGGCGCGGTGAGCTCAAGCAGTTCCTGACGATGCCGACCGGCGCGGAGACCTGCGGTCCGCTCGTCCAGGACCGGCGCGTGCTCGTCTCCGTGCAGCACCCGGGCGAGGTCGACGGGGCGTCCGTGGAGAAGCCCGCGAGCGCCTGGCCCGACGGGCCCGGCAAGATCGTCCGTCCGTCGGTCGTCTCGGTGTGGCGCGAGGACGGCTGCGACATCGGCGTCTGAGCCGTAGGTACGACGAACAGGTACGACGAACAGGTACGACGAACAGGTACGACGAACAGGTACGACGAAGGGGCGCCCCGCGGCTGCGGGGCGCCCCTTGCGTGTCGGCTCAGCCGTTCTGCTTGCGGCGGTACATCGCGAAGCCGAGGCCGGCCGCGCCGACCGCCGCCATGCCGCTGCCCGCCGCGATCAGCGGGGCGTCGTCCGAGGAGTCCGCCTTGACGCCGTCGGCGCCCGCCTTGACGCCGCCCTTCGGGACGACCGTGTTGCCGTCCTTCCTGGGCTGCGGCTTGACGCCGTTGTGGTGGGTGTCGCCCTTGCCCTCGACCCAGCCCTTCATGGTGCCGTCGGGGTTGAGCACGAAGTGGGCGCCGTTGTGCCGGCCGTACGCCGCCTTGCTGCCGGACTGCTTCAGGGTGTCCCAGACCGTCTTCTTGCCGGTGTCGGGCGACTTGGCGAGCAGGTCGGCCTCGTAGCCGTTCGTGACCTTGTAGACCTTGGCGTCGAAGCCGCTGCCGCCGAGGTTCTTGTACTCGCGGACGAAGACGCGCTTGTGGTCCGGCTTCGGCTTCGGCGGGGTCGGCTTGCCCTGCATCGTGATGGTGCCGGTGGGCGTCAGCGTGAAGGTGTTGCCGTCGATCGTGGTCGACGCGGACTTCTCGTAGGCGGTGAGTGAGCCCTTCGCGGCGCCGTTGAGGGAGATGGTGGCCTTGGCGGTGCGGGCGGAGGCGTTGACCTCGATGCTCGCGGTCCAGCCCTTGCCGAGGTTGGTGGTGCCCTTGGACTCCCAGCCGCCGGGGACGGGCTTGTCCTTGTCCTTGTCCGTCAGCTTGGCGGTGGCCGTGCCGTCGGGGGTGAGGGTGAAGGTGTTGCCGTCGATCTTGGTGGTCGCGGACTTCTCGTAGGCGGTGAGTGAGCCCTTCGCGGCGCCGTTGAGGGAGATGGTGGCCTTGGCGGTGCGGGCGGAGGCGTTGACCTCGACGCTCGCGGTCCAGCCCTTGCCGAGGTTGGTGGTGCCCTTGGACTCCCAGCCGCCGGGGACGGGCTTGTCCTTGTCCTTGTCCGGGTCCGTCGTGTCCTTGCCGGTCTCGTCCTTCGACTTGTCCTGGTCCTTGCCGGACTGGTCCTGGTTCTGGTCCTGGCCGGTCTGGTCCTGGGTGCCCGTCCGGTCGTCCTGCGCGACCTGGCCGTGCGGCGTCGACGGCGCGTCCGCGGCGAAGGCCGCGGTCGTGGGGACGGCGAGCGCGGCGATGGCTCCGGTGGCGATGGCGGCGGTGCGGAAGGTACGGCGGGTGGCGCGCATGGTGGTGACTTCCCTCGTTGGTACAGGTCTGGCTGTCCGTTTTTGTGCCCCTTTGCGGTGGCGACAGATACGAAGTTACGGGCGCCATGTGTGCGTCATCCGTAGGGAATGTAACAAGCTGCCTCAGGGCGTGACCCAGTACCGTAAATCGGCTAAAAGTGCAGGTCAGAGGGGGTTTTGCCGAAGGTCACCGGCTTGCGGGGACCAAGGTCCCGCCGGTCGTTCCCCGGGAGTCGCCGGACCGCAGCAGCCACTCCGTATAGGCGGTCGCCTGCCGGGCCGCCTCCCAGTAGGCGGCCTCCAGTTCCCCGTACACCGCGTCGAGCTCCTCCTCCGAGCGCGCCGCCACGATGAGGCGTACGCCGAGGGGGTCGCCGTACAGCGGGCGTACGGCCATGTCGGTCCTGCCGCGTGAGGTCGGCTGGCAGAGGGCGACGACCTCGCCGGTGGCGACGAGGGACGCCGCGGTGAGGTAATCCCCGTGCAGGACGCGGGGGTTGAGCCCGGCCGCGGTCAGGACGCGGCGCAGGCCGTCCCATTCGCCGTCGACCGTCGGGTCCACCATCCAGCGGTCCTCCGCGAGGTCGGAGAGGCGTACGACGGGCCGGTCCGCCGCCGGATGGTCCGCGGCGAGGGAGACGAACTGCGGCTCCCGGTCGAGCAGGACCCGTCTTCGAAGGCTCTCGGGCAGTCGCAGCGGGCAGCCCTCGACCTCGTGCACGAAGGCGATGTCGAGCTGTCCGGTCTCCACCATGCGCAGGAGGGAGTTCGCGGACACGTCCATCTGGAGCGACATCTCGGTCCCGGGCAGGCGCGCGCGCAGCCTGCGCAGCCAGCCCGGTATGGCGCGGCTCGCCGTGGAGCCGATGCGCAGCTGCGGGCCCTCGGCGGTGCGCGCCGCGGCCGCCTTCGTCTCGGCGACCAGCGCCCGCATCTCCGTGACGAGGGGGCGGGCGCGGCTGAGGACCACGCGGCCGAGCTGGGTGGGTCGGCAGCCGGTGCGCTCGCGGGAGAAGAGCTGGCCGCCGAGCGCGTGCTCGATCCGCCGCAGCTGTGTCGTCAGCGACGGCTGGCTCATGCCGAGCTGCCGCGCGGCCTTGTGCAGGCTGCCGGTGTCGGCGATGGCGCACAGCGCGCGGAGGTGCCTCACCTCGAGCTCCATGGCCGATGAGCGTAGAGGCGGTACGGCCGCCGCACCAGACGCTCAAACCCCATGAGAACCGGCCGTTCTGGGCAGGCCGGGTCCCGGCGATAGCTCCGTGCTATCGCCACTTGCCATCATTCCCACGCGCCTCAGGCTCCCCGACACTCACAGCTACCGAACCGTTCACCTT
Source organism: Streptomyces atriruber (assembly GCF_001418325.1). Taxonomy (GTDB): domain Bacteria; phylum Actinomycetota; class Actinomycetes; order Streptomycetales; family Streptomycetaceae; genus Streptomyces; species Streptomyces atriruber. The sequence continues at coordinate 4,168 of NZ_LIPN01000445.1, read as the reverse complement.
TCATCGACCGCCCCACGCGGTCGTGGAACGAGTAGGGAGCCCCCCACACATGAACAAGCGTTACCTGTCTGTCGCCGCCGTTCTCGGCCTCTCCGTCGCCGGTCTCGGCGCGACCTCGGCCACCGCGTCGACCCCCGCCCCGGCGTCCGCCACCGCCTCGTACGCCCAGTACCAGGGCTCGGCGGCCGAGGCCAAGGCCAACAAGGCGTTCTTCGAGGCCGTCGTGAAGGCGGTCGCCGAGAAGCGTGCGGCGAACCCCGGCGCGAAGTCCGTGACCGTCACGTACGACGCGTCCGGAGCCCCCACCTTCGCCCAGCAGATAGCCAGCTCCACGTCCATCTGGAACGGTGCGGTCTCCAACGTGAAGCTGCAGGAGGGCAGTTCGGGCGCGAGCTTCGAGTACCGCGAGGGCGACGACCCGCGCGGCTCGTACGCGAGCACCGACGGACACGGCAACGGCTACATCTTCCTGGACTACGCCCAGAACCAGGAGTACGACTCGACGCGCGTCACCGCGCACGAGACCGGCCACGTGCTCGGCCTGCCGGACACGTACGACGGCCCGTGCAGCCAGCTGATGTCGGGTGGCGGCCCCGGCCCGTCCTGCACGAACTCGCAGCCGGACGCGACGGAGCGGGGCAAGGTGGACCAGCTCTGGGCGAACGGGCTCGCGAAGGCTCTGCACAAGGTCAACGCGGCACGCTAGGCGCTGTGCCTGGGCTGACTTGAGGTTTGTCGGGGAGCTGCGGGCCGGTTGTGGCTGGTCGCGCAGTTCCCCGCGCCCCTTTTTGGCTACCCTTCGGCCTGGTCGTGCAGTTCCCCGCGTCCCTTTCCGCCCCACCCTGCGGTGCTGTCACCGCGTGTGCTGCGCCCCCCTTTGCTCGGGCTTCGGTGCGTTGTTGTCTGTGGGCCGGTTGTGGCTGGTCGCGCAGTTCCCCGCGCCCCTTTTTGGCTACCCTTCGGCCTGGTCGTGCAGTTCCCCGCGTCCCTTTCCGCCCTACCCTGCGGTGCTGTCACCGTGTGCGCTGCGCCCCTTTGCTCGGGCTTCGGTGCGTTGTTGCCTGTGGGCCGGTTGTGGCTGGTCGCGCAGTTCCCCGCGCCCCTTTTTGGCTACCCTTCGGCCTGGTCGCGCAGTTCCCCGCGTCCCTTTCCGCCCTACCCTGCGGTGCTGTCACCGCGTGTGCCGCGCCCCTCTACTCGGCCTTCGGTGACGCCACCGCTCGTGCTGCCGCCACCTCCTGGCGCAGTGGCTCCAGGACGCTGTCCTTGGTGTCGTCGGTGAAGTTCACGTGGCCCTTTTCCAGGGTTACCGATGCGCGGAGTCGGTCCGCCAGGCCGCGTAGTTCGTGCGCTACTTCGGCCACCTCGGCCGGGGTGGGGGGCTTGGCGCCGTGCCGGATGCGGACCCTTGCCGCCGTCGTGGCGTCCAGGATGCGTTCGACGGCGACGACCAGGGGCCACCACGCGGCCGCGCGCGTTCCCGTGGGGGGTGGTTCCGTCAGGGCGCGCTGGAACTCGGAGCGGATGACGGACAGGTCGCGGTAGAGACCGCGGCGCATGCGGGCACGGGCCGCCGCGTCGCCGTCGCCGAACGCGCACTCCACGTACCGCGCCGTGTCCGCGACCGCGTCGGCGAGCCGGTCGCCGATCCGGGTGCCCCAGCTCTCCGGCCAGAGCAGATAGCCCGCGACGAGCGTGATGCCGCAGCCGATCAGGCTGTCGACGAGCCGCGGCACGACGAGCCCGAGGCCCTGGTGGTTGAGGATGTCGGAGAGCAGCAGGATCACCGGGGTGATCGCCGCCGTCTGGTAGCCGTAGCCCCGGGTGGTGAGGGCCGGGATGAGCGGGGCCAGGAGCATCATCACCGGGACGTCCCACCAGCCGTGGGGGACCTCCGCGAGGACCGCCGCCGCGACCACCAGACCCGCCGCGGTGCCGAGGGCGCGCAGCACGGCGCGGGAGAAGACCGAGCCGAAGTCGGGCTTGAGGACGAACGTGACGGTGAGCGCCACCCAGTACGACCGGGGGACGTCGATGATCGAGACCAGGGCCTGGGCGATGCCGATGCAGAGCGCGAGGCGCAGGCCGTAGCGCCAGGAGGCGCCGGACAGGACGACGTTGCGGGCGGCGCGGCGGGCACGGACGCGCAGGGCCGCGGGCCGGCCGAGGCGGTCGTCGGTCTCGATGACGCCGAGGGGGTCGGGGTCGGCCAGGGTCTCCGCGGCGTGCAGGACGGCGTGGTCGAGGGCGCGGGCGGCGTGGTCCTGGGGCTCGGGGATGCGGGCGGCGGCGCGGGCGGGCGCCCCGGCCGGGTCGGCGTGCGCGGTCTCGCCCCGCTCCACCGCGTCGGCGAGCGCGCGGACCGCGGCGGGCACTTCGGGCGGCAGGCGTACGCAGGCGTGGCGGGCGGCCTGGTCGGCGGCGGGGGCCGCTTCGACGACCGGGGTGAGGGCGTTCAACTGGGCGACGAGGCGGACCAGTTCTGGGGTGCGGCCGTGGTCGCGGGTGCGCCGGGCGAGGACGAGGTCGTAGCTCTGGTTGAGGGAGGCCGTCACCGCGGTGCGTGCGTCGCCGTACGCGTCGGTGCCCGCCGCGTCGAGCAGCGCGGCCACCGAGCGGTAGGAGGCGGCGACGGCGGCGCGTTCGGGGACGCCGGAGCGCAGCGGCCAGGCGAGCAGGGCGAGCGCGAGGACGAGGAGCCCGCCGCCGGTCATGAGGAGCGGCGCGAGCCACCACTGCCCCGGCATGGGCAGCCCCGCGCCGACCACGGAGTTGAGCAGGAGCAGCAGCCCCGACACGGAGGCGACGGCGCCGATCGTCGACATCATCCCGGAGACGAGCGCGACGAAGGTGACCGCGCCGACCGCGACCCAGCCGTGTCCGAAGACGAGCGAGCCGAGGGTGACGCCGAGGGCGCCGAAGAGCTGCGGGACGGCGATGTTGAAGATCCGCATGCGGTAGGCGTCGGCGGTGTCGCCGATGACTCCGGAGAGGGCGCCCATGGAGGCGAGCGCGCCGTACGCGGGCTGTCCCGCGAGGATGCCGAGGGCGAGGGGGAGCGCCATCGCCACGGAGGCGCGGGCCACGGCGGCCCAGGGGATGGGCGCGGACTGCGGCTTGAGGGACCTGACCAGCCAGTCGGGTGGGGTGAGCGGGCTCAGTGAGACCGGACGGGCGGGGCGGGACTCTCGGGGCATGCGCCCATTATCGGCGCTTTACGTGACTTGCTCCGGCCGGAGGATCAACGCTCTGTTTCGGCTTTGTGCAGGGTCAGTGTGACAACGAGCGCCCGGTGGTCGGTGTTTCCGATGTCCAGGAAGCGGGCGTCCCGGGCGGAGAAGTCCGGTGTGGCGAGGACGTGGTCGATCTGCGCGCCGAGCGGGGCGGGCAGGGCGGCCGGCCAGCTCGGCGCGCGCGAGGCCCCGGCGAGGCGGGCGGCGTCGCGCAGCTTCCCCCGGTCCAGGACCGACCGGAACGCCGCGTGGTCCTGCGTGGCGTTGAAGTCCCCGGCGATGATGGTGGGCCTTCCGTCCCCGGCGGCGGCGTACTCCCGGATCCTGCCGAGCTCGGACTTCCACAGGCCGACCTCGCGGGGTATCGGGGGCATGGGGTGCGCGAGCTGCACCCGCACCGCGTGGCCTGCCACGTCGGCGACGGCGCCGGGCATGCCGAGGGTGCCGTCGATGCCGTCCGCGCCCTTCAGCGGGACCTTGGCGAGGATGACGGAGCCCTCGGCGCCGGACGCCTCGACGGACTCGCGGTAGGGGTAGTCGGCGCGCGGCAGCTCCTTGCGCAGCAGCGCGGAGCAGGCGAAGTCGCACTCCTCGACGAAGAGCAGGTCGGGCCGCTCCTCGCGGACGGCGTCGAGCAGCCCCTCGGTCCCGCCCCCGAACTCGACGTTGGAGGTCAGCACGCGCAGCTCGGCGACGGCGGGCCCGCTCGGCGCGTCGGTGTTCCCGTACGGCTCGATGTACCAGGCAACGGCACCGAGCACGACGACGCCCCACAGCATGCCGACGCGCCACCGCGCGAGCACGGCCATCAGCAGCCCGGCGACGGCGGGCACGAGCAGCCAGGGCAGGAAGGCGAGGATCTGCGGGACGGGCGTGAACCCGTCGGAGTCGGCGACCCGGAACCCGACGACGGCGCTGACCCCGGCCAGCAGCAC
>NZ_LIPN01000444.1 GCF_001418325.1 Streptomyces atriruber | reverse complement strand
ACGCTGACCCCCTGATGAGACGCAAGCGCCGCCTGCTGCCCGCCCCGCTCCCCCAGCGCGACGGGATCGACCCCGTCCGGGTCGCACTGCCGCTCGACGGGACGTGGCCGACCGTGCGCGACCACCTGGTGGAGCGGCTCGCGGCCGGGCCCGGCGTCATCGACGCGATGGTGCGGGACGGCAGGATCGTCGGCGCGGACGGCGCAGCGGTGACCCCGGACACCCCTTATCTGCCGGGGGCCTCCGTGTGGTTCCACCGCGACCTCCCCGCGGAGGTTCCGGTCCCGTTCCCCCTCGACGTCGTCCACCGCGACGAGCACATCGTCATCGTGGACAAGCCGCACTTCCTCGCCACCATGCCGCGCGGCAGCCACGTCACCCAGACCGCCCTCGCCCGGCTCCGCAGAGAGCTCGGCATCCCGACGCTCGGCGCCGCCCACCGCCTGGACCGGCTGACCGCCGGACTGCTCCTGTTCACCGTGCGGCCCGAGGAACGCGGCGCGTACCAGACGCTGTTCGGGGACCGCCGGGTACACAAGGAGTACGAGGCGGTGGCGCCGTACGACCCGGACGTGCCGCTCCCGCGGACCGTGCGCAGCCACATCGTGAAGGAGCGAGGCATCATCGCGGCGTACGAGGTGGCGGACGCCGAGCCGAACAGCGAGAGCCACATCGAACTCGTCGAGCACCGCTCCGGCCTCGGCCGCTACCGCCTCACCCCGCACACCGGCCGCACCCACCAACTCCGCGTCCACATGAACGCGTTGGGCCTGCCGATCCTCGGCGACCCGGTCTACCCGGTGGTGACCGGACCCGTTCCGCCGGACGACTTCCGACGGCCCCTCCAGCTCCTGGCACGGGTACTGGAGTTCACGGACCCGGTCACGGGCGTCGCGCACCGCTTCACCAGCGGGCGGACGCTGGAGGCCTGGGAGGCGTACGACACCTGGGCGGGGTAGCCGTCAGTAGCCGCGCCACCAGGTGAGGAAGCGCTGCCACGCACCCTTGGGCCGGGCCGCCTCGGGCGCCGGGGCCGCGGCGGACGCCGCCGACGACTGCGCGGCCTGGGCCGCGGGCTCCGGGCGGCGCGGCGGGGACGACACCTGCCAGTCCCTGCGCGGGGTCGGCAGCTGTGCCGAGGGCCGGGCCATCACGTCCTGCGGCGGGCGCGGCGCGAACTTGACCGGCAGCTCCACCAGATGGCGCGACATGATCGACGACGTCCACCGCAGATCCCGCTCGTCGATGGCCAGTTCGACGTCCGGCAGGCGCATCAGGAGTGCGTCGACGCCGGTGTCCGCGATGGCGCGGCCGATGTCCTGGCCGGGGCACTCGTGCGGTCCGCCGCTGAACGCGAGGTGTGAGCGGTTGCCCTGCATGTTGGCGGCGAGGTCGGGCCGGACGACCGGATCCACGTTGCCCGGCGCGATGCCCATGATCAGGCCGTCGCCCGCGCGGATCTGCTGGCCGCCGAGCTGGGTGTCCTGCTTCGCGAAGTAGCCGACCATCGCGCTGAACGGCGGCTCGTCCCACAGGGACTGCTCGACCGCCTCGGGGACCGTCATCTGGCCGCCGCTGAGCTGGGCACGGAAACGCGGGTCGGTGAGGACCATCCGCACCACGTTCGCGATGAGGTTGGCGGTGGCCTCGTACGCGGCGATGAGCACCAGGCGCAGGTGGGCGCCGACCTCGTCGTCGGTGAGCCGCGCGGGGTGTGCGATGAGGCTGCTGGTGAAGTCCTCCTCGGGGTTGGCGCGGCGCCGCGCCACCAGCCCCATCAGGACCTCCATGACGTACGCGTTGCTCGCGATGGCGGTCTCGGTGCCCTTGATCATGTCGCGGGCGGACTGCACCATGCGCTCGTTGTACTCCTCGGGCATGCCGAGGACGTGGCACATCACCATCATCGGCAGGTGCTCGGCGAACTGGCTGACCAGGTCGGCGCTGCCGTCCTGGCAGATGTCGTTGAGCAGGTGGTTCGTATAGCGGTTGATGTAGCGGCGGATGCCTCGGTGGTCGATGCCCGACATGGCTCCGGTGACCGCGCCGCGCAGCCGCTGGTGCTCGTCGCCCTCGACGAAACTGCACATCGGCTGCCAGGTGAAGACGGGCGCGAGCGGATGGTCGAGGCCCGCACTGCCGTCCTGCACGGCCCGCCAGCTGCGCGAGTCGCGGGTGTACTGCGAGGGGGTGCGGACCATGTGGAGGTTCTCGCTGTGGCCGAGCACCGCCCAGATCGGCACATCGTTGTGGATCAGCACGGGCGCGACGGCGCCGTGCTCGGCGCGCAGCTTCTCGTACAGACCCGCGAGGTCGGTGTCGGCCTCGGGGCCGTAGATGCGGCGCAGGCCACCGGGGCCGAGGCCGTGGGCCGGGCAGCCGGGCGGCGCGGCGGCCGTGTCGTCGGTGCCGGGCCAGGAGGGAGTGGGAGGAGTCGTCACGATCGTCGCTCCGGGTTTCGCTGAAGAGGGGGGACCGGGGGCTGGATATGGG
>NZ_LIPN01000443.1 GCF_001418325.1 Streptomyces atriruber | reverse complement strand
GCGGTGGGCGTGCCCGCGCTGGTGTCGGTGGCCGCGGCGCTCGTCATGCCGGACCCCGCCGGGTTCTTCACGCGGACGCTGCCCTTCTTGGTGCGCGGCGAGGACTCCTTCGTGCGCCTCTACGAGGCGTCTCCCTCGGCGGTGCTCGCGCGGCTCGGGGTGCCGCAGGCGGGCGCCACGCTGCTGGCCGGGTGTGCGGCCCTGGCCGGGCTGTGGTGTGCGTGGCGGCGGTGGGAGAGGGGCGGTGAAGGGGCCGCGGCGCCGTCGAGGGTCGTGGAATGCGCCGTGATGCTGATGCTTTCGGCCTTTCTCGTCTCCCGGCCCTCGTACGACCACTACCTGCTGGTCGTGGTTCCGCTGCTGCTCGCGGGGGTGCTGACGCCGGGGGCCGCGGCGCGCGGCCCGTGGTTCTGGATGGCGCTGGTGCCGCAGGTGCCCGGCTTCTCGTGGCCGTGGCTGGAGCCGGGGACCCGGCGGGCCTTCAAGGACGCGGTGACGCTGTGCGTGCTCGCGGGCACGGTCGGGTGGGCGTGCGTGGCGGGCGGCGGCCCCGGTGGTCAGGGGGAACGGCGCGGGCTCACGGTGCCGGGCGGGCGGCGAACCGGGGCGGGGGAGGCGGCGCGGAGCAGGTGAGGCCGCTCCCCGGGGGAGCGTTTTGACCGGTGCGGGGCGGTCCGGGTACTCTCGTCGATTGATACGTATTGGCTTCCTCGTTCTCACGCGAAAGGGCCGTTACGTAGGTTCCCTGGAGCAGTTACCAGTGGCTCGCATACGGGCAGCGTCCCCGGCATTGTGGGCCCCAGCTGCATGATCGCTTCCTGGGTGCCGTGTGTCTGGACCCCATCCACTGAAGAAGCGAAGGCTACGAAGTGCGTACGTACAGCCCTAAGCCCGGCGATGTGACCCGCCAGTGGCACGTCATCGACGCCCAGGACATCGTCCTGGGGCGTCTGGCGACCACCGCCGCCTCCCTCCTGCGGGGCAAGCACAAGGCGATCTACGCCCCCCACGTTGACACCGGTGACTTCGTCATCATCATCAACGCGGAGAAGGTGCACCTCTCCGGCAACAAGAAGACCCAGAAGATGGCGTACCGCCACTCCGGTTACCCGGGTGGTCTGCGTTCCGTCCGTTACGACGAGCTGCTCGAGAAGAGCCCCGAGAAGGCCATCGAGAAGGCCGTCAAGGGCATGCTCCCCAAGAACACCCTGGGCCGTCAGATGCTCTCGAAGCTGAAGGTCTACGCGGGCGACCAGCACCCGCACGGCGCTCAGCAGCCGGTCCCGTTCGAGATCACCCAGGTCGCGCAGTAGTTCCGGCCACCCCCAAAGACGTAAAGAAATCTGAGGAGAATCGTGGCCGAGACCACCGTTGAGCAGCCGGTCGAAGAGACCGAGGTTGTTGACGTAGAGCAGTACACCACCGAGTCCGAGGCGCCCGTCGAGGGCGAGTACACCTCGGAGTCGAACGCCGCGCGCTTCGGCGACCCGCAGCCGGCCGCCGGCCTGGGCCGTCGCAAGAACGCCATCGCCCGCGTCCGGATCGTCCCGGGCACCGGCAAGTGGAAGGTCAACGGGCGCACGCTCGAGGACTACTTCCCGAACAAGGTCCACCAGCAGGAAGTCAACGAGCCCTTCAAGGTGCTCGAGCTCGACGGCCGCTACGACGTCATCGCCCGCATCTCGGGCGGCGGCGTCTCCGGTCAGGCCGGTGCGCTCCGTCTCGGTGTCGCCCGTGCGCTGAACGAGGCCGACGTCGAGAACAACCGTGGCGCCCTCAAGAAGGCCGGTTACCTCAAGCGTGACGACCGTGCGGTCGAGCGCAAGAAGGCCGGTCTCAAGAAGGCCCGCAAGGCTCCGCAGTACAGCAAGCGCTAATCGCTGCCTGCTCGTACTTTTCGTTCGCCCCGGCGGCACTCACCGTGCTGCCGGGGCGTTCGTCTATTCAGGAACCCCTGGGGCCCTGGAACTCTTCTGATTCTGGGACCCTCTGACTCTGGGACCCATGTGTCAGGGGTTCGTGGTTTTTCTTGAACGTTCGGAGGACAGCAGTGGGACGACTCTTCGGCACGGACGGCGTGCGTGGTGTCGCCAACGCGGATCTGACGGCCGAGCTCGCGCTCGGACTCTCCGTGGCGGCGGCGCACGTACTGGCCGAGGCGGGCACCTTTGAGGGCCATCGCCCGGTGGCGGTGGTCGGCCGTGATCCGCGCGCGTCCGGGGAGTTCCTGGAGGCCGCGGTGGTCGCGGGCCTGGCGAGCGCGGGCGTGGACGTCCTGCGCGTCGGTGTGCTGCCCACCCCCGCGGTGGCGCATCTCACCGGTGCGCTGGGCGCCGACCTCGGTGTGATGCTCTCCGCCAGCCACAACGCGATGCCCGACAACGGCATCAAGTTCTTCGCCCGCGGCGGCCACAAGCTCGCCGACGAGCTCGAGGACCGCATCGAGTCGGTCTACGAGCAGCACCGCACGGGCGCTCCGTGGCAGCGCCCCACCGGCTCGGGCGTCGGCCGCGTGAAGTCGTACGACCAGGGCCTCGACCAGTACGTCGCCCACCTCATCGGGGTCCTTCCGAACCGCCTCGACGGACTGAAGATCGTCCTCGACGAGGCGCACGGCGCCGCCGCCCGCGTCTCGCCCGAGGCCTTCGCGCGCGCCGGTGCCGAGGTCATCACGATCGGCGCCCAGCCCGACGGGCTGAACATCAACGACGGGTGCGGGTCCACGCACCTGGACCTGCTCAAGGCCGCCGTCGTCGAGCACAAGGCCGACTTCGGCGTCGCGCACGACGGGGACGCCGACCGGTGCCTCGCCGTGGACCACACGGGTGCGGAGGTCGACGGCGACCAGATCCTCGCCGTGCTCGCCCTCGCCATGCGGGAGCACGGGACGCTGCGCCACGACACCGTCGTCGCCACGGTCATGTCCAACCTCGGCTTCAAGCTCGCCATGGAGGGCCAGGGGCTCGCCCTGGTGCAGACCGCCGTCGGCGACCGGTACGTGCTGGAGTCGATGAAGGAGCACGGCTTCGCCCTCGGCGGCGAGCAGTCCGGGCACGTGATCATCCTCGACCACGCGACGACCGGTGACGGCACGCTGACCGGGCTGCTGCTCGCGGCGCGGGTCGCCGAGACGGGGCGTACGCTCGCGGACCTCGCCGGTGTCATGGAGCGGCTCCCGCAGGTCCTCATCAACGTGCCGGACGTGGACAGGACGCGCGTGAAGACCTCCGCGGAGCTGACCGCCGCGGTCGTCGACGCCGAGCGCGAGCTGGGCTCCACGGGGCGCGTACTGCTGCGTCCGTCCGGGACCGAGCCGCTGGTGCGGGTCATGGTCGAGGCCGCGGACATCGAGCAGGCCCGGTCCGTGGCCGGGCGGCTGGCCGACGTGGTGAAGTCGGCGCTCGGCTAGAGGTGCCGTGACTTCGCGGTGCGTTCGCGCTGCCTGGCCCACAGGAGTTTCTGGGCCAGCAGCGTGAGCGTTCCCGCGAGGACGATGCCGAGGAGGTTCAGCAGGAGCTGTTCCGTGGAGCCCCACGCCTGCTTGTACTCGTCGTAGCTGAAGGCGACCGCGGCGTTCGCCGCCGCGGGGACCGTCGTCACGGAGATCGCCACGCCGACCAGGGCGCCCGACTTCGCCGAGGTGAGCGAGAGCGTGCCCGCCGCGCCCGCGAGGACCGCCACCACGAACGAGAACCAGTCGGGGTTGTAGATGAAGCTCGTGTTCGGGCGCTCGGCTCTCAGCTGCGCGTCGCTGAACAGGTTCGTCGCATCCATGAAGTAGCTGAACCCGACCGTCACCACCATCGCCGCGGCGAAGCCCACGATCAGCGCGATGAGCGAGCGCAGGGCGAGCCGGGGCGCGCGCTGCACCAGAGCCGTGCAGAAGCCCGCCAGCGGGCCGAACTCCGGGCCCACCGCCATCGCGCCCACGACCAGGATCGCGTTGTCGAGGACGACGCCGCAGGCCGCGATCATCGTGGCGAGCGTGAGGAACGCGACGTACGTGACCGAGAGCGTCGATTCCTCGTGGGTCGCGTCGGTCAGCTGCTCCCACAGGACCGCGTCCGCGCCCTCGCCGGGCGCCTCGTCCTCCGCCTTGTCCGCGCGGAGCGAGAGCGAGAGGTCGATGTTCTCCAGGGCGATGGAGCCGTGCTTGTCGACCTCCAGCGCGCGCAGGCCGCCGAGCAGCTCGTCGCCCGCCTCGCGCGCGACGTCGCACATGACGACGTCCCCGGCGGGGTTGCGGGCGGCGCCGGGGACCACCGCGAGGTGGGTGGTGCCGACCGTCTGCTCGATCAGGCGCACCACCTCGTCGGTCCTGTCCGCCGGGGTGATCAGGCGTAGGTGCAGCATGTCCGCAGGGTAACCGGCGGTCTGCCGGGCGGGATCACAGTTTTCGCAGGCTGAGCCGCTGGACCTTGTGGTCGGGGCCCTTGCGGACGACGAGGGTGGCGCGGCTGCGGGTGGGGGCCACGTTCTCCACGAGGTTGAGCTTGTTGATCGTCCGCCAGGTGGTGCGGGCGTAGTCGAGGGCCTCCTCCTCCGACACCTGCGTGTACTTGCGGAAGTACGAGGACGGGTCCTGGAAGGCGGTCTGGCGTAGCTTCTTGAAGCGGTTGAGGTACCAGCGCTCGATGTCGTCCGCGCGGGCGTCCACGTACACGCTGAAGTCGAAGTAGTCGGCGAGGCCCACGCGGGTGCGGCCGTCCTTGCCGGGGAGTGCGGGCTGCAGGACGTTCAGGCCCTCGACGATGAGGATGTCCGGGCGGCGGACCGTGAGGCGGCGGTCCGGCACGATGTCGTAGATCAGGTGGGAGTAGACGGGTGCCGTCACCTCGTCCTTGCCCGCCTTGATGTCCGCGACGAAACGGGTGAGGGCGCGGCGGTCGTACGACTCGGGGAAGCCCTTGCGGGACATCAGGCCGCGGGCCTCCAGCTCCTTGGTGGGCAGGAGGAAGCCGTCCGTCGTGACGCGCTCCACGCGCGGGTGCTCCGGCCAGCGGGAGAGCAGGGCCTGGAGGAGGCGGGCGACCGTTGATTTGCCGACCGCCACGGAGCCAGCGACTCCTATGACGAAGGGCGTGCCCGACTGGGAGCCCTTCTCGCCGAGGAACGTGTTGAGCGCGCCGCGCAGGCCGTCCGTCGCGCCTACGTAGAGGTTCAGGAGGCGGGAGAGCGGGAGGTAGATGTCGCGGACCTCGTCGAGGTCGATGACGTCGCCCAGGCCGCGGAGCTGCTCCACCTCCTCCGCCGTCAGGGGGAGTGGCGTCTTCTCACGGAGAGCGCTCCACTCGGTGCGGGTGAGGTCGACGTAGGGAGTCGCCTCCGGCCTGTGCCGGTGGGCGCTCCGCGGAGCCTTGGTGGGCTCGGAGACCGAAGAGATCACAGTCCATTGTTACGGCTGTTTGAACGGGGCGGAGGGTGGGGTGTGTCACGCTGAGCCGGTGATTATTGGGGTTGGCATCGATGTCGCGGAGATCGAGCGGTTCGGGGCCGCGTTGGAGCGGACGCCCGGAATGGCCGAGCGGCTGTTCGTGGAGAGCGAGTTGCTGCTGCCGGGCGGGGAGCGGCGGGGGGTCGCGTCGTTGGCGGCGAGGTTCGCCGCGAAGGAGGCGCTGGCCAAGGCGCTGGGGGCACCGGCGGGGCTCCGGTGGACCGACGCGGAGGTGTACGTCGAGGCCAGTGGGCAGCCGCGGGTGAGGGTGACGGGGACCGTGGCCGAGCGGGCCTCGGTGTTGGGGGTGCGGTCGTGGCACGTGTCGCTCAGTCACGACGCGGGGGTCGCGTCCGCCGTGGTGGTCGCTGAGGGGTAGTTGGCGGGGCTCCTTGGGCGGGCGTCCGCGCCGGGGGTGTGTTC
>NZ_LIPN01000442.1 GCF_001418325.1 Streptomyces atriruber | reverse complement strand
CGACCTTGAAGTCCTTGCCGTTGGTGAGAGTCATGAGTGAGCTGCTCCTCGTGGTTCGATCGAGGGTGGACATGGCTGACCTGCGGCGTTGGATGCACGGGTGCACCGACGCGCGCAGCGCAGTCCGTCGGAGGCCCTCTCTCCCTCGGACAGTCCGTGCGCGGACCGCCCGACCGCCATCAGCAGCGACGTCTGGCTCGGCCTCCAAGCTACACCGATTGGCCCAGCTAGCCCCAGCCCGCCTTCTGCCACGAGATGTCGGGCGAATAGGCCGTCAGACCCGGACGATATGGGACCTTTGCGCTTTTGATCCTGCGCTTATGTGTTGCAGGATGCCTTGAGATCGGGAACATTTGCGCGATCTTGTTCGGCAAAGGCGTTAGGAGATCCACGTGACCAGTCCGGCCGATCCCCCCATAGGCGGGGGCAGCAGCGGGCAGAAGAGGCTCAAGCTGCTCGCCGTGACCGCCTGCCCGACCGGCATCGCCCACACGTACATGGCGGCGGAGAAGCTCTCGCAGGCCGCGGAGAGCCTCGGCATCGACATGAAGGTGGAGACGCAGGGCTCCATCGGGGCCGAGAACGTCCTGACTGACAACGATGTCAGAGAGGCCGACGGCATCATCATCGCAGCCGACAAGGACGTGGACCGCTCCCGGTTCGCCGGAAAGCGCGTGCTGTCAGTCGGCGTCTCCGAGGGCATCAGCCGCCCCGAGCAGCTCATCGAGCAGGTGCAGAGCGCGCCCGTGCACGGTGGGGGCACGGGCGGTGGCTCCGCGGGGAGCGCCGCGGCGGGCAGTGGCGGAGGGGGCGGCGGCCGGGAGCGCAGCGTCGCGTACAAGGCGCTGATGAACGGCGTCTCGTACATGATTCCGTTCGTGGTCGTCGGCGGTCTGCTGATCGCCATCTCGCTGTCGCTCGGCGGGCACACCGACCCCAAGGGCGGGCTCGTCATTCCGGACGACTCGTTCTGGATGCACGTCAATCAGATCGGAACCATCGGGTTCACGCTGATGGTGCCGATCCTGTCGGGGTACATCGCCTACGCGATCGGCGACCGGCCCGCGCTCGTGCCGGGCATGATCGGCGGCTGGATCGCCAATACCGGTGAGCTGTACGACTCCAAGGCGGGCGCGGGCTTCATCGGCGCCATCGTGACCGGCTTCCTGGCCGGTTATCTGGTGTTGTGGATCAAGAAGGTCAAGGTTCCGAAGTTCGTCCAGCCGATCATGCCGATCATCGTGATCCCCATCATCGCGACGACCGCGCTCGGGCTGTTCTTCATCTACGTCATCGGCAAGCCGATCTCGTGGGTCTTCGAGCATCTGACCAGCTGGCTCAGCGGGATGACGGGTACGAGCGCGATCCTGCTCGGCGCGATTCTCGGGCTGATGATCGCCTTCGACATGGGCGGTCCCGTCAACAAGACCGCCTTCCTGTTCGGCGCGGGGCTCATCGCGACCGGCAACCAGACCGTCATGGGCATGTGCGCCGCGGCCATCCCGGTCATGCCGCTCGGGCAGGGCCTCGCGACGCTGATCCGCAAGCGGCTCTACAGCGAGCAGGAACGGGAGACCGGACTCGCCTCGCTCTTCATGGGCTTCTTCGGGATCTCCGAGGGAGCCATTCCGTTCGCCGCTGCGCGGCCCGCGCAGGTCATCCCCGCCAACATGCTCGGCGGCGCGGTCGCCGGTGCCATCGCGGGCATGGCGAGTGTGAAGGACGCGGTGCCGCACGGCGGGCCGATCGTGGCGGTCCTGGGCGCGGTCGGCGGCGTGCCGATGTTCTTCGTGGCCATCGCCATCGGTTCGGTCGTCACGGCGCTCACGACCGTGACGCTGGTCGATCTGACCGAGCGCAGGCGCAGCGGGGCTCCCCTGGCCGACGCTCCGGGCGGGCACGGCGGGCCCGAGCCCGTCCTCGCCGGGGTGGGGGCGACCGCGGGTGGCGCGGCCGTCGCCGCCGGGTCCCTGGAGAAGCAGCCGACGGCCTCCGCGGCCTCCCCCGCGCCGGAACAGGGCCAGGAGAAGCAGGGCCAGGAGGAGGAGCAGGCCGGTGAAGTCCTCTCCGGCTATCTCACGCGGCAGACCGTGAAGGTCCAGCTGGCCGCGGACGACAAGGAGGCGGCCATCCGGGAGATGGCCGGGCTGCTCGCCGCCACCGGCAAGGTCAACGACGTCGAGGAGCTGGTGCAGACCGCGCTGCGGCGCGAGGCGCAGGGCACCACCGGGCTCGGCGAGGAGATCGCCATCCCGCACGCCAAGACCGACGCCGTGGATTCGCCCGTCGTCGGGTTCGCTCGGTCCGCGGAGGGCATCGAGTGGGGCGCGCTCGACGGTACGAAGGCCAAGCTGATCTTCATGATCTCCGTGCCGGAGGCGTCCGCGGGCGACGAGCATCTGCGGATCCTCGCGCTGCTGTCGCGCAAGCTGATGGACACGGACTTCCGGGAGCGGCTCGTCGCGGCGCCGGACGACGCCGCGATCCTCGACGTGCTGCGCGAGGTCCAGTAGCGGTCAGGCTTCTTGCCGGATACGTCGACGGGGCCCCGCACCGAGCATGGTGCGGGGCCCCGTCGACGTATCAGCGCAGCGGGCTCGGCTCAGTGGCCGCCGGGCGCCTTCGCCGGGTTCTGGCCCGCTGCCGCCGCCGATTCGCTGTAGATGTCCGGCTCCAGGTAGATCACGCGGGCGATCGGGACGGCCGCGCGAATGCGCTCCTCCGCGGCGTTGATCGCGGCGGCGACCTCGGTGGCCGTGTCGTCGTGCTGGACGGCGATCTTGGCGGCGACGAGGAGTTCCTCGGGGCCGAGGTGGAGCGTGCGCATGTGGATGACCTTGGTGACGGTGTCGCCGTCGACCAGGGCCTTCTCGATCTTGGCGACCTCTTCCGTGCCCGCGGCCTCACCGAGCAGCAGGGACTTGGTCTCCGCCGCGAGGACGATCGCGATGAGGATGAGCAGGATGCCGATGCAGAGCGTGCCGATGCCGTCCCAGACGCCGTCGCCGGTGGCCAGGGCGAGGCCGACGCCGCCGAGGGCGAGGATCAGGCCGACGAGCGCGCCGAGGTCCTCCAGGAGGACGACGGGGAGCTCGGGGGCCTTGGCGCGGCGCACGAACTCCTTCCAGGAGAGGTTGCCGCGCAGCGGGTTGGACTCCTTGATGGCGGTCCGGAAGGAGAAGCTCTCCGCGATGATCGCGAACACCAGGACCCCGACGGGCCAGTACCAGTGCTCCAGCTCGTGCGGGTGCTTGATCTTCTCGTAGCCCTCGTAGATCGCGAACATGCCGCCGACCGAGAAGAGGACGATCGAGACGAGAAAGGCGTAGATGTAGCGCTCGCGGCCGTACCCGAACGGGTGCTGCGGGGTCGCCTCGCGCTGGGCCTTCTTGCCGCCGAGGAGCAGCAGGCCCTGGTTGCCGGAGTCGGCGAGCGAGTGGACGCTCTCGGCGAGCATCGAGGACGAGCCGCTGAAGATGAACGCGACGAACTTCGCCACCGCGATCGCGAGGTTCGCGGCGAGTGCCGCGACGATCGCCTTTGTTCCGCCTGACGCGCTCATGAGTGCGGGGTTTCCCTTCGCCTTCGTACGTATCGACCCTGCCGGGGCAGTGCTTTGCCCGCCCTTTGCGGTGGGTCATTGTTGCAGCACGCGAGGGCGGTGGTGTGTCAGGCCACCACAGTGGCCCGGAAAACCGTGCCGCCCCCGGACACTTCGGCCTTTTCACCCGCGGGGACGAATGCGGACTGACCGGGCGTCAGGGCGAGTTCGCCGGCGCGGACCGAGCCCGCCGTGCAGAGCAGGATCTGCGGGGTGGCGGCGGTGAGGTCGTGCGGGGCGGTGCCTTCGGGCAGGACGAAGCGGGAGAGGCGGAACTCGTCGATCGGGGTGTCGTAGACCTCTTCCCCGCTCGGGGAGGCCTCGGGCCGCAGCACGCCGGGGTCGGTCGCCTCGAAGCGGACGATGCGCAGGAGTTCGGGGACGTCGACGTGCTTGGGGGTCAGTCCGCAGCGCAGGACGTTGTCGCTGTTGGCCATGATCTCGACGCCGAGGCCGTCGAGGTAGGCGTGCGGGACGCCGGCGCCGAGGAACAGGGCCTCGCCGGGCTGCAGTCGGACGTGGTTGAGGAGCATCGCCGCGATGACGCCGGGGTCGCCGGGGTAGTGGTGGGCGATGCCCGCGTACGGCTCGTAGGCGCCGCCGAGGCGCTGAGCGGCGGCGGTGACCTCGGTGACCGTCTCCGCCATCTGCTCGCGGTCGGCGGTCAGTACGGCCGTCAGGACCTCGCGCAGGGCGGCCTCTTCGGGCTGGGCGCGCAGCAGGTCGACGTACGGCTTGAGGGAGTCGACCTCCAGGGCCTCCAGGAGGTCCGCGGTCTCGGCGGGCGGGCGGAAGCCGCACAGGCCGTCGAACGGCGTGAGGGCGCAGATCAGTTCGGGCTTGTGGTTGGCGTCCTTGTAGTTGCGGTTCGGGGCGTCGATCGGGACGCCGCGGCGCTCCTCGTCCGCGAAACCCTCCTTCGCCTGCGCGAGGTCGGGGTGCACCTGGAGGGAGAGCGGGGCGCCCGCGGCGAGGAGCTTGAGGAGGAAGGGCAGGCGGGGGCCGAACTTGGCGGCCGCGTCCTTGCCGAGCTCGCGCTCCGGGTCCGCGTCGATGACCTCGTTCAGTGCGCCGCGCCCGGTGCGCGAGGGTGCGCCGGGGTGGGCGCCCATCCACATCTCGGCCTGCGGTTCGCCGGTCGGTTCGGCGCCGACGAGCTCCGCGATGGCGGTGGTGGAACCCCAGGCGTAGGGGCGGATGGTGTTGGTGAGGCGGTCCACGGAGGGGCTCTCCCTTACTTACTGCGTACGCGAGTGCTGAACTGCGGCGGTGACCGGCGCGGCTTCCCGGACGGTGACCGACGCGGTGGTCATGATCCGTCCCCGGGGGCGAGCGCCAGGTAAACGGCGGCGAAATCCGTGACGGCGATCAGCTCCGCGAGGGCTTCCAGTTCGTCGCCGGGCTCCGGCTCCAGCTCGCTGAGCGCTACGTCGTGGCCGTGTGCCAGCTCGCGCGCGGCGGGGGCGGCGGTGAGGCCGCCGGCGTCGGCCGGGCGGTCGCGCAGCAGCACCACGCGCGGGCGGAGGGCCGCCGGGTCGTCGACGCGGTCGCGGAAGAAGTCGTCGGTGTCGTCGCCGCCCGTCGGGTTTCCGGCGAGGACGGCGCCGTGCGCGGGGAGCGCCTCGGGCAGTTCGGCGGCGAGCGCGGCGTGCCCGGCGAGCTCGGCGAGGATGGCGGCGAAGCGGCGTCCCGCCGCCCCCGCGGACTGGCCCTCGGTCCAGATCAGCGGGAGCGAGTCGGTGAGCTCGGCGGCAAGCGTCTTGGCGGGGTTGCTGTACGTGGCGATGGCGGGCCCGCAGCGTTCCGCGACGTGGTCGAGGCGGTCGGCGACCTTCTGCAGGGCGTCGACGGGGGCGGTGACCAGGCCGGTGCGGTCGAGGAGGACGAGCAGCGGGACGAGGAGGGCCCACAGGGTGCCGGGGGCGCCGGGCGCGGCCTCGTCCTCGACGCGACGTGCCTCGAACGACGCGGAGTCGCGGGCGGCCTCGTCGTGCGCGCCTTCGTACGCGCCGTAGGGCGAGGCGGCCATGGGGACGGTGAGGCCGTGACTGCCCTCCACGCTCTCGGCCAGGGGGGTGCGCGCGGGGGTGAC
>NZ_LIPN01000441.1 GCF_001418325.1 Streptomyces atriruber | reverse complement strand
GCTGGTGGCGGTGCTCGCCTGGGAGCCGCCGGAGGGGGAGGGGCTGTATCTGCGCCACCCGGATCCGCAGTGGGCGCGGCACTGGTGGACGCAGGCGCGGGGCCGCCTCGACCGCGCCTTCGAGGAGGTCTTCGGCGGCCCGCCGCCCGGTGTCGTCGCCGAGCGCCGGGTGATCAGGGGGCGTCCCGGCCGCGTCCTGTGCGAGCTCGCGACGCACCCCGACGACCTCCTGGTCCTCGGCACGCGCCCCGGCAAGCACCACACGACCCGCACCCACCGCTACGTCCACACCCATGCCTCCTGCGCGGTCCTCACCGTGCCCGCGCCTCCGGCGCCGAGGGGCATGCGGCGCACCCTGCGGCGGATGACGACGGAGGATTTCGCGCTGGCGAACCATTAGCGGGGCGGTGGGCGGTGGGCGGGTGATCGCCTTCCGGGCAGGAAAAGACCCCGCCGCGATCACGGCGGGGTCGCACTGCACTGCGCAGGGCTCAGGAGCCGGGCCCCGCGCTGGCGAGCGCCGCCGAAAGCTCCACCGCCACCTGCTGCAGCACCGGCACGATCTTGTCCGTGGCCGCCTCCGTCACCCGGCCCGCGGGGCCGGAGATGGAGATCGCCGCGGCCGTGGGCGAGTCGGGCACCGGCACGGCCAGGCACCGGACGCCGATCTCCTGCTCGTTGTCGTCCACCGCGTACCCCGTGCGGCGCACGTCTTCGAGGGCGTCGAGGAAGCCTTCGGGCGTGGTGATCGTCTTCTCCGTGGCGGCCGGCATCCCGGTGCGGGCGAGCAGCGCCCGGACCTCGTCCGGCGACGTGTGCGCGAGCAGCGCCTTGCCGACGCCCGTGGAGTGCGGCAGGACCCGCCGGCCGACCTCGGTGAACATCCGCATGGAGTGCTTGGACGGCACCTGTGCGACGTACACGATCTCGTCGCCGTCGAGGAGCGCCATGTTCGCGGTCTCGCCGGTCTCCTCGACGAGGCGGGCGAGGTAGGGCCGGGCCCACGTGCCGAGCAGGCGGGACGCGGATTCGCCGAGGCGGATCAGGCGGGGGCCGAGGGAGTAGCGGCGGTTGGCCTGCTGGCGCACGTACCCGCAGGCGACCAGCGTGCGCATGAGGCGGTGGATCGTGGGCAGCGGGAGGCCGCTGCTGGCGGAGAGTTCGCTGAGGCCGACCTCGCCCCCCGCGTCCGCCATCCGCTCGAGCAGATCGAAGGCGCGCTCGAGGGACTGGACGCCACCGCTCGCGGCGGGGGTCTTGGAGGCGGCGGTTGCAGCAGGGGCGTCGCTGGCGCTTGACGTCGGCACGGCGCGTTCCTTTCGGTGCTGGCGGGCAAGGAAGCAGCCTACCGGTCGGTTCTTCACGAGGGCTCTTGCTCGTCATGTCGTCGTTGCCGGTCAGGGGGCCTTTGTCCCTGTCTTCGCGGGGTTGTCCCGCGATCCCTTGACGCTCTCGTTGTGCGTAGCTACGTTCTGGCAGGCGGAATTCTAATTCCACGTTGTGGAAACGTCCAGTCCGGGGCGGATTCGACGCCCGGTGCGGCGGGGTGCGCAAGCCCACCCTTGACGTCGTGAGGGCGAGCGTGAAAACTCCTTCAACAGAACGTTGAATTCCGTTAAGCGGAAGCAAAAGGTCTGTGTAGCGGAACAGAAGAGAGGGGACGCGGGTGTCCGAAAAGGACGTGGACGTGGACGCGACGGCGGGCGCGGAAGTGGAACTGGTGCTCCGCTCGACCCGCGTCATCACCCCGGAGGGCACCCGGGCCGCCGCGGTCGCCGTGTCCGGCGGGAAGATCGTGGCCGTCCAGGCGTACGACGCCGAAGTGCCGGACGGCGCACGCCTCGAGGACTTCGGCGACGACGTCCTGCTGCCCGGCCTGGTCGACACCCACGTCCATGTGAACGACCCGGGCCGCACGGAGTGGGAGGGCTTCTGGACCGCCACCCGCGCCGCGGCCGCCGGCGGCATCACCACCCTCGTCGACATGCCGCTCAACTCCCTGCCGCCCACGACGACGGTCGACAACCTGCGCACCAAGCAGGACGTCGCCCGCGCCAAGGCGCACATCGACGTCGGCTTCTGGGGCGGCGCGCTCCCCGACAACGTGCAGGACCTCAAGCCGCTGCACGACGCGGGCGTCTACGGCTTCAAGTGCTTCCTCTCGCCCTCGGGCGTCGACGAGTTCCCCGAGCTGAACCAGGACCAGCTCACCGCGTCCATGGCGGAGATCGCCGGGTTCGGCGGGCTCCTGATCGTGCACGCGGAGGACCCGCACGAGCTGGACGCCGCCCCGCACAAGAGCGGCCCCAAGTACGCGGACTACCTGCAGACGCGGCCCCGCATCTCCGAGGACACGGCCATCGAAGGCCTCATCGCCGTCGCCAAGCGGATCGGCGCGCGGATCCACGTACTCCACCTGTCGTCCTCCGACGCGCTGCCGCTCGTCGCCGCCGCCAAGCGCGCGGGCGTCGAGCTGACCGTCGAGACCTGCCCGCACTACCTCACCCTGACCGCCGAGGAAGTCCCGGACGGCGCCAGCGAGTTCAAGTGCTGCCCGCCCATCCGTGAGGCCGGCAACCAGGACCTGCTGTGGGAGGCGCTGGCCGACGGCACCATCGACTGCGTCGTGACGGACCACTCCCCGTCCACCGCGGACCTGAAGACCGACGACTTCGCGACGGCCTGGGGCGGCATCTCCGGCCTCCAGCTGAGCCTGCCCGCCGTCTGGACCGAGGCCAGGAAGCGCGGTCACTCCCTGGACGACGTGGTGCGCTGGATGTCCACGCGCACCGCGCAACTGGTCGGACTCGACCAGAAGGGCGCCATCGAGGCCGGCCGCGACGCCGACTTCGCGGTCCTCGCGCCCGACGAGACCTTCACCGTGGACCCCGCGGAGCTGCAGCACCGGAACCGGGTCACGGCGTACGCGGGCAAGACCCTCAGCGGCGTCGTGAAGTCCACCTGGCTGCGCGGCGAACGCATCCTGCACGGCGGCGAGTTCAGTGAACCCGCAGGCCGCCTTCTGGAAAGGAACAACTGAAACAGTGACGGCGATACCTTCCTTCACCGGCGACGCGAGCCCCTACGGCGGCGGCGAGCCCTTTGCCGACTACCGCACGGCCGACTTCCCCTTCACCCAGTACGCCAACCTCGCCGACCGGCAGCTCGGCGCCGGTGTGATCGCCGCCAACGACGAGTTCTTCGCCATGCGCGAGAACCTGCTCCTCCCGCACGACGCGGTCTTCGACCCGGAGCACTTCGGGCACAAGGGCAAGGTCATGGACGGCTGGGAGACCCGCCGTCGGCGCGGCGTCTCGGCCGAGCACCCGTGGCCCACCGCGGACGACCACGACTGGGCGCTCGTCCGGCTCGGCGCGCCCGGCGTCATCCGCGGCATCGTCATCGACACCGCCCACTTCCGCGGCAACTACCCGCAGGCCGTCTCCGTGGAGGGCACCAGCGTCGACGGTTCGCCGACGCCCGAGGAGCTCTCCGGCGACGACGTGAAGTGGACGACCATCGTCCCGCGCACGCCGGTCGGCGGCCACGCCGCCAACGGCTTCGCCGTCGACGTCGAGCAGCGCTTCACGCACCTGCGCGTCAACCAGCACCCCGACGGCGGCATCGCCCGCCTCCGGGTGTACGGCGAGGTCGTCGCCGACCCCAAGTGGCTCGCCGCGCTCGGCACGTTCGACGTCGTCGCCCTGGAGAACGGCGGCCAGGTCGAGGACGCGTCCGACCGCTTCTACTCCCCGGCCACCAACACCATCCAGCCGGGCCGCTCCCGCAAGATGGACGACGGCTGGGAGACCCGCCGCCGCCGCGACACCGGCAACGACTGGATCCGCTACCAGCTGGTGCAGCAGTCCGAGATCCGCTCGGTGGAGATCGACACGGCCTACCTCAAGGGCAACTCGGCCGGCTGGGCCGCCCTTTCGGTACGTGACGGCGAGTCGGGGGAGTGGGTCGAGGCCCTGCCCCGCACCCGCCTGCAGCCCGACACCAACCACCGCTTCGTCCTGTCCGCCCCGGTCGTCGGCACGCACGTCCGCGTCGACATCTTCCCGGACGGCGGCATCTCCCGCCTGCGTCTGTTCGGTTCCCTGACCGAGGACGGCGCGGCCAAGCTGGCGGCCCGCCACCAGGAGCTGGGCGGCTGACCCGCCCCCACCGAACGTGGGGCGCGCCGGGTGGACAGCCCCGGCGCGCCCCACACCCATGTCCGGACGCTGCCGGACATTCCGTGGACTTCGAGGTACACGTCTACGACCGGAACGGTCGTGAGGCCGGCCTCCACGGCGCCTGAAGGGATCCTGCGGATGAAGTTCGTGAAGGTCGACTGGGACACGGAGCTCCGCGGGTTCCGAACCGACGCGCGCCCCTACTTGGCGGCCCTTCCCGAGTTTCGGGACGCGCTTCCCGAGGGAGCCAGGGCCTTTGTGTCCGATGCGGGGCACTACGACTACGCGAGTGAGCGGTGCGTCAAGGACCTGGAGCTCGCCGACATCGTCCTGCCCACGACGACCATGGGCGGGACCGGCGCGGCGTCGGTCACCTACCGCCCCAACCAGTGGAAGCACGCCGTCGGACTGCGCATCGAGTACACCGGCGTCACGCACTTCTCGGTCGACTACGAAGACTCGATCGACTGGATGGGGGCCATCACGGTCTTGCTGGACGAGGCCCTGCCCCACGAGGGAGGCGTCGTGCACCGCACCGAACTCACGGACGCCACGATCGTGGTGCGATGCGCCGACCTCACGGCGACGTGGACGGAAGACCGGTAACTCCGTCACCGGTTTCCGACGCTCGCCACCGCGAGGTCCGCTCAGTCCTCAGGCGGCGTGCCCGCCGTCCACCGACAGTTCGGTGCCGGTGATGTATGCGGCGTCGTCGCCGGCGAGGTAGCCGACCAGGGACGCCACCTCCGTGGCGGAGCCGAAGCGGGCGAGGGCCGTCATGGCGCTCTGCGCGTCGGCGAAGGGGCCGTCCGCCGGGTTCATGTCCGTGTCGATCGGGCCGGGCTGGACGAGGTTCGCCGTGATCCCGCGGTTGCCGAGCTCCCGGGCCAGCGCCTTGTTGAGGCCGATGAGCGCGGCCTTGCTGGTCGCGTAGAGCGTGCCGCCGGGGCCGGGGACGCGCTGGGCCATGCAGCTGCCGATGGTGATGATCCGGCCGCCGTCACGGAGCCGGGCGGCCGCCGTCTGCGAGGCCAGGAAGACCCCTCGTACGTTCACGGCGAGGACCCGGTCGATGTCGGCGAGGGTCAGGTCGCCGACGGGGCCGAGGACGCCGATGCCCGCGTTGTTCACCAGGATGTCCAGGCCGCCCAGGTCGTCGGCGGCGCGGTCCACCGCGCCCGCCGCGTCCCCGGCATCCGCCGCGTCCGCCTTGATGGCGAAGGCGCGCTGTCCCATGGCCTGGATCTTCGTGACCACCTCGTTCGCGGCCGCCTCGCCGTGGACGTAGGTGAGGGCCACGTCCGCGCCCTCCTGGGCGAGCCGCAGGGCGATCGCCGCGCCCATGCCGCGGCTGCCGCCGGTGACCAGAGCCGTCCTGCCGGTGAGAGAAGACATGTCGGAACCTTTCGCATCATCAGTAAGTGCTTGCGGGTTCAATGAAAGTCTTCGGGGCGGGTGGTCGCTGGCGGCAATCGGACGCGTAATCCCTGTCGGCGGTCCGGCAGGGCCGGTTACCGTGTGCGCTCCGGGTGAGAGCCGCCGACGTCTCCACACCTCCGCACCGCCCAGCCCGTTGGAGACCGCACCCGTGTCGTCGCTCACCGCCCCCGCCGCGCTCGCCCCGCGCCGCGCCTGGCTCACCGACCTGCCCGTCCTGCTCGTGGCCGCGGTCTGGGGCGCCAGCTACCTCGCGGCCAAGGGCATCACCACCGCCCACACCGTCGTCGCCGTGCTCGTGCTGCGCTTCGCGGTGGTGCTGCCCGCGCTCGCCGTGGCGGGCCTGCGTCAGCTGCGCGCGCTGACCGGCACGCAGTGGCGCGGCGCCGCGGTCCTCGGGCTGATCCTCGGCGGGATCTTCCTCCTGGAGACGTACGGGGTCGTCCACACCTCGGCGACCAACGCGGGCCTCATCATCAGCCTCACCATGATCTTCACGCCCCTCGCCGAGGCCGCGCTGGAACGGACCCGCCCGCCGCGCGCCTTCCTCGCCGCGGCCGGGCTCTCCGTGCTCGGCGTGGTCCTGCTCACCCAGGGCGCCGGGTTCACCCGGCCCTCGCCCGGCGACCTGCTGATCCTCCTGGCCGCCCTGGCCCGTACCGTGCACGTCCTGGCCATGTCCCGCATGAAGGCCGTGCGGGGCGCCGACGCGCTCTCCCTCACCACGGTCCAACTCGGCTCGGCGGTGCTGGTGTTCGCGCTGCTCGCGGCGGGCGGTACGGGTGAATCGCCCTGGTCCGTCGCCGGGGGGTTCGGGGCGCGGGAGTGGGCGGGGCTGCTCTTCCTCTCCGTCTGCTGCACGCTCTTCGCCTTCTTCGTGCAGATGTGGGCCGTACGCAGGACCTCGCCCTCGCGGGTCAGCCTGCTGCTCGGCACGGAACCGCTGTGGGCGGCGGCGGTCGGCATCGCGCTCGGCGGTGAACGGCTGGGCTTGCCGGGGATGGTGGGCGGGGCACTGGTCCTGGTGGGGACCAGTTGGGGGCGGCGGGCGGTCGGGTGAGCCGCCGGCCGGCCGGGTGAAAGGCCGCCGGGTGACCAGTCGGTCGGCCGGGTGAAGGGCCGTCGGCGGTTGGT
>NZ_LIPN01000440.1 GCF_001418325.1 Streptomyces atriruber | reverse complement strand
GGTGTGAGACAGGGGGGGGAGCGGGCGGCGTGCTTACCGAGGCCCCGCCGTGGACCCGCGCACCATCAGCTCCCCGTGCACCGTCGCCACGCCGCCCGGCGGGGGCTTCTCCTTGCTCATGGCGATGCGGCCCGCCCGGGCGCCCGCCTCGTGCAGGGGCAGGCGCACCGTCGTCAGGGCGGGGACCGCGTCGATGCTGAACGGGAGGTCGTCGAAGCCCGCCACCGACACGTCGTCCGGGATGCGCAGGCCCTTGTCGCGCAGGGCCGCGCAGGCGCCGAGCGCCACCGTGTCGTTGGCGGCGACGACGGCCGTCAGGTCCGGGGCGCGGCGCAGGAGTTCGTCCGTGGCGTCGTAGCCGGAGCGGCGGTCGTAGGGGCCGTGGACGGTGAGGGCCGGGTCGTCCTCGATGCCGCGGGCGGCGAGCGCGGCGCGGTGGCCCTCCAGGCGGTGGCGGGTGGTCGTGCGCTCCTCCGGGCCCGCGATGTAGCCGATGCGGCGGTGTCCGAGGCTCAGCAGGTGTTCCGTCAGCTGCTGCCCGCCGCCGCGGTTGTCGAAGGTGAGCGCCACCGCGTCGGTGTCCGGCGAGGGCGGCCTGCCGCACAGCACCACCCGTGTGCCCGCCTCAGTGAGGCGCCGCAGCTTCCCGGCGATCGCCTGGGCGTGCTCGGCGTCCTCGACCGCGCCTCCGGTGAGGATCACCGCGGCGGCGCGTTGGCGCTGAAGGAGCGTGAGATAGGTGAGTTCGCGCTCGGGGGAGCCGCCGGTGTTGCAGACGACGGCCATGCGCTCGCCGCCCGCACGCCCGCCGGGCCCGCCGATCTCGGACTGCACGGCGCCCGCCATGATCCCGAAGAAGGGGTCGGCGATGTCGTTCACCAGGATGCCGACCAGGTCGGAGGTGGCCGCGGCGAGTGCGCTCGCGGGGCCGTTGAGGACGTAGTCGAGTTCGTCGACGGCGCGCAGGACGCGCTCGCGGGTTGCGGCCGCCACCGGGTAATTGCCGTTCAGCACGCGGGAGACGGTGGCGGGGGAGACCTGCGCGCGGGCTGCCACGTCCGCCAGGGTCACGGTCATCTCGTCGTCCTCCGGGTCACCCGTTTGTCCTCGCCCGGTCACCGCTCTCGACCGAAGCCCTTGTCCGAACCTTGTGCGGCAGGCTAGCTTGCCTCTGGGTAGAAAGCGCTTGCTACGCTCCTGTGGAGGGACTTTCGTGACACGCAAGACGGTGCGCATCGCCATGAACGGCGTCACCGGGCGCATGGGCCACCACCAGCATCTGGTCCGCTCGATCCTCGCCCTCCGGGAACAAGGAGGCCTCGACCTGGGCGACGGCACCGTGCTGTGGCCCGAACCCGTCCTCGTCGGCCGCCGGGAGCACGCACTGCGCGCCCTCGCCGCCCGGCACGGGCTCGAACACTGCTCGACGGACCTCGACGCGGTCCTCGCCGACCCGACCGTCGACATCTACTTCGACGCCCAGCTCACCTCCGCGCGCGAGGACGCCATCAAGCGGGCCATCGCGGCGGGCAAGCACATCTACACCGAGAAGCCGAGCTCCACCGGGCTCGACGGCGCCCTCGCCCTCGCCCGCCTCGCCGAAGGGGCGGGCATCAAGCACGGCGTCGTCCAGGACAAGCTCTTTCTGCCGGGACTGCTCAAGCTGAAGCGGCTGATCGACGGCGGCTTCTTCGGGCGGATCCTGTCGATCCGCGGCGAGTTCGGCTACTGGGTCTTCGAGGGCGACTGGCAGCCCGCCCAGCGCCCGTCCTGGAACTACCGCAGCGAGGACGGCGGCGGCATCGTCGTCGACATGTTCCCGCACTGGGAGTACGTCCTGCACGAGCTCTTCGGCCGCGTGCGCAGCGTCCAGGCGCTCACCGCCACCCACGTCCCGCAGCGCTGGGACGAGCGCGACAAGCCCTACGACGCCACCGCCGACGACGCCGCGTACGGCATCTTCGAGCTGGACGGCGGCGCCGTCGCACAGATCAACTCCTCCTGGACGGTGCGCGTCAACCGCGACGAGCTCGTGGAGTTCCAGGTCGACGGCACCGAGGGGTCCGCCGTCGCGGGCCTGCGCAACTGCCGCGTGCAGCACCGGAGTGCGACCCCCAAGCCGGTCTGGAACCCGGACCTGCCCGCCACCCACTCCTTCCGCGACCAGTGGCAGGAGGTCCCGGACAACCAGGGGCCCGGCGGGTTCGACAACGGCTTCAAGGCGCAGTGGGAGCTCTTCCTCAAGCACGTGTACGCCGACGCGCCCTACCACTGGGACCTCCTCGCGGGCGCCCGCGGCGTGCAACTCGCCGAGCTGGGCCTGAAGTCCTCCGCGGAGGGCCGTCGCGTCGAGGTGCCGGAGATCTCGCTGTGACCGGACCCCGCCAGGTGCTGCTTCCGGCCGCGGGCGGCGGCACGCGCGCGTACACCCCGCGCGCCGAGCCGCCGCCCACGACCGCCGGCGGCCCCCCGCTCACCTCCCGCACCGTCTTCTCGGCCGCCCACGTGGTCGCCGACCCCCGCGCGGACGTGCCGCCGGACGGCCCCGCCGCCGTCGACTGGGACGCCACCCTCGCCTTCCGCCGCCACCTCTGGTCGCACGGCCTGGGCGTCGCCGAGGCCATGGACACCGCCCAGCGGGGCATGGGCCTGGACTGGGCGGGGGCGGCCGAGCTGATCACGCGGTCGGCCGCCGAGGCGAAGGCGTCCGGGGGCCGGATCGCGTGCGGCGTCGGCACCGACCAACTGGCGGGCCCCGCGGGCCTTGCGGAGGTCGGGGCCGCGTACGAGGAGCAGCTCGCCCTCGTCGAGTCGGCCGGCGCCCAGCCGATCCTCATGGCGTCACGCGCCCTGGCCGCCGCGACCGCGTCCCCGGACGACTACCTGGAGACGTACGGCCACCTGCTGCGCCAGGCCGCCGAACCCGTGATCCTGCACTGGCTCGGCCCGATGTTCGACCCCGCCCTGGAGGGCTACTGGGGATCGGCCGACCTCGACGCGGCCACGGACACCTTCCTGGAGGTGATCGCCGCCCACCCCGACAAGGTCGACGGCATCAAGGTCTCCCTCCTGGACGCCGACCGCGAGATCGCCCTGCGCCGCCGCCTGCCGGACGGCGTGCGCTGCTACACCGGCGACGACTTCAACTACCCCGAACTGATCGCCGGGGACGACCGCGGCTTCAGCCACGCCCTGCTCGGCATCTTCGACCCGCTGGGCCCGCTCGCCGCAAAGGCCGTGCGGGCCCTGGACACGGGGGACACGAAGCGCTTCCGCGCGCTCCTCGACCCCACCGTCGAGCTGTCCCGGCACCTCTTCCAGGCCCCGACCCGCTACTACAAGACCGGAGTCGTCCTGCTCGCCTGGCTGGCCGGGCACCAGACGCACTTCACGATGGTCGGCGGCCTGCAGTCGGCCCGCTCGCTGCCCCACCTGGCCCGCGCCTACGAACTGGCCGACGGACTCGGCCTGTTCCCCGACCCGGCCCTCGCGGCCACCCGCATGCGATCCCTGCTCACCGTCCACGGAGTGCCCCAATGAGCGAGCCCGTGCCGTCGTCGCGGCTCAGCATCAACCAGGAGACCATCAAGCAGTGGTCGCTGCCCGAACTCGCCGAGGGCTGCGCCAAGGAGGGCATCGGGGCCGTCGGCCTGTGGCGCGCGCCCGTTCGGGAGTACGGGGTCGAGCGCACCGCCCGCCTCATGCGGGACACCGGGCTCGCGGTGACGAGCCTGTGCCGGGGCGGCTTCCTCACGGACCCCGGAGAGGCGGCACGCGCGCGTGCCCTCGACGACAACCGCGTGGCGGTCGACGAGGCGGCGGCGCTCGGCACGGACACCCTGGTCCTGGTCTCGGGCGGCCTCCCGCCCGGCAGCAAGGACCTGGCGGGGGCGCGCGAGCGGATCGCGGACGCGCTCGCGGTCCTCGGGCCCTACGCCGAGGAGCGGGGCGTGCGCCTCGCCATCGAGCCGCTGCACCCGATGTTCGCCTCCGACCGCTGTGTGGTCTCCACCCTCGGCCAGGCCCTCGACCTCGCGGAACGATTCCCCGCGCACCAGGTCGGCGTGGTCGTGGACACGTACCACGTCTGGTGGGACGACCTGGCGCCCGCGCAGATCGCCAGGGCGGGCCGCGGCGGCCGGCTGCACGCCTTCCAACTGGCGGACTGGATCACTCCGCTGCCCGCGGGCGTGCTCCTCGGGCGGGGGCAACTGGGGGACGGGAGCATCGACTTCAAGGCCTTCAGGGAGGCCGTCGACGCTGCCGGGTACCACGGCCCGATCGAGGTCGAGATCTTCAACGAGGAGCTGTGGGCGCGGGACGGGGACGAGGTCCTCAAGGAGACGGCCGAACGCTTCCGCACGCACGCGTGAGGCGCGATCCGTGACATGCGCTCCGGGTGAGCTACTTCTTGCCGCCCAGGATCTGACCCAGCAGATCGCCGAGGCCGCCGCCGGAGGGCGCGGCGCCGTTCGGGGCGCCTCCGGGTGCCTTGGTCCGCGCCGCCCTCTTGGAGAGCACCGCGAGCACCACGGGGATGAGCATCTCGATCACGCGCGTGACCGTCGCCGGAGGGATGCCGGTCTTCTTGGAGACCGCGTTGGCCACCGGCCTGCTCATCTTCGCGAGCATGCCGGACATCATCCCGCCCGCGGCGAGACCGCCGAGGCCGCCGAAGGCGGAGACCCCCTGCAGGGGCGGATCGGCGGGCCCGACCTCGGCGAACGCCTGCCGCACCTCGTCGGCCTCCGCGGGGTCGGCGGCCCTGCCCTGAATGTCTCCGGAGAGCGCGGACACCGTGGTGCCCACGACGTCCTGCGCGCCGGACGCGTCCG
>NZ_LIPN01000044.1 GCF_001418325.1 Streptomyces atriruber | reverse complement strand
GACAACACCCGCCGCATGGTGCTCGGCAGCATGTCCCGCGAGACCGCCCTCTCCCGCCAGCGCGAGGCCGTCAACCTCGTCCAGCGGGGCGAACTCGAGTCGGCCGCACGGATGCTGGCGGCCGTCGTGCCGGTCTGCGTCGCCCGCCTCGGACCCGACCATCCGACCACGCTGACGAGCCAGTACTGGCAAGCTGTATGCCTGGCCAGGCTGGACGCGGGGCGAGAGGCCCTGGAGCTGCTTGCCCGGGTGAACAAGTACGTCGACCGGCGCAAAGGAGCGGCAAGTGACTGACGTCCGGGTGGAGCTGGCAGCGGCGGACCGGGACGCGGACGCCGAGGACGCCCTGCGGTCCCTGCAGCGCTGGCTGCACGAGGACGAGACGCTCGACGGCGCGGTGCGCGGCGAGTTCACCGCCTCGGCGGCGCCCGTCGAGGGCCACATGGGCGCGGGCGGCTTCGACATCCTCCAACTCGCCCTCGGCAGCGGCCTGTCCACCGCGGCGCTGGCCGTCTCCGTCTTCCAGTGGCAGCTCGCCAGGAAGCGCGCACCCGCGGTCGTCCTCAGCCGGGGCGAACTGCGCGTGGAAGTGACCCCCGAAGGCGCCCGTGACACCGAGACGCTGCGGCGCGTCATGGAGCTCCTGGACCAGCGGCCGGCCGTCACGGCCCCGGAAGGGGAGCGCGATGGCGGCGCTGCCTGACCCGGGCCTGTCGCGCGCCGTCCTGCTCGGCACGGCCTCCTACCGGCACCTTCCCCAGCTCACCGCGGTCGAGACGAACCTGGTGGACCTGGCGGGCGAGCTGTGCGACGCCACCGTCTGGGGCCTGCCCGTGCAGCACTGCGCCGTCGTCGCCGACCCGCAGAGCGCGCCCGCCATGCTCGACCCCGTCCACCGCGCGGGTGACGAGGCCACGGACACCCTGCTCGTGTACTACGCCGGGCACGGCATGCGCGACGCGGAGTCCGCCGACCTGTACCTGGCCCTGGGGGAGTCCCGGGAGAGCATGGGCTACACCGCCGTCGCCTACCAGCACCTGCGCGCCGCCCTGCGCGCCTCCCGGGCCCGGCGCAAGATCGTCATCCTGGACTGCTGCTTCAGCGGCCGGGCCGCGCGCTCCCTGGGCGACGACGTCCTCGCCGCACAGGCTGCCGTCGACGGCGCGTACGTCCTCACGGCCTCCCCGCGCGACCGCGTCGCGCTCGCCCCGGACGGCGAGCGGCACACCGCCTTCACCGGGGAACTCCTGAGCATCCTGCGCGAGGGCGTACCGGACGGCCCCGAACTCATCGACCTGGAGACGCTCTACCGCGTCCTCGACGAGCGGCTGCGCGCCAAGAACCGCCCCCTGCCGCAACGCTCGCAGGAGAACGGGGTCGGCAGGCTGCCCCTGGCCCGCAACCGCGCCCGGTCCGCGCGCAGCGCCCCGGCCGGACCCGTCCTGCAGGCCGACGTGCGCGCCGCGATGGTCGCCACCGGCCTCAACCTCGCCCGGCTCCTGCGCGCGGAGGGCACCGTGAAGGACGCGCTGCCCGTGCTGCGCCTGGCGCTGGAGGAGCAGACCGCCGACACCTCCGGCGAACTGCTCGCCGTACAACTGGAGCTGTCCGAACTGCTCGCCGAGACCGGGCAGAACAAGGAAGCCATCGAGATCCTGGAGTCCGCCTTCCAGCGCGTCCACAAGATGTACGGGCCCGAGGCCGTGCTCGTCTGCCGCCGCCTGGCCGAACTGCTCCAGGAGTCCGGCAACCACATCGAGGCGTGCGAGGTCCTCAAGCACGCCCTGGACATCGCCGAGTTCGACCACACCGCCACCCGGTAGCGGACACGCAACGGCCCGGACCGCACGCAAGCGGTCCGGGCCGTCACACAGCCACGAGGACGATCAGCCGCCGAACTCGTGCAGCCCCTTCAGCGCCTGGTCGAGCAGCGCCTGGCGGCCGTCGAGCTCCCGCTGCAGCTTGTCGGCCTTCGAGGTGTTGCCCGCCGCGCGAGCGGTCTCGATCTGACCCCGGAGCTTGTCCACGGCGGCCTGCAGCTGACCGGTGAGACCCTCCGCACGCGCGCGTGCCTCCGGGTTCGTCCGGCGCCACTCGGCCTCCTCGGACTCCTGCAGCGCCCGCTCCACGGCGTGCATCCGGCCCTCGACCTTCGGGCGGGCGTCACGCGGGACGTGCCCGATGGCCTCCCAGCGCTCGTTGATGGAGCGGAACGCGGCACGGGCCGTCTTGAGATCCGTCACCGGGACGAGCTTCTCCGCCTCGCCGGCCAGCTCCTCCTTCAGCTTCAGGTTCTCGCCCTGCTCGGCGTCGCGCTCCGCGAAGACCGCGCTGCGCGCCGCGAAGAACACGTCCTGGGCGCCGCGGAAGCGGTTCCACAGGTCGTCCTCGTGCTCGCGCTGGGCGCGGCCCGCGGCCTTCCAGTCGGCCATCAGCTCGCGGTACCGCGCGGCCGTCGGACCCCAGTCCGTCGAGTTCGACAGCGCCTCGGCCTCGCCGACCAGCTTCTCCTTGGCCTTGCGGGCCTCCTCGCGCTGCGCGTCGAGCGACGCGAAGTGCGCCTTGCGGCGCTTGGAGAACGCCGAGCGGGCGTGCGAGAAGCGGTGCCACAACTCGTCGTCCGACTTCCGGTCGAGCCGCGGCAGCCCCTTCCAGGTGTCCACCAGGGCCCGCAGCCGCTCGCCGGCCGCCCGCCACTGCTCGCTCTGGGCCAGCTCCTCGGCCTCGACGACCAGGGCCTCCTTGGCGTGCCGTGCCTCGTCGGACTGCTTGGCCTTCTGGACCTTGCGCTCCTCGCGGCGCGCCTCGACGCTCGCCACGAGCTTGTCGAGCCGCTTGCTCAGGGCGTCCAGATCGCCGACGGCGTGCGCCTCGTCCACCTGCTGGCGCAGGTGGTCGATGGCCGTCATGGCGTCCTTGGCCGACAGGTCGGTGGTTTTCACCCGGCGCTCGAGAAGTCCGATCTCGACGACCAGACCGTCGTACTTGCGCTCGAAGTAAGCGAGGGCCTCGTCCGGAGATCCTGCCTGCCACGAACCGACCACTCGCTCGCCGCCGTCGGCCGTACGCACGTACACGGTCCCCGTCTCGTCGACGCGGCCCCACGGGTCGCTGCTCACAGCGCCTCCTCCACATGATGCCTGCGCAGGGCCTCGGGGCCCCCGGCATCGTCCACAGTTTCGTCTCCGCCAACATAGGCGACCGGCGGGGCGGCTGTCCGCATCCCGCGCGACCGAAGTTTGCCTGCCCGCGGTCAGGATTTGGTGACGGTCGCCTTGTCGATGACGACGGTCGCGTTCGGGGCGCCGTCGCCCTGCCCGCTGCTCTCGCCCGCGGCGGCGATCTTCTTCAGAACCTTCATCCCCGAATCGGAAATGGTCCCGAACGGTGTGTAGTCGGGCGGCAGCTGACTGTCCTGGTAGACGAGGAAGAACTGGCTGCCGCCGGTGTTCCTGCCCTGCTTCGCCTTGGCGTTGTACTGGTTCGCCATCGCGACCGTGCCCGCCGGATAGACGTTCCCCTTCAGGCGCTTGTCCTTGAGGTTCTCGTCCGGGATCTTGTAGCCGGGCGTCCCCTTCCCGTTGGCCTTCGGGTCGCCGCACTGCAGGACGTAGATGCCGCCCGTGGTCAGACGGTGGCACTTGGTGTGGTCGAGGTAGCCCTTGTTGAGCAGGAAGTTGAAGGAGTTGACCGTGTGCGGTGCCTTCGCCGCGTCCAGGTCGAGGGCGATGTCGCCGCACGTCGTCTTCAAGTCCATCGTGTAGTCGGCGGACTTGTCGATGGTGAGCGCGGGCTCCTTCTCGAAGCTCAGCGGCTTCACCTTGCCGGGCGCCGCCTTCTCGCACGGATCCTTCGGGGCGCTGCTGGGCCGGGCGCTCGCGTCGTCCTTGGTGTCGTCCCCGTCGAAGGCTCCCGCCGCGTACGACACGGCGCCGCCCGCCACGACCACCGCGAGGGCGCCCGCGATCACCGCGTTGCGGGCCCGGGCCCTGCGCCGCGCGGCTTCCCGCCGCTCCTGCTGGCGGGCCATCTTCTCCCGGGCGAGCTGCTTGCGCCGCTGTTCCTGGCTGACCACCGGCTTTTCTCCCCTTCTCCCGCGCATGTCTGGGCATGCGCCGCGTAGTGCCCCGTACCGTATATGGGTTACCTGTGGAATCGGCAGCGCCGGTAGGCTCTGATCTGCCGCGTTCTCCCGCCGGGGGCCGCGGTCACCCGCCGCCGGACGACGAACGAAGGACGATCGTGCTCATTGCCGGGTTCCCCGCCGGGGCCTGGGGCACCAACTGCTACCTGGTCGCCCCCGCCGCAGGCGAGGAGTGCGTGATCATCGACCCGGGCCACCAGGCCGCCCAGGGAGTCGAGGACGCACTCGAGAAGCATCGGCTCAAGCCCGTCGCGGTCATCCTCACGCACGGCCACATCGACCATGTCGCCTCGGTCGTCCCGGTCTGCGGAGCGCACGACGTACCGGCCTGGATCCACCCCTCCGACCGGTACATGATGAGCGACCCCGAGAAAGCGCTCGGCCGCTCCATCGGGATGCCGCTCATGGGCGAGCTGACGGTGGGGGAGCCCGACGACATGCGGGAGCTGACCGACGGCGCGGACCTGAAGCTGGCGGGCCTCGACTTCTCCGTCGCGCACGCCCCGGGCCATACGAAGGGGTCGGTGACGTTCCGGATGCCCGAGACCGAGGAGATCCCCTCGGTCTTCTTCTCGGGCGATCTGCTCTTCGCCGGCTCCATCGGACGCACCGACCTGCCCGGCGGCAGCCACACCGAGATCCTCGAATCGCTGGGCCGCGTGTGCCTGCCGCTCGACGACTCGACCGTGGTGCTGTCCGGCCACGGCCCCCAGACATCCATCGGCCAGGAGCGCGCCACCAACCCGTATCTGCGGCAGGTGGCCTCAGCCCGTCAAGGCCACAGGGCGGACCACACGTCCGCCCCGCGACGAGGAATGTGACGAGAGAAATTCCGTGAGCACCTTCAAGGCCCCCAAGGGCACGTACGACCTGCTTCCGCCGGATTCCGCGAAGTTCCTGGCGGTGCGCGAGGCGATCTCGACGCCCCTGCGCAACTCCGGATACGGCTACGTCGAGACGCCCGGCTTCGAGAACGTCGAGCTGTTCGCGCGCGGTGTCGGTGAGTCCACCGACATCGTCACCAAGGAGATGTACGCCTTCACCACCAAGGGCGGCGACGAGCTCGCCCTGCGCCCCGAAGGCACCGCCTCCGTGCTGCGCGCGGCCCTGGAGGGCAACCTCCACAAGGCGGGCAACCTCCCCGTCAAGCTCTGGTACTCGGGCTCCTACTACCGGTACGAGCGCCCCCAGAAGGGCCGCTACAGGCACTTCTCCCAGGTCGGCGCCGAGGCGATCGGCGCCGAGGACCCGGCGCTCGACGCCGAGCTGATCATCCTGGCCGACCAGGCCTACCGCGCCCTCGGCCTGCGGAACTTCCGCATCCTGCTGAACTCGCTCGGCGACAAGGAGTGCCGCCCCGTCTACCGCGCCGCGCTGCAGGAGTTCCTGCGCGGCCTGGACCTGGACGAGGAGACACGTCGACGCATCGACATCAACCCGCTGCGGGTCCTCGACGACAAGCGGGCCGACGTCCAGAAGCAGCTGGTGGGCGCCCCCTCGCTGCGCGACTACCTGTGCGACGCCTGCAAGGCGTACCACGAGCAGGTCCGCGAGCTGATCACGGCGGCGGGCGTCGCCTTCGAGGACGACGAGAAGCTCGTCCGCGGTCTGGACTACTACACCCGCACCACCTTCGAGTTCGTCCACGACGGCCTCGGCTCGCAGTCCGCGGTCGGCGGCGGCGGTCGCTACGACGGCCTGTCCGAGATGATCGGCGGCCCCTCGCTGCCGTCGGTCGGCTGGGCGCTCGGCGTGGACCGCACGGTGCTCGCCCTGGAGGCGGAGGGCGTCGAGCTCGAACTCCCCGCGGCCACGAGCGTGTTCGCGGTACCGCTCGGCGACGAGGCGCGCCGCGTCCTCTTCGCCAAGGTGGCCGAGCTGCGCAGGGCCGGGATCGCGGCGGACTTCTCGTACGGCGGGAAGGGCCTCAAGGGCGCGATGAAGAACGCCAACCGCTCGGGCGCGCGCTTCACCGTCGTCGCCGGTGAGCGCGACCTCGCCGAGGGCGTCGTCCAGCTCAAGGACATGGAGTCCGGTGAGCAGAGCGCCGTCGCGGTCGACGAGGTCGTCGCGGTGCTCACGGCGAAGCTGGCGTAGCGGCAGCGAGGCGCTCTTCCACGCGGGGTCCGGAAACGGACCCCGCGATGTCGTTTCCGGGACGGACACACAGGCACGTACGGCACAATGTCCCTGCCCGCGGCCACCACAAGCGACGGAACGGCGTGATGAGCAAAACGATGTCAGCGAAGGACGGCGCCCTGGACGACCAGGAGCGCACGTCCGCTCTCCGGTCCGTCGGCGGCAGCCGCGCGCTCGCCCTGCTCCTGGTGATCACCGGCGCGGGCGGGCTGCTCGCCTCCTGGGTCATCACCATCGACAAGTTCGAGCTCCTGAAGGACCCGAACTTCCAGCCGGGCTGCAGCATCAACCCCGTCGTCGCCTGCGGCAGCATCATGAAGAGCGAGCAGGCCGAGGCGTTCGGCTTCCCGAACCCGATGCTGGGCCTGGTCGCCTACGGCATCGTGATCTGCGTCGGCATGAGCCTCCTCGCGGGGGCCCGCTTCCCCCGCTGGTACTGGCTCACGTTCAACGCGGGCATGCTCTTCGGCGTCGGCTTCTGCACCTGGCTGATGATCCAGTCGCTCTACCACATCAACGCGCTCTGCCTGTGGTGCACGCTCGCCTGGGTCATGACGCTCGTGATGTTCTGGTACGTCACCTCGTCCAACATCCGCGCCGGGTTCCTGCCCGCGCCCGCCTCGGTCCGGAGCTTCCTCGCTGACTTCACCTGGGCGCTGCCGGTGATGCACACCGGCGTCATCGCGATGCTGATCCTCACCCGCTGGGGCGCCGATCTCTGGGCCTGACCGGCGCCCGGAAGGATTGTCAGTGGGGTGACATAGGGTTCTCGACGTGGAGCCCGATCTGTTCACCGCCGCAGCCGAAGACCGCCAGGAGAAGGACCCGTCCAGCAGCCCGCTGGCCGTCCGGATGCGCCCCCGCACCCTCGACGAGGTCGTCGGCCAGCAGCATCTGCTGAAGCCGGGATCGCCCCTGCGCCGCCTGGTCGGCGAGGGCGGCGGAGGTCCCGCGGGACCCTCCTCGGTGTTCCTGTGGGGCCCGCCCGGCATCGGCAAGACCACCCTTGCGTATGTGGTCTCCAAGGCCACGAACAAGCGCTTCGTCGAGCTCTCCGCGATCACCGCGGGAGTGAAGGAAGTGCGCGCGGTGATCGACGGCGCCCGCCGGGCGATGGGCGGCCACGGCAAGGAGACCGTCCTCTTCCTCGACGAGATCCACCGCTTCAGCAAGGCGCAGCAGGACTCCCTGCTGCCCGCCGTGGAGAACCGCTGGGTCACGCTGATCGCGGCGACCACCGAGAATCCGTACTTCTCGATCATCTCCCCACTGCTGTCCCGCTCCCTGCTGCTCACCCTCGAACCGCTCACCGACGACGACCTGCGCGGTCTGCTGCGCCGGGCGCTCATCGACGAGCGGGGCCTGGCCGGCGCGGTCGAGCTGCCCGAGGAGGCGGAGGAGCACCTGCTGCGCATCGCCGGGGGCGACGCCCGGCGTGCGCTCACCGCCCTGGAGGCGGGCGCGGGCTCGGCGCTCGCCAAGGGCGAAGAGGCGATCACCCTCCAGACCCTGGAAGAGTCGGTCGACCGGGCCGCCGTGAAGTACGACCGCGACGGCGACCAGCACTACGACGTGGCGAGCGCCCTCATCAAGTCCATCCGCGGCTCGGACGTGGACGCGGCCCTGCACTATCTGGCGCGCATGATCGAGGCGGGCGAGGACCCCCGCTTCATCGCCCGGCGCCTGATGATCTCCGCCAGCGAGGACATCGGCCTCGCCGATCCGACCGCACTGCCCACCGCGGTCGCGGCCGCCCAGGCCGTCGCCATGATCGGCTTCCCGGAGGCCGCGCTCACCCTCAGCCACGCCACGATCGCCCTGGCCCTGGCCCCGAAGTCGAACGCCGCGACGCTCGCGATCCAGCAGGCCCAGGCCGACGTCCGCGGCGGCCTCGCGGGCCCCGTCCCGCCCCACCTGCGCGACGGCCACTACAAGGGCGCGGCCAAGCTCGGCCACGCCCAGGGCTATGTGTATCCGCACGACGTCCCGGGCGGCATCGCCACCCAGCAGTACGCACCGGACACGATCGAGGGCAAGCGGTACTACCAGCCCACGCGGTACGGCGCCGAGGCGCGGTACGCCGGCGTGGTCGAGCGGGTCCGCGCCCGCCTCAAGGGCGAGCAGCCCGAGGCGTAGGCCCGCCGCCCGACGGGCGGGCCCCGTCCCGTCGGCCTACGCTCGGCGGCATGCGCACGGCGGCCGGACCAGCGGTGGGGGCGCTCATCGCGCTGGCCGCCGTCGCTGCGGCCTGCACCCCGCCGCAGCTGCAGCGCGCCGACGCCCGCCGCTCGACGCCGCCGCCGACCGCCACGAGCGCGCTCACGACTCCCGGGTTTCCGCCCGCCCCGGACCGGGCCCGCGACCAGCTCGCCCGCCTCACCGTGGCGTGGGGCAAGAACTGGCAGACGTACAAGCGCTCCGAGTTCGGTGCGGGCTGGTCGGACGAGACCGATGCCCCCGGCGGGCGCAACGGTTGCGACACCCGCGACGACGTCCTGCGCCGCGACCTGAAGGACCTGCGCGAGGACGCCCGCAATCCCTGTGTCGTGGTCTCCGGCACGTTGCACGATCCCTACACCGGTCGGGAGCTGCCGTACTCCTACCGCCGCGCCTCCCGGATCCAGACCGACCACGTCGTCGCGCTCGGCGCCGCCTGGCGGGCCGGTGCCTGGGCCTGGACCCCGGACCGGCGCCTCGCCTACGCCAATGACCTGGACGTCCTGCTCGCCGCGGACAAGGACACCAACTACGCGAAGAGCAGCTGGACCCCCGACAAGTGGAAGCCGCCCCGCAGGGAATACTGGTGCGAGTACGGGCGGCGCTGGACCGGCATCAAGGCCAAGTACGGGCTGACGGTCACCGCCCCCGAGAAGCGGGCCCTCCAGGAGCTCCTCGCCACCTGCGGCTGAGGCACCCCGCCGCACCCGGTACACTTGCCCGAAGTGCTGCGTCCCGTGTCCGGTCTCGTACCGGCACCACCAGAACGGGACATCCAGCCGGAACCCCGCCGCCGCAAGGCGAGGGGATCCAGGAGCGTCGCGCACCGTTGAAGGTGTCGCGGGCAGCCCACCACCACCCGGAGCTCCGGGAACCGGTCGGTGGGCCACTCGCGTGCTGCACATTGTGCCCAGACCAGGGAGCGGCTGCCTCACGGCCCCACGGCTTTCGAGCCCACGGCCCACGAGGTTTCCCAGGCTGCGGATGCGACCTCCCCTAACCCTGGTGAAGCCGATTTCACAGAGAACAGAGAGGTTGGTTCATGCCGAACCAGTCCCGCCCCAAGGTCAAGAAGTCGCGTGCCCTCGGCATCGCGCTGACCCCGAAGGCCGTCAAGTACTTCGAGGCCCGTCCCTACCCGCCGGGCGAGCACGGCCGTGGGCGCAAGCAGAACTCGGACTACAAGGTCCGTCTGCTCGAGAAGCAGCGTCTGCGCGCGCAGTACGACCTCTCCGAGCGCCAGCTCGTCCGTGCCTACGAGCGTGCGTCCAAGACGCAGCTCAAGACCGGTGAGGCCCTGGTCATCGAGCTGGAGCGTCGTCTCGACGCCCTGGTTCTGCGTTCGGGCATCGCCCGCACGATCTACCAGGCCCGCCAGATGGTCGTGCACGGCCACATCGAGGTCAACGGCGGCAAGGTCGACAAGCCGTCGTACCGCGTCCGTCCCGACGACGTCGTGATGGTCCGCGAGCGCAGCCGCGAGAAGCCGCTGTTCCAGGTTGCGCGCGAGGGTGGTTTCGCCCCCGACGGTGAGACCCCGCGCTACCTCCAGGTGAACCTGAAGGCCCTGGCCTTCCGCCTGGACCGCGACCCGAACCGCAAGGAGATCCCCGTGATCTGCGACGAGCAGCTCGTCGTCGAGTACTACGCCCGCTGACCCGGACGTAGCTCACCCTGCTGCAGCCCGTCGCCTGCCCGCCCTTCCTGGCGGGGCAGGCGGCGGGTTCGGTCGTTTCCGGGGCCGCTGCCCAGTGCCCGGGCCACCGCCGCGTCCAGGCCGAGCCCCGCACCCGCCCGCAGGCACTCCTCGTACCGCTCGTCGCCGAGCGCCTCGCGGGCCTGCCGCTCGCACAGCACGTGCGGCCCGCCGAAGTGGACCGAGCCGAACAGCGGCAGCCCCACCGAGGGCCAGATGCCCGACGCGGCGCCCTGCAGCACCGCCGCCTCCGCGGGGTCGCCCTCCGATGCCGTGAACAGCGCGAGCAGCTCGATCGACAGGACCGTGCCGATCAGATCGTGGAAGCGGTGGTCCAGGCGCAGCGACTCGGCGAGCAGTTCGCGCGCCTTCCCCGTCTCGTCGCGGGTCCACGCCGCGAAACCGAGTACGTAGAGGGCGTACGCGAGGGCCCAGCGCTCGCCGTGGTCCTCACAGACCTGGCGGACCTCCTCGCAGAGCTCCACCGCGACGCCGAGCTCGCCGCGGAAGGCCAGCGCCATGGCGAGCTCGGTCTGCCCCATCAGGACGTTGCTGTTGAGCTCGCCGATCTCCCGGTACCGCTCCAGCGCCGAGCGCAGCAGCGTTTCCGCACGCGGGAGGTCGTCCGTGACCAGGGCCAGGCAGCCGATGCGGTGCTCCGCGTACGCCGCGGCCAGCGCGCTGCCCGTGCGCTCCGCGCCGTCACGGCACTCGTGCAGCGCGGCGAGCGCGGCCACGGCGTCGCCCTGCAGCACCGCCACGTACCCGAGCACCCACAGCGCCTTGAGCCGGGAGTCGTCGTGCCCGCCATCCAGCTCCAGGGCCCGGTCGAGCCAGTGCCTGCCCTCCGCGAGGCGGCCGCAGCCCGCCCAGTAGAACCAGAGGGTGCCGGCGAGGTACTGCCCCAGGTGGGCCTGGTCGCCCTCGGTCAGACAGAACTCCAACGCGGCGCGCAGATTGGGCAGTTCGGTGTCGACGAGGGCGGCGACCTCCGGCTGGCGCGGTGAGAACCAGTCCAGCTCGCACCAGGTGGCGAGCCCCATGTACCAGTCGCGGTGCCTGCGCTGCAGCCGCGTGCTCTCGCCCGCCGCCTCCAGCCAGTCGGCGCCGTAGGCCCTGACGGTGTCGAGCATGCGGTAGCGCACGCCCGACGGCCCCTCCTCGCGGTTCACGACGGACTGGGCGAGCAGCTCGTCCAGTACGTCGAGCACGTCGTCGGAGGGCAGTCCGTCCCCGGCGCAGATGTACTCGACGGCCTCCAGGTCGAACTGTCCGGCGAACACCGAGAGGCGCGACCAGAGCAGTCGCTCCCGCGGCGCGCACAGTTCGTGGCTCCAGCCGATGGCCGTCCGCAGCGTCTGGTGCCGCGGCAGCCCGTCGCGCCGGGCCCCCGTGAGCAGCCGGAACCGGTCGTCGAGCCGGGCGAGCAGCTGGGCGGGGGAGAGTGCCCGCAGCCGTCCCGCGGCGAGCTCCACGGCGAGCGGGATCCCGTCGAGGCGGCGGCACAGCTCCATGACGTCCGTGCGGTTGCCGTCGTCGAGCGCGAAGCCGGGCAGACCGGCCGCCGCCCGGTCCGTGAAGAGCGCGGCCGCGTCGGGACCCGGCATCGGTGCGAGCGGGAAGAGCCGCTCGCCCTCGGCCTCCAGTGGCCTGCGCCCGACCGCAAGCACCCGAAGGCCGGGGGAGTGCACGAGCAGATCGCGCACGAGCGAGGCGCAGGCGTCGACGAGGGGTTCGAAACCGTCGACGACGAGAAGCAGTTCCCGCTCCGCGAGGTGCCCGAGCAGCACCTGGCGCGGCGGCCTCTTCGTGTGGTCCGTCAGCCCGAGGGCCTCGGCGACCGCGTGTTCCAGGAGATGGGCGTCCCGCAGTGCCGTGAGATCCACCAGCCAAGCGCCGTCGCGCAGCCGGCTCCGCGCCGCCGCCCGCAGGGCGAGCCGCGACTTCCCGACCCCGCCGACCCCCGTCACCGTGACCAGCCGTCCCGCCTCCAAGGCCGTGGCGAGCTCGGCAAGTTCGGTGTCGCGCCCGACGAAGGCGTTCAGTTCCAGGGGGAGATTGCCGGACTGAGAAGGTCGCATGGGGTACGGAGCGTACTCATTCGTATGCGGTCCGTACAATCGGTTCGCGCAACTCCTGGAAGTGTGAAGGGGAATGCGGTACGGAGCGACGCCCCCGGCGCGATAGGGTCGGAGGACGACTTTTCGATGTTCAGGGACGAAGTTCAGGGACGAGATCCAGGGAGCGGTGCCAAGTGTCGGGTGGAGAGGTTGCCGGGGTCCTGGTGGCCGTCTTCTGGGCGATCCTGGTCTCCTTCCTCGCGGTGGCACTGGCGAGGCTGGCCCAGACGCTCAGGGCGACCACCAAGCTCGTCGCGGACGTGACCGAGCAGGCCGTTCCCCTGCTGGCCGACGCCTCCACCGCGGTGCGCTCCGCGCAGACGCAGATCGACCGTGTCGACGCCATCGCCTCCGACGTCCAGGAGGTCACCTCGAACGCCTCGGCGCTGTCCACGACGGTCGCGTCGACCTTCGGCGGCCCCCTGGTCAAGGTGGCCGCGTTCGGGTACGGCGTGCGCAGGGCCATCAGCCGCAAGGCCGCCCCCGAAGCAAAGGAAATGCCCGCCAAGCCGTCCCGTCGTACGGTGATCGTGGGTCGCACCGTCCCGTCCGCGCGGCGGACCAAGCGGGCCAACCGGAGTAAGAGGGACTGACGCAGCGATGTTCCGCCGTACGTTCTGGTTCACCGCGGGCGCAGCCGCCGGCGTATGGGCCACCACCAAGGTCAACCGCAAGCTCAAGCAGCTGACCCCCGAGAGCCTCGCCGCGCAGGCCGCGAACAAGGCGATCGAGACGGGCCACCGCCTGAAGGACTTCGCGCTCGACATCCGCGACGGCATGGCCGAGCGCGAGGTCGAACTGGGCGAAGCGCTGGGGCTGCAGCACCACCCCGACGCCGAACTGCCCGCGCCCCGCCGCTTCGCGGTCATCGAGAGCCACAGCAGCTACAAGAACGACATCAAGACGCAGTACAACGGGAATGAGGACCACTGATGGAGTCGGCTGAAATCCGCCGCCGCTGGCTGAGCTTCTTCGAGGAGCGCGGGCACACCGTCGTCCCTTCGGCGTCGCTCATCGCGGACGACCCGACTCTGCTGCTCGTCCCCGCAGGCATGGTGCCGTTCAAGCCCTACTTCCTGGGTGAGGTCAAGCCGCCCGCCCCGCGCGTCACCAGCGTGCAGAAGTGCGTGCGCACGCCCGACATCGAAGAGGTCGGCAAGACCACGCGCCACGGCACGTTCTTCCAGATGTGCGGCAACTTCTCCTTCGGTGACTACTTCAAGGAAGGCGCCATCACGCTTTCCTGGGAGCTGCTGACCAACTCGGTCGCCGACGGCGGCTTCGGCCTCGACCCCGAGCGCCTGTGGATCACGGTCTACCTCGACGACGACGAGGCCGAGCAGATCTGGCGCGAGAAGGTCGGCGTCCCGGCCGAGCGCATCCAGCGCCTGGGCAAGAAGGACAACTTCTGGTCCATGGGCGTGCCCGGCCCCTGCGGTCCGTGCTCCGAGATCAACTACGACCGCGGTCCCGAGTTCGGCGAAGAGGGCGGCCCCGCCGTCAACGACGAGCGCTACGTGGAGATCTGGAACCTGGTCTTCATGCAGTACGAGCGCGGCGCGGGCGACGGCAAGGAGGACTTCCCGATCCTCGGCGAGCTGCCGTCGAAGAACATCGACACGGGCCTCGGCCTCGAGCGTCTCGCGATGATCCTGCAGGGCGTACAGAACATGTACGAGACGGACACCCTGCGCGTCGTCATGGACAAGGCCACCGAGCTGACCGGCGTGCGGTACGGCGCCGAGCACGGCTCGGACGTCTCCCTGCGCGTCGTCGCCGACCACATCCGTACGTCGACGATGCTCATCGGCGACGGCGTCACGCCCGGCAACGAGGGCCGTGGGTACGTGCTGCGCCGCATCATGCGCCGCGCCATCCGCAACATGCGTCTGATGGGTGCCACCGGACCGGTCGTCAAGGACCTCGTCGACGTCGTGATCGACACGATGGGGCAGCAGTACCCCGAGCTCATCACCGACCGCAAGCGCATCGAGACCGTCGCTCTCGCCGAGGAGGCCGCCTTCCTCAAGGCGCTCAAGGGCGGCACGAACATCCTCGACACCGCCGTCACCGAGACCAAGGCCGCGGGCGGCCAGGTCCTCTCCGGCGACAAGGCGTTCCTGCTGCACGACACGTGGGGCTTCCCCATCGACCTCACCCTGGAGATGGCGGCCGAGCAGGGCCTCTCCGTGGACGAGGACGGCTTCCGCCGCCTGATGAAGGAGCAGCGCGACCGCGCCAAGGCCGACGCCAAGGCCAAGAAGACCGGCCACGCCGATCTGCACGCCTACCGCGAGATCGCCGATGCCTCCGGCGCCACCGACTTCACGGGCTACTCCCTCACGGAGAACGAGGCCCAGATCGTCGGCCTGCTGGTCAACGGCGTCTCCTCGCCCGCCGCCACCGAGGGCGACGAGGTCGAGATCGTCCTCGACCGCACCCCGTTCTACGCCGAGGGCGGTGGCCAGATCGGCGACACCGGCCGCATCCGCCTGGACAGCGGCGCCGTCGTCGAGATCCGTGACGTGCAGAAGCCGGTGCCCGGCGTGCACGTCCACAAGGGCGTTGTCCAGGTCGGCGAGATCACCGTCGGTGCCCCGGTCTGGGCATCGATCGACTCGCACCGCCGCCGCGCCATCGCCCGCGCCC
This sequence comes from Streptomyces atriruber, assembly GCF_001418325.1. Lineage (GTDB taxonomy): Bacteria > Actinomycetota > Actinomycetes > Streptomycetales > Streptomycetaceae > Streptomyces > Streptomyces atriruber. Next base: position 8,799 of record NZ_LIPN01000044.1, on the reverse strand, counting down.
ACTCGGCCACGCACCTCACGCACCAGGCGCTGCGCGACGCGCTCGGCCCGACGGCCGCCCAGGCCGGTTCCGAGAACCAGCCCGGCCGCTTCCGCTTCGACTTCGGTTCGCCGTCCGCCGTGCCCACGACCGTGATGACGGACGTCGAGCAGCGGATCAACGACGTCCTCTCGCGCGAGCTGGACGTTCAGGCCGAGGTCATGTCGATCGACGACGCCAAGAAGTCCGGCGCCATCGCCGAGTTCGGCGAGAAGTACGGCGAGCGGGTGCGCGTCGTCACCATCGGCGACTTCTCCAAGGAGCTGTGCGGCGGAACGCACGTGCACAACACCGCCCAGCTGGGTCTGGTGAAGCTGCTCGGAGAGTCCTCCATCGGCTCCGGCGTGCGCCGCATCGAGGCGCTGGTCGGCGTCGACGCGTACAACTTCCTCGCCAAGGAGCACACGGTCGTCGCCCAGCTCCAGGAGCTGGTCAAGGGCCGTCCCGAGGAGCTGCCCGAGAAGGTCGCCGCGATGCTCGGCAAGCTGAAGGACGCCGAGAAGGAGATCGAGAAGTTCCGCGCGGAGAAGGTCCTCGCGGCCGCCGCCGGTCTCGTCGAGTCCGCCAAGGACGTACGGGGCGTCGCCCTGGTCACCGGTCAGGTGCCGGACGGCACGGGCGCCGACGACCTGCGCAAGCTGGTCCTCGACGTGCGGGGCCGCATCCAGGGCGACCGCCCGGCCGTCGTGGCGCTCTTCACCACGGCCAACGGCCGCCCGCTGACGGTCATCGCCACCAACGAGTCGGCGCGTGAGCGCGGCCTCAAGGCGGGCGACCTGGTGCGCACGGCCGCCAAGACTCTCGGTGGCGGTGGCGGCGGCAAGCCGGACGTCGCCCAGGGCGGCGGCCAGAACCCGGCCGCGATCGGTGACGCCATCGCCGCGGTCGAGCGCCTCGTCACCGAGACGGCCTGATGACCGAGTCGGCAGAAGGCATGCGCAGGGGCCGACGTCTGGCCATCGACGTCGGTGACGCCCGGATCGGGGTCGCCTCGTGCGACCCCGACGGGATCCTCGCCACTCCGGTGGAGACGGTGCCGGGGCGCGATGTCCCGGCGGCCCGGCGTCGCCTGAAGCAGCTCGCCGACGAGTACGAGCCGATCGAGATCGTCGTCGGCCTCCCTCGCTCCCTCAACGGGGGCGAGGGCCCGGCGGCCGCCAAGATCCGCGCGTTCACCCAGGAGCTCGCCCGCATGGTCGCCCCCATTTCGGTGAGGCTCGTGGACGAGAGGATGACCACAGTGACGGCCAGTCAGGGACTGCGCGCCTCCGGTGTGAAGTCCAAAAAGGGCAGGTCTGTCATTGATCAGGCCGCGGCTGTGATCATCCTTCAGCAGGCCCTGGAGTCCGAACGGGCGTCAGGCAAAGCTCCCGGCGAGGGCGTCGAAGTGGTCATCTGATCGCGATACGGTAACGTTCCGCGCGATGCGGCGGTGTTCGAACAGCTGCCGCACAGCATCAAGAGGCGGAACGGTTGCCCGGCCATCCCGACGGCGGCCCCGCCTCGCGGCATGTAGGGGATCGATGACTGAGTATGGCCGGGGCCCAGGCTCCGAACCGTGGCATCCGGAGGACCCGTTGTACGGGGACAGCGGATGGGGAGGACAGCAGCCCTCGGGCGGCACGTCCACCTACGGCGGCCAGGGGCAGTACCACCCGCAGCAGCCGCACCAGCATCAGCAGCCGCACCAGGCCCAGTACGGCGGGGAGTGGGGCACCGGCCAGCAGCAGGCTTACGGCCAGCAGCAGGGCTACGGTCAGCAGCAGTACGACGGCGCCGCCGCCTATGACTACAACTCGAACCCCGGCCAGGGTTACGAAGGAAACCCCGGCCAGGGGTACAACGGCGGCCCCGACCAGGGGCACAACGACGGTGGCTGGGACACCGGCGGGCACGGGCAGGTCCCGTACGGCAGCGATCCGATGGACCCCTACGGAAGCCAGCAGGCCGGGTACGGCCCGGAGGGCCACGACTACTACTCCACTCCTGATGCCTACGCGCCGCCGGAGCCGCCCGGCCGCCGTCGGCCCGCGCCGGCCGAGCCCGAGTCCGAGGCCGACTGGGATCCGGGGCCCGACCGGGGGGAGCACGCGTTCTTCGCGGGTGGCGAGGACGACGACTCCGACGATGACGACGAGCCCGGCCGCCGGGGCGGCCGGGGCGAGCGGCGCGGTGGGCGTGGCGGAAAGAAGCCCAAGAAGCGCCGCAGCGGCTGTGCCTGCCTGGTCGTGACGCTGGTCTTCGCGGGCGGCCTCGGCGGCGTCGGCTATTTCGGCTACCAGTTCTACCAGGATCGTTTCGGCACGGCGCCCGACTTCGCGGGCGAGGGCTCGGGCACGGCCGTCGTCGACATTCCCAAGGACTCCGGCGGCTACGCGATCGGGCAGAAGCTCAAGGACGCGGGCGTCGTCAAGAGCGTCGACGCATTCGTCTCCGCCCAGGGAAAGCATCCGGACGGGCAGTCCATTCAGGCCGGCGTCTATACGCTCAAGAAGCAGATGTCCGCCAAGAGCGCCGTCGAATTGATGCTCAACCCGAAGAGCCGCAGCAACCTGGTCGTTCCGCCGGGCACGCGGAATGTGACGGTCTACAAACAGATCGACCAGCGCCTCGAATTGAAGAAGGGCACCACCAAGAACATCGCCCGGAAGGAATGGAAGAGCCTCGGGCTCCCGGAGTGGGCGACGTCGAACATGAACAACGACGTCAAGGACCCGCTGGAAGGCTTCCTCCATCCCTCCAGCTACCCGGTCGCCAAGGGCAAGAAGCCCCAGGACGTTCTGAAGGACATGGTCGCCCAAGCGACCGCGAAGTACGACGAGTTGGACGTCAAGTCGCAGGCCAAGCGGCTGAACCTGGACAACCCGCTCCAGGTGGTCACGGTCGCCAGCCTCGTGCAGGCCGAAGGCAAGTTCAAGCACGACTTCGACAAGGTGGCCACGGTCGTCTACAACCGTCTCAAGCCGGGCAACACCGAGACGTACGGTCTGCTGGACTTCGACTCGACGGTCAATTACCTGAGGGGCGAGTCCAAACTCGCCACGGGCACGGTCGACGAACTCCGCAAGCTCAACGACCCGTACAACACGTACAAGATCAAGGGTCTTCCCCCCGGGCCGATCGGAAATCCGGGAGACGCGGCCATTGATTCCGCGCTCCATCCCGCCAAGGGGAATTGGTACTACTTCGTTTCCGTCAGCGAGGACAAGACGCTCTTCGCCGAGACGAACGAAGAACAGAACCGGAACCGCGAGAAATACCTGAAGGGGCAATGAGCGCGCAGAAGCGACGAGCCGCAGTCCTCGGCTCCCCGATCGCCCACTCCCTCTCCCCGGTGCTGCACCGCGCCGCGTACGAGGAACTGGGCCTGAGCGACTGGACGTACGACCGCTTCGAGATCGACGAGGCGGCGCTGCCCGAATTCATCGCGAAGGCCGGCCCCGAATGGGCCGGGCTCTCGCTGACCATGCCGTTGAAGCGGGCGATCATTCCGCTGCTCGACGAGGTCAGTGAGACCGCGGCGTCCGTCGAGGCGGTGAACACGGTCGTGTTCGGCGACGACGGACGGCGTGTCGGTGACAACACCGACATCCCGGGCATGGTCGCCGCGCTCCGCGAGCGGGGCATCGAGGAGGTCGAATCGGCCGCGATCCTCGGGGCGGGCGCCACCGCGTCGTCCGCGCTGGCCGCGCTCGCCCGGATCTGCACGGGCGAGGTCGTCGCGTACGTCCGCAGCGACGCCCGCGCCGCCGAGATGCGCGAGTGGGGCCAGCGGCTCGACGTGCAGGTCAGGACCGAGCCCTGGGAGGACGCGGCGGAGGCACTGCGGGCGCCCCTGGTGATCGCCACGACGCCCGCGGGCACCACGGACGCCCTGTCGGCCACCGTGCCCGAGCGCCCCGCCACCCTGTTCGACGTGCTGTACAACCCGTGGCCCACCGCTCTCGCGGCGCGTTGGTCGGCGTACGGAGGGGCCGTCGTCAGCGGTCTCGACCTGCTCGTGCACCAGGCGGTGCTGCAGGTCGAGCAGATGACGGGCCGCGCCCCCGCGCCGCTCGGCGCCATGCGCAAGGCCGGGGAGCACGCGCTGGCCGAACGGTAAATCCCTGGTCGCGCCCCGGTCGAGGCGGGACCGAGGGACGTCCGTCAGATGGACCGGACGCCGGGTTCCCCCTCGGGACGTGGGAGGATCGGGGGTGGCGGGCCAGGGCCGCGCACCCGGCCGCGCCGTCGAAGACAGCAGTTCGAGGCGCGAGCATGAGGAGCACCGTTGAGCAGGTTGCGTTGGCTGACCGCGGGGGAGTCGCACGGACCCGCGCTTGTCGCGACGTTGGAGGGTCTTCCCGCCGGCGTGCCGATCACGACGGAGATGGTGGCGGATCATCTGGCGCGGCGGCGGTTGGGGTATGGCCGTGGGGCGCGGATGAAGTTCGAGCGTGATGAGGTCACGTTCTTGGGCGGGGTCCGGCATGGGTTGAGCATGGGGTCGCCGGTTGCGGTGATGGTGGGTAATACGGAGTGGCCCAAGTGGGAGCAGGTGATGGCGGCGGATCCGGTGGATCCGGCGGTGTTGGCGGATCTGGCGCGTAATGCGCCGTTGACGCGGCCGCGGCCGGGTCATGCGGATCTGGCGGGGATGCAGAAGTACGGGTTCGATGAGGCGCGGCCGGTGCTGGAGCGGGCTTCGGCGCGGGAGACCGCGGCGCGGGTGGCGTTGGGTGCGGTGGCGCGTTCGTTCCTGAAGGAGACGGCCGGGATCGAGGTCGTGTCGCACGTCACGGAGTTGGCGGCGGCGAGGGCGCCGTATGGGGTGTACCCGACGCCTGCGGATGTTGAGCGGTTGGATGCGGATCCGGTGCGGTGTCTGGATGCGGATGCGTCGAAGGCGATGGTCGCGGAGATCGATCAGGCGCACAAGGACGGGGACACGCTGGGTGGTGTCGTCGAGGTGTTGGCGTATGGGGTGCCGGTCGGGCTGGGTTCGCATGTGCATTGGGACCGGCGGTTGGATGCGCGGCTTGCGGCGGCGTTGATGGGGATTCAGGCGATCAAGGGGGTCGAGGTCGGGGACGGCTTCGATCTGGCGCGGGTGCCGGGTTCGCGGGCGCATGATGAGATCGTGGCCGGGGAGGGTGGGATCCGGCGTGCTTCGGGCCGTTCGGGTGGTACGGAGGGTGGTTTGAGCACGGGTGAGTTGTTGCGGGTGCGGGCGGCGATGAAGCCGATCGCGACGGTGCCGCGGGCTTTGGCGACGGTGGATGTGGTCTCGGGTGAGGCGACCAAGGCGCATCATCAGCGTTCGGATGTGTGTGCGGTGCCGGCGGCCGGGATCGTCGCGGAGGCGATGGTGGCGTTGGTGCTGGCGGATGCGGTGGTGGAGAAGTTCGGCGGGGACAGTGTTCCCGAGACGCGCCGCAACGTGCAGTCCTACCTCGACAACCTGCAGATCCGGTGACGGTGACCGAGCGGCGGGCCGGGCGGCAGACCGGCCCCGCTCGGGACACCGGTCCTGGAGACGGCAGGTGGAGGCGGTCACCGCACGCGTGAGAACCCCGCGTGCGGTGAGCACCTCCATCAGTGGCTCCGTCGCGCTCTACCCTGCTCTCTCCCGCTGAGCAGGCCGAACGTCCCGCGAAGCCGTTCCCGCAGTGTGTCCGTCGCCGTTCCTACCGGTGCCGGACGGCGCTGATCAGGCGGCTTCCTCGCGCTGCCGGTCCAGGAGGTGGCGCAGGACGAGCCACTCCCGTATCTCCCACGAATGCCCCGACGAGCAGTGGATGCTGCCCTTGGCCGCGGCGCCGGAACTCTGCGGCGAGGCGTTGATCGTGCCCGGGCAACTGTCCACCACACACCGTCTGGTGAGCGGATCGTGATCGCCCCGGTCGGGGTCGATGATGCGGAGCAGTTCGACGTGGAGCCCCTGGATCTCGGCCGCGAAGTCCTCGGCCGGAGGCTGGGCCGTGAGCCACTCCAAATGGCGCAGGAGGAAGCAGGTCAGGTGGGGGACGGAACGGCTCGGGACCGTGGTCTCGAGTTCCTCCGCGACGTAACCCGCCCACGACTCCAGAATGGCGACGATGTTGCTCCGGGCGTCCAGTGCGGAGACGTTCAGATGGTCCCGCCTGCGGCTCCCGGACACCTTGGTCGGATTACGTCGCCGGGACGTGGCCATGACGTGGTGCAGGCCCTCCTGATGGAGGCCCGGCAGCGCGCGCAGCGTGCGCTCCAGCTTTCCGACGCAGGCGCCGCAGAGCAACGGTTCCGTGGCGTCACGTATCTCCGTTCTGTGGTCCCGCGAGCATGAGTGAATCTCCATAAGGTGTCTCCTTGTTGTGGCTGGGCGGCCCGGCAGGACCGCCCCGGTCAGATGGTTCCGCTGCCGATGTCGTGCCGCACGCGGAACGTGACGAACTCGGCCGGCCGCACGGCGGCCAGGCCGACATCGAGATTCACGCGGCCCCGCGCCACGTCCTCGGCAGTGTTGTTGGTGTCGTCGCAGGTGACTTCGAACGCCTCGGCCGCGGACTCGCCGGGCAGCACCCCCTGTCGCCACAGCCCCTTGAGGAACGTCGTGGTGGACTGACGTATCAGAGCCCTCAGTTGGGCCGTGTTCGTGTCGAAGGCCGCCCAGCGGGTGCCCTGTTCGAGAGAGGCGCGGGTGTAGTTCACCAGGCGCCGCACTCCGAGGGACGCCCAGTCGGGGTCGGTCGACAGGGTCTGCGCGCCGAGCGCCCGGACGCCCTGGCCCTGGACGAACCGCAGGCAGTTCACCCCCAGGCCCGTGACCGACTCCCGTTCGCGCTCGGTGAGTTCACGCTCCTGCTTGACCACTCCCACCAGCGATCCCACCGGCGTCGTGTGCACGCCCTGCTCGGTGTCGGCGCGGCAGCACATCCCCGACACGTGTCCCGAAGGCGGCACCAGACGTTCGTGCCCGCCGACCTCCGTCACCGTGACCCACGGATAGTGGACGGCGACGAACTGGGCGTCCGGCTCCGCCAGCCCGAACGGCCTGCTCCGCACGTCGGCGGGGGCGAGACCCTGCCGGGTGTGCAGCAGCGCGACCCGGTGCCCCACGCGGCTGCAGTGCCCGGCGATCGCCTGCGCGATGCCGTCGGCCTCCTCCGCCACCCGCCACAGATCCGGAGCCACCACGAGGCTGATCTCCGGCAGGCGTTCCAGCCGGGCGAGCGCGGCCCGATAGGCGGCGACACGGTCCCTGTCCCCGTGGTCGCGCCTCCCTTCCTCCCCTGTTCCGAGAACCCATGCCCCGCCACCTCCGTTGCGGAAGTGGCCGAGCACGGCGTCGTGGACGAAGGACGGCGCCTCCCCTTCGGCCGGGCGCGGCGAGAACGCCTCGATGAACTCCAGCGGGTGCCGGACGAAGGCGGGCTTGCCCGGCAGGCTGGGGGCGTCACCGATGAACGCCGCCACCGAGGTGTGCACGCCGTGGATGAAGGGCGCACCGTGGCCCGCCCCCCGCACGACGTCCGGTTCCCGGAAGGGTTCCCGGAGGTCGATGTCCGGGCCGAGCCGCCCGGACGTGGTCGCTGTGCGCGGTTGATTCGGCTGCTGTTGTGGCATGCAGACTCCTCGGTCACGACGGGAGGGCAGATCCGCGACCGGGCCGGTGCGGACGGTGCGGCCGGACTTCAGCCTGCCGGAGTGAGCACCAGAGCGGAGGTTTCCATGGGCAGTTGGACACAGCGCTCGATGGACAGCCCGGAGCGTGCCGACAGATCGCGGTACTCGCCGATGGAACGCTGATGGCCGCCGTTGACGATCATCAGATGGAGGTCCCACAGCGGGGCCAGCAGTCCGTCCTTGCCGTCCTGGACGACCATTTCGATGATCAGGAGCCGGGAGTGCGGCGCCATGGCCTCGCGTATGGAACGCAGGAGGCGTATGCAGTCGTCCTCCTGCCAGTCGCCCAGCACCCGGGACAGGAGATAGGTGTCGGCCTCCCGCGGGACCGGGGTGGTGAACATGTCCCCGGCGACGAGCTCGGTCCGGTCGGTTCCCACGGTCTGTTCCAGGTGAGCCCGGGCGATGGGGATGTTGTGTTCCAGGTCGATCAGCGTGCCGCGGGCCTTGGGCGCGGCGCCGAGGACGGTGGCCAGCAGCTGGCCGCTGCCGCCCGCGATGTCGACGACGTGCCGGTCGGAGCTGAAGTCGATGAGCTGGGGGACGGCGTCGAAGGAGAAGTTCTTCGCCTGGGCCTGCATGGCCCGCTGGAAGCGCTGCGCGGCATCGGGGTCCTCGCCCAGATAGCCGAGGAGGGAGCGGCCGTACGCCTTTTCGAAGCCGGTCCCGCCCGTGCGGAACGTCTCGATCGAGTTCCCCCAGGCCTGGTAGAACTCCTCGCCGTAGAGCAGGGACACATCGCGCAGCGAGCCCGGCCTGTCGCGCAGCAGGTCGCCGATGTCGGTGTTGCGGTAGCCGTCGTTCTCGTCGCCGTCCACCACGCCCAGACGCAGGAGCAGGCGCAGCAGGCGCCGGACGGCGTCCTGGTCCGCGTCGGCGGCCTTGGCGAGCTCGGCCGGGCCGGTGTGCCCGGCCGCGATCAGATCGGGCAGACCCAGCTTGGACGCCGCGTAGACGGCCTGGGTGTGCCAGGCGGCGGTGATGAGGTCGATGGTTGCGCGGGCTGCCGGTCGGGGGGTGCTCTCCGTGCTCATGGCCTGTCTCTCCTCGATCGGATGTAGGGAGTGGGCGCGGCTCGCGCCCGGTGCGCCTGGAGGCTCCTGGGTCAGGAGGGGA
>NZ_LIPN01000439.1 GCF_001418325.1 Streptomyces atriruber | reverse complement strand
GTCGTGCGCCACCGCGTCCAGGTCCTGCAGGGACACCCCGACGGCCGCGGCCTTGCGGGCGGCGGTCAGGGCTTGCGCCACGATGCGGCCCGCTTCGCGCATCGCGTCGATCGATTGTGCTGTCTTGAGTTCCACCATGCCCATTACTATACCGGTATTTCAATGCCGGTATTCTAATGGGGGTCGGTTAGGATGGGCGCATGGTGCGGACTCCTTTGACCCCAGAAGAGCGTGAGCGCGGCGAGCGTCTCGGGGCGCTCCTCCGTGCGGCACGCGCGGAGCGGAGCATGGTCTCGGTCGCCGCGGAGGCGGGCCTGTCGGCGGAGACGCTGCGGAAGATCGAGACGGGCCGCGCGCCCACCCCCGCGCTGTTCACCGTGGCGGCGCTGGCGTCCGTGCTGGGGCTCTCGCTGGATGAGCTGGTGGTCCGCTGCGAGCCGGCCGTGGTCTAGGGCCCGAACCGGCCATGTGCGGGGTGGCCCGAGCGGTCCGTATCGGCCCGTAATGCCCGCCGAAAACTGCATGTAGTCGTCCCGTAACACGTCTGGTGTTATCTTCCGGACCGGAAGACTCCAGGCTTCACGGGACGGTGCTGGTCAGATGGCAGTGGGACAACTCCCGGATCAGGTCAGGGAGTTCGCTAGATATCTGAGGGATCTGCTGGGTCGGCTCGACCAGGCGGCAGGCTGGTGCGGCGTGTTCTGGCAGCGAGATCCGGACGGCATGCGGGCCTGTCTGGACGGCGCCGAGGTGCCGCCCTGGGACGTGGTCCAGGCGCTGCTCCACGACCTCGCGGCGGATCGCGGCATCCCCGAGGCCGAGCGCGAGACGGACACGGCGCGGGCGCTGCACCGGGCGTCGGTCGCCGCCTACGACGCCAGGCCCGGCGGCCACGAGCTCCTCAGCGACCGGCTCGACATGATGCTCACGGAGCAGCGGATCGCCCTGGAGCGGCAGGCGGACCTGACGCGCCAGCTGAGCGCGGCGGTCGACGCCGACGACGTCGACCGCATCAACCTCGATCTCGCCTGGGTGCGCGACGACCACGACCGCGCGACGGCCCGCTGCGCCGAGATCCAGGAGCGGATGGACCGCCTCGTCGAGGCCGAGCGCCCGTCGTGGGTCGACCTCGGCACGGCGGTGTCGGGCGACGGCTTCGGGGTGTTTCCGGGCGGGCCCGCCGTTCCGGAGGCATCGCCCTCCTCCTCGTCCCCGTTCCTGTCGTCGCCCTCGTCACCTTCGTCCTCTTCCCCCTTTCCGTCGCCGGACGACGAACTGCGCGTACCCCGACAGGACGCCGCGCCCGCCGCGGAGGCCCTGGACGGCGCGTTCGGCGAAGGGGGCTATGAGCCCGTCCCCGCCGCTGACTCCGAGCCTGCGCCCCAGGCGCCCCCGGGCCCTGTCGAGGACCCCGCCGCCCGTGCGACCTCCGACGCCGTGCGGGAACTCATCCAGCTGCGCGGCGAGGGCCGCAGCGGCGAGGCGCACGGAGTGCTCGTGGAGGCCGCGGGCTGGCCCGCGGACCGGCTGCCCCTGTTCGCCGCGGAGCTGCACCGCGCCGGGCTCGGCGCGGACTGGGCGACCCTGCTGTGGGAGGCCGCGTCGCTGCCGCCGGACCGGCTCGTCGCGCTGGCGGACGCGCTGGCCGGGTCCGGCCGCGCCGACGACTGCAGGAAGCTGCTGCGACAGGGGGTCGCGCGCCCCGCGCCGGAGATCGCCGAGGCGATCATCGCGCTGATCGACGCGGGCCGGGAGCGGGAGGCCCGCGCCCTCCTCGACTCCTATCTCCGGGTCCGCACCCCCGAGGACGTGGCCCGCTGCGCGCACACCGACCCCCGCCGGCTCATACCCCTGCTCCTGGAGACGGCACGCGGAGTCTCCGAGGAGCACCACTGGGATTTGGTGCACGCCCTGCGCGTCGCCGGATTCAGCGCCTGATCCGGACCGCCCCGCGTCGGCCCCGCAGCCGGGTCCCTGCCGCTTCGCGCCCGTTTCTCGCCCGCTCGGGTGCGAAACATGATCGACTCCGCCGGTTGACGACGATGGTCTTGCTCCGCCCCTCGGGGGAGGCTTACGTTCTCCTAATCCACGCAGCAGATCTACGTGCGTAGAGGCTCTCTGACGTCCTCTCAAGGGCATACGAAGGAGCAGCTCATGGCCAACGTCGTACGCGCCGCACTGGTCCAGGCGACCTGGACAGGCGACACCGAATCCATGATCGCCAAGCATGAGGAACACGCCCGCGAGGCGGCCCGGCAGGGCGCGAAGGTGATCGGCTTCCAGGAAGTCTTCAACGCCCCCTACTTCTGTCAGGTCCAGGAGGCCGAGCACTACCGCTGGGCCGAGCCCGTGCCGGACGGCCCCACCGTCACCCGCATGCGGGACCTCGCGCGCGAGACCGGCATGGTGATCGTCGTCCCCGTCTTCGAGGTCGAGCAGTCCGGCTTCTACTTCAACACCGCCGCCGTCATCGACGCCGACGGCAGCTACCTCGGCAAGTACCGCAAGCACCACATCCCCCAGGTCAAGGGCTTCTGGGAGAAGTACTACTTCAAGCCGGGGAACCTGGGCTGGCCCGTCTTCGACACCGCGGTGGGCAAGGTCGGCGTCTACATCTGCTACGACCGCCACTTCCCCGAGGGCTGGCGCCAGTTGGGCCTTAACGGCGCCCAGATCGTCTACAACCCCTCCGCCACCTCGCGCGGCCTCTCCGCCTACCTCTGGCAGCTCGAACAGCCCGCGGCCGCCGTCGCCAACGAGTACTTCATCGCCGCGATCAACCGCGTCGGCCAGGAGGAGTACGGCGACAACGACTTCTACGGAACCTCCTACTTCGTCGACCCGCGCGGCCAGTTCGTCGGCGAGCCCGCGAGCGACAAGGCCGAGGAACTCGTCGTCAGGGACCTCGACTTCGGCCTCATCGAGGAAGTGCGCCAGCAGTGGGCGTTCTACCGCGACCGCCGTCCCGATGCCTACGAAGGGCTGGTGCAGCCGTGACCGATCTGTACGACCGCCACCGGGCCGTGCTGCCCGACTGGCTCGCGCTCTACTACGAGCGGCCCATGGAGCTCACCCACGGGGAGGGCCGCCACGTCTGGGGCGCCGACGGCAGGAAGTACCTCGACTTCTTCGGCGGCATCCTCACCACCATGACGGCCCACGCCCTGCCCGAGGTCACCAAGGCGGTGAGCGAGCAGGCCGGCCGGATCATCCACTCCTCGACGCTCTACCTCAACCGCCCGATGGTCGAACTCGCCGAGCGGATCGCGGCGTTGTCCGGCATCCCCGACGCCCGCGTCTTCTTCACCACCTCGGGCACCGAGGCCAACGACGCGGCCCTGCTGCTCGCCACCGCCCACCGCCGCTCCAACCAGATCCTGGCGATGCGCAACAGCTACCACGGCCGCTCCTTCACGACCGTCGGCATCACCGGCAACCAGTCGTGGTCGCCGACCAGCCTCTCGCCGCTCCAGACGCTGTACGTCCACGGGGGCGTCCGCGGCCGCGGCCCGTACGCGGAGCTGAGCGACGCCGAGTTCACCGCGGCCTGCGTCGCCGACCTGCGGGACATGCTCGGACAGAGCCGCGGGGGAGTGGCCGCCCTGATCGCCGAGCCGATCCAGGGCGTCGGCGGCTTCACCTCACCGCCCGACGGCCTGTACGCCGCCTTCAAGGAGGTCCTGGACGAGCACGGCATCCTGTGGATCTCCGACGAGGTACAGACCGGCTGGGGCCGCACCGGCGAACACTTCTGGGGCTGGCAGGCCCATGCCGAGAACGGCTCGCCGGACATCCTGACCTTCGCCAAGGGCATCGGCAACGGCATGTCGATCGGCGGCGTCGTGGCCCGCGCCGAGGTCATGAACTCCCTCGACGCCAACTCCATCTCGACGTTCGGCGGCTCCCCGGTCACCATGGCGGCCGGGCTCGCCAACCTCGCGTACCTCCTGGAGCACGACCTCCAGGGCAACGCGCGGCGCGTCGGCGGACTCCTCATCGAGCGGCTGCGCGCCATCTGCGCCCAACTGCCCGTCGTGCGCGAGGTGCGCGGACGCGGCCTGATGATCGGCATCGAGCTGATCGAGCCCGCCACCGGCCGGCCGAACCCGCAGGCGGCCGCGGCCGTGCTCGAAGCGGCCCGCGAGGGCGGACTGCTCATCGGCAAGGGCGGCGGACACGACACCAGCGTGCTGCGCGTGGCCCCACCGCTCTCGCTGACCGTCGCGGAGGCCGAGGAGGGCGCCGCGATCCTCGAACGGGCGCTGCGGAGCGCCTAGCACCCCGAGGAGCGCCCAGGGCCCTCCTCCCCGTACGCACGGCCCCGCAGGATCGCAGGAAAGGGAGCGCACCACATGAGTACCCGCACTCTGATCACCGGCGGCCTGGTCATCACGGCCTCCGACGAACTGCCCGTCGACGTACTGGTGGAGGACGGCCGCGTCGCGGCGCTGGCCACCCGCGACAGCCACGGCTGGACGGCCGACCACGTGATCGACGCGTCCGGGAAGTACGTGATCCCGGGCGGCGTCGACGCGCACACGCACATGGAGATGCCCTTCGGCGGCACCCTCGCCGCGGACACCTTCGAGACCGGCACCCGCGCCGCGGCCTGGGGCGGCACGACCACCATCATCGACTTCGCGATCCAGCCCAAGGGCGGCACGCTCGCGGAGGGGCTCGACACGTGGCACGAGAAGGCGGCCGGGAAGTGCGCGGTCGACTACGGATTCCACATGATCATGTCCGACGTGAACGAGTCCTCGCTCAAGGAGATGGACACGCTCGTCGCGTCCGGGATCACCTCGTTCAAGCTGTTCACCGCATACCCCGGCGTCTTCTTCTCCGACGACGGGCAGATCCTCCGGGCGATGCAGCGCGCGGGCTCCAACGGCGGCCTCGTGATGGCGCACGCGGAGAACGGCCTCGCCATCGACGTCCTGGTGGAGCAGGCGCTGGCGCGCGGCGAGCGGGACCCGCGCTACCACGGCGAGGTCCGCAAGGCGCTGCTCGAGGCGGAGGCGACGCACCGGGTGATCCGGCTCAGCCAGGTGGCCGGCGCCCCGCTGTACGTGGTGCACGTGTCGGCGCAGGAGGCCGTCGCCGAGCTGACCCGGGCGCGGGACGACGGCCTCCCGGTCTTCGGCGAGACGTGCCCCCAGTACCTCTTCCTGTCGACCGACAACCTGGCGGAGCCCGACTTCGAGGGCGCGAAGTACGTCTGCTCGACCCCGTTGCGGCCGAAGGAGCACCAGGCCGTGCTGTGGCGCGGGCTGCGCACGAACGACCTGCAGGTGGTCTCCACGGACCACTGTCCGTTCTGCTTCAAGGGCCAGAAGGAGATGGGCAGGGAGGACTTCTCGAAGATCCCGAACGGCATGCCGGGCGTCGAGAACCGCATGGACCTGCTGCACCAGGCTGTCGTCGACGGACACATCAGCCGACGCCGCTGGATCGAGGTCGCCTGCGCGACGCCGGCCCGGATGTTCGGCCTGTACCCGAGGAAGGGCACGATCGCCCCGGGGGCCGACGCCGACATCGTCATCTACGACCCGCACGCCGAGCAGATCATGTCGGCGCAGACCCACCACATGAACGTGGACTACTCGGCCTACGAGGGCAAGCGGGTGACGGGGCGGGTGGAGACGGTGCTGTCGCGGGGCGTCCCGGTGATCGACAACCGTGTCTACGCCGGGCGTTCGGGGCACGGGTCGTTCCTGCGGCGGGGCATCTGTCAGTACGTGTGAGCTGCGCTGATCCTGCCGAACGGCAGGTGTTGAAGGGCGAGGACCGCGGTGCGCGGTCCTCGCCCTTTACAACGTCCCTGGCTCTGGGGCGACTTCATTCCGTGTGACCCGGGTCACACGGGGTGGCGCTTGGCTCGAAGGCGTCACCCGTGTCACTATTTCTGCACGCCGACTCTGCCCAAAAACCGCCGTGAGGCCGCGGGTCGAGTGCCGTAGCCGCCGGTTGGTACAGGCGAGACCGAGTCTCTGCTCGGTGCAGTACCGATACCCCTTTGCATTCCATGCATGCCTGTCATGTTGCGTGTCGACAGGCATGCCCTGAGCGTGCCCTGAGTGCGCCCTGAGTCTGCCTTGAGCCGGGGTGCGGGGGATTGACGATCCTAAGTCGAACTGCTTGCGGAAAACAGCTTCTGGTGTGCTGCCGATGATGTGCTCTCGTTCAAACAGACGCCAAGATCGATAAGTGGAGGAAAAATGTCAGAGTTCACCGATTTGGAAGAGCTGTACTCGATCGTCGACAAGACGGCTCAGCTGGTGGACGTCACCGCTTCGCGTGACAAGGTCTGGCCCATCCTCAATGCCTACAAGGACGTGGTCGGGCAGTCCGTCATCTCTTTCCGGGCGTCGACGGGCAGCAGCGCCGACGACCTCGACGCCCGCTTCACGATGCTCCCGAAGGACTTCGACCCGTACGCCCGTGCCCTGGAGCACGGCCTCACGCCGAAGACGGACCACGCCGTCGGCAGCCTGCTGAAGGAGGTTCACGCGAACCTCCCCATCACCAGCTGCGGCGTCGACTTCGGAGTCGCGGGGGGCTTCACGAAGACCTGGTCCTTCCCGAGCGCCGAGAACCTGGTGAAGATAGCCGACCTCGTCGAGCTGCCGTCGATCCCGGCCGCCGTGGCCGCCAACCGTGACTTCTTCGAGAAGTGGGGCCTGGCCGACATGGTCAGCACGGTCGGCATCGACTACTCGAAGCGCACGATGAACCTGTACTTCGGCGGCGGCGTCGGCGACCGCGTGCCCGCCGAGGTCTTCGAGGAGAAGGGCGTCAGGGAGATCCTCGGCGAGCTCGGTCTCTCCGAGCCGAGCGAGGAGCTCCTGCGGTTCTGCGAGCGCTCCTTCGTCATCTACGTGACCCTGAACTGGGACTCCCCGAAGATCAACCGGTTCACCTACTCCGTCATGACGCCGGAGCCGCTGGGCCTGCCGATCACGTTCGCCCCGACCTTCGAGCGCCTCATCAAGGAAGCGCCGTACGACACCACGGGCCGCAACTACGTCTACGGCATCGCGTCGACACCCAAGGGCGAGTACCACAAGATCGCGTCGTACTACCAGTGGCAGAAGCGCGTCGAGAACCTGCTGCGTTCCGACTCCTGACACCACCTCGCCCGTCAGGGCCGCGGTTCGAGGGCTTGCGGAGAGATGAATTCCATTCCTCTCCGCAAGCCCTTTTCTCTGGAACCTCATTCATTCCTAGAACTCTGGATGATGCGATCTCCATGCGGAAAAGAGAAGGGGAGCTGAGTGCGATGACGTCACCGAGCTCAGCGGAAGGGGTGTCAGAAATCCGTCGCGCTCGCTCCGTCGGAATCGGTCGCGCCCACGCGAAGGCCATTTTGCTGGGGGAGCACGCGGTCGTTTACGGCGCTCCCGCCCTTGCGCTCCCGGTGCCCCAGCTGGCGGTCACGGCGAGCGCCGGATGGTCCGCCCAGTCGCCGGGTGACGCCGGCGGAGTGTCTCTGACAATGACCGGTTCTGCCTCCCGCCCGGTGGCGACACAGGCCTCCGACTGGCTCCGGCGACTCAGTGCCGAGTTCCGGACGACCATGAACGTGGCCGACGACGTACACCTCGACGTCATTCTGGACTGCGCCATCCCGCCCGGCCGCGGCCTCGGTTCCAGCGCCGCCTGCGCGCGCGCCGTGGTCTTCGCGCTGGCCGACCTCTTCGACCGCGAGGTCACCCCGCAGACGGCCTTCGACCTGGTGCAGACCGCCGAGAACGTGGCCCACGGCCGCGCCAGCGGCGTCGACGCCACCGCCGTGGGCGCGCCCGGACCCCTGCTGTTCCAGCAGGGCCGCTCCGAGGAACTGCCCGTCGGCTGCGAGGAGTTGTTCATCATCGCCGACAGCGGCGAGGTGGGCAGGACCAAGGACGCGGTCAGCATGCTCCGCGAAGGCTTCCAGCGCCACGCCGGAGCGCAGGAACACTTCGTACGCCGCGCCACGGACCTCACCGACGAGGCCCGGCACGCGCTCGCGGACGGCAAGCCCGAGGAGCTCGGCACCCGCATGACGGAGTATCACGAGCTCCTGCGTGCCGCCGGGTTGAGCACCGACCGGATCGACGCACTGGTCGAAGGGGCGCTCGCGGCGGGCAGCCTCGGCGCCAAGATCACGGGCGGTGGGATGGGTGGCTGCGTGCTCGCGCTGACCCAGCCCGAGCGGGCGAGCGCGGTGACCCGGCAGCTGCACGAAGCCGGCGCCGAACAGACATGGGTCGTACCACTGAGGGGGTTTGCCGGCCATGGCCGTTGAACAACAGGCCACGGCGGTACGGACCGCCCCGGCGAGCACGGCGGGCAGCGCGACCGCCGTCGCGCACCCGAACATCGCACTGATCAAGTACTGGGGCAAGCGCGACGAGCGGCTCATCCTGCCGCGCACCGACAGCCTCTCGATGACCCTGGACATCTTCCCGACCACCACCCGCGTGCGACGGGAGCCCGGAGCGGAGCACGACGACGTGACGCTCGGCGGCGTCCCCGCGCAGGGTGAAGCCCAGCGGCGCATCGTCACCTTCCTCGACCTGGTGCGCGAGCGCGCCAACAGCGCCGACCGCGCCGTCGTGGACACCGAGAACACCGTCCCCACCGGGGCGGGCCTCGCGTCCTCCGCGAGCGGATTCGCCGCCCTGGCCGTCGCCGCGGCCGCCGCCTACGGCCTCGACCTCGACGCCACCGCGCTCTCCCGCCTGGCCCGGCGCGGATCCGGGTCCGCCTCGCGCTCCCTCTTCGGGGACTTCGTGGTCTGGCACGCGGGACGCCACACCGGCACGGAGGAGGAGGCGGACCTCAGCTCGTACGCCGAGCCGGTGCCCACCGGGCCGCTCGACCCCGCACTGGTCGTCGCCGTCGTCAACGCCGGACCCAAGGACGTGTCCAGCAGGGCGGCCATGCGACGGACCGTGGACACCTCGCCGCTCTTCGAACCGTGGGCCGTCTCCAGCAAGGACGACCTGGTCGACATGCGCCAGGCCCTCGGCCGGGGCGACCTCGAAGCGGTCGGCGAGATCGCGGAGCGCAACGCGCTCGGCATGCACGCCACGATGCTGGCGGCCCGCCCCGCGGTCCGCTACATGTCCCCGGCCTCGCTCACCGTGCTCGACAGCGTGCTGCAGCTCCGCCGCGACGGGGTGCTCGCCTACGCGACCATGGACGCCGGGCCCAACGTCAAGGTGCTCTGCCGCAACGCGGACGCCGACCGGGTGGCCGGTGTCGTGCGCGGCGCCGCGCAGGGCGGCGCCATCCACATCGCCCGTCCGGGCCCGGCCGCCAGGCTGCTGCCCGGGGACGGACGGTGACCCGTCGGCCGACGGTCGTCCGGCGCGCGCCGGGCAAGCTGTACGTCGCCGGGGAGTACGCGGTGGTGGAGCCGGGCAACCCGGCCATCCTGATCGCCGTCGACCGGTACGTCACCGTCACCGTGTCCGACCCCGGTGGATCCGGCGTCGTACTCTCCTCGGATCTCGCCGCGCGGAAGGCGCACTGCCGATGGCAGGACGGCCGGCTCGGCGGATCGGGTCCTGAGGACGGGCGACTGCTCCGGGAGAGCTTCGCGCACGTGGCGGCCGCCGTCGAGATCGTCGGCCGCCTGCTCGCCGAACGGGAGCTGCCCGCGCCCGCGCTCGACATCTCCGTCAGCAGCGAACTGCACGACAACGGCACCAAGTTCGGGTTCGGGTCGAGCGGAGCGGTCGTCGTGGCGACCGTCGCCGCCATGGCGGCCCACTGCGGCCTCGACCTGACGCGCGACGCCCGCTACCGCCTCGCGATGCTCGCCACGGCGGGCCTCGAGCCCAAGGCCTCCGGCGGCGATCTCGCCGCAGGCACCTGGGGCGGCTGGATCGCCTATCGGGCACCCGACCGGGCCGCCGTCCTCGACCTGGCCCGGAGATCGGGCGTCGAGGAGGCCCTGCGCGTGCCCTGGCCGGGTCACGAAGTACGCGCACTGCCGCAGCCCGAGGGCCTCTCACTGGAGGTCGGCTGGACCGGAACACCCGCCTCCACCTCGTCTCTCGTGTCCGGCCTCGACCGGCGGACCTGGCGGGGCAGCGCCTCCCACCAGAGGTTCGTGGAGACCAGCAACGACTTCGTGCGTGCCTCGATCGACGCACTGGAGGGCGGCGACCGCGAGGGTCTGCTGCGGCAGATCCGGCGTGCCCGGCAGGAGTTGGCCCGCCTCGACGAAGAGGTCGGGCTCGGAATCTTCACGCAACGGCTGACCGCGCTGTGCGAGGCCGCCGAGGCGGTCGGCGGCGCGGCCAAGCCCTCAGGGGCGGGCGGCGGCGACTGCGGCATCGCACTGATCGACGCCGAGGCGTCACTGGACATCGCTCACCTACGCAAACGGTGGACCACGGCGGGGGTGCGGCCCTTGCCGATCCGTCCCGCCATGGAAGGGAACGCAGAATGATCTCTCAACGCAAGGACGACCACGTCCGGCTCGCTGTCGAGCACGCGCGTCAGCACAGCGGACACAACCAGTTCGACGAGGTGTCGTTCGTCCACCACGCCCTGGCCGGCATCGACCGGCCGGACGTGTCCCTGGCCACGACCTTCGCCGGCATCTCCTGGCCGGTGCCCCTCTACATCAACGCGATGACCGGCGGCAGCGTCAGCACCGGCATCATCAACCGCGACCTGGCCATCGCCGCCCGCGAGACCGGCGTGGCCGTCGCCTCCGGGTCCATGAGCGCGTACTTCAAGGACCCCTCGTGCGCCGACACGTTCAGCGTGCTGCGCAAGGAGAACCCGGACGGGTTCGTCCTGGCCAACGTCAACGCGACCGCCTCGGTCGACAAGGTGCAGCGCGCCATCGACCTGGTGCAGGCCAACGCCCTGCAGATCCACATCAACACCGCGCAGGAAACGCCGATGCCCGAGGGCGACCGGTCGTTCGCCTCCTGGGTCCCGCAGATCGAGAAGATCGCGGCGGCCGTCGACGTCCCCGTGATCGTCAAGGAGGTCGGCAACGGCCTCAGCCGTGAGACCGTCCTGCTCATCGAAAGCCTCGGCGTCCAGGTCGCGGACCTCGGCGGCCGCGGCGGCACGGACTTCGCCCGCATCGAGAACGGCCGACGCGAGCTCGGCGAGTACGCGTTCATGCACGGCTGG
Organism: Streptomyces atriruber; assembly: GCF_001418325.1. Classification (GTDB taxonomy): domain Bacteria; phylum Actinomycetota; class Actinomycetes; order Streptomycetales; family Streptomycetaceae; genus Streptomyces; species Streptomyces atriruber. Next base: position 3,058 of record NZ_LIPN01000439.1, on the reverse strand, counting down.
GGACAGTCCACCGCGGCCTGCCTCCTGGACACCCAGGACGTCGGCATCCCCGTCCTCGCCTCCGGCGGCGTGCGCAACGCGCTCGACGTCGCCCGCGCGCTGGCGCTCGGCGCGTCCGGCGTCGGAGCCTCCGGCGGATTCCTGCGCACCCTCAAGGACGAGGGCGTCTCCGCGCTGATCGCGCAGATCTCGACGTGGCTCGACCAGCTCGCCGCCCTGCAGACCATGCTCGGCGCGCGCACCCCCGCCGAACTGACGCGCTGTGACCTGCTGATCCACGGTGAACTCCGTGACTTCTGCGCCGACCGAGGCATCGAGACGGGGACGTTCGCGCAGCGCTCCCGTTCCGTCGAGGCCGCCCACCAGCTGACGGGAAGCACCCGATGACCGAGACACACGCAATCGCCGGCGTCCCGATGCGGTGGGTCGGCCCCCTGCGCATCTCCGGGAACGTCGCCACCACCGAGACCCAGGTCCCGCTGGCCACCTACGAGACGCCGCTGTGGCCCTCGGTGGGCCGCGGCGCGAAGGTCTCCCGGCTGGTCAAGGAAGGCATCGTCGCCACGCTCGTCGACGAGCGGATGACCCGCTCGGTGCTGGTCGAGGCGACGGACGCACAGACCGCCTACGTCGCCGCGCGGGCCATCGACGCACGGATCGACGAGCTGCGCGAAGTGGTGCGCGGCTGCAGCCGGTTCGCCCAGCTGATCAACATCCGGCACGAGATCAACGCCAACCTGCTCTTCATCCGGTTCGAGTTCACCACCGGTGACGCCTCGGGCCACAACATGGCGACGCTCGCGTCCGACGCGCTCCTGAAGCACCTGCTGGAGACGATCCCGGGCATCTCCTACGGGTCGATCTCGGGCAACTACTGCACGGACAAGAAGGCCACCGCGATCAACGGCATCCTCGGCCGCGGCAAGAACGTGGTCACGGAGCTCCTGATCCCGCGCGACATCGTCACCGATGTCCTGCACACGACGGCCGCGAAGGTCGTCCAGCTGAACATCCGCAAGAACATGCTCGGCACCCTGCTCGCGGGCGGCATCCGCTCCGCGAACGCCCACTACGCCAACATGCTGCTCGGCTTCTACCTCGCGACCGGCCAGGACGCGGCCAACATCGTCGAGGGCTCGCAGGGCGTCACGATGGCCGAGGACCGCGACGGCGACCTCTACTTCGCCTGCACCCTGCCGAACCTGATCGTCGGCACGGTCGGCAACGGCAAGGGGCTCGAGTTCGTGGAGACCAACCTCGCCCGGCTCGGCTGCCGGGTCGAACGCGAGCCCGGCGAGAACGCCCGCCGCCTCGCGGTGATCGGTGCGGCGACGGTCCTGTGCGGCGAGCTCTCGCTCCTCGCCGCACAGACGAACCCCGGTGAACTGATGCGTGCACATGTCCAGTTGGAGCGCGGCAACCAGACGGAAAAGGTCGGTGTGTAGGGCATGGCCAGTGACTCAGGCATAGGAATCCACGATCTGTCGTTCGCGACCACCGAGTTCGTGCTGCCGCACACGGCGCTCGCCGAGTACAACGGCACGGAGATCGGCAAGTACCACATCGGCATCGGCCAGGAGTCGATGAGCGTGCCGGCGGCCGACGAGGACATCGTCACGCTGGCCGCCGCCGCGGCCGCGCCGATCGTCGAGCGGCACGGCAGCGAGCGCATCCGCACCGTCGTCTTCGCCACCGAATCCTCGATCGACCAGGCCAAGTCGGGCGGTGTGTACGTCCATTCACTGCTCGGGCTGCCCTCGGCGGCGCGCGTGGTCGAGCTGAAGCAGGCCTGTTACGGGGCGACCGCGGGCCTCCAGTTCGCCCTGGGCCTGGTCGCGCGGGACCCCTCGCAGCAGGTCCTCGTGATCGCCAGCGACGTGTCCAAGTACGAACTGGACAGCCCCGGCGAGGCCACGCAGGGCGCGGCCGCGGTCGCGATGCTGGTCGGCGCGGACCCCGCGCTCATCAGGTTCGACGGCCCGTCCGGACTGTTCACCGCGGACGTGATGGACTTCTGGCGGCCCAACTACCGGGACGCCGCGCTGGTCGACGGGCAGGAGTCGATCTCCGCCTACCTGCAGGCCGTCGAGGGCTGCTGGAAGGACTACACGGAGCAGGGCGGGCACTCCCTCGACGAGTTCGCCGCGTTCTGCTACCACCAGCCCTTCACGAAGATGGCCTACAAGGCCCACCGCCACCTGCTGAACTACTGCGGATTCGACACCGACAAGGACGTCATCGAGCAGGGGCTCGGCCAGACCACGGCGTACAACCGGGTCATCGGCAACAGCTACACGGCGTCCGTGTACCTGGGCCTGGCCGCGCTGCTCGACCAGGCGGAGGACCTGACCGACCGCTCCATCGGCTTCCTGAGCTACGGCTCGGGCAGCGTCGCGGAGTTCTTCGCGGGCCGGGTCGTCCCCGGCTACCGCGACCAGCTGCGCACCGCGGAGCACCAGGAGGCCATCGCGCGCCGCACGGAGCTCGACTACGCGGGCTACAAGGAGCTGCACGAGCGGTCCTTCCCGACCGACGGCGGGGACTACCCCACACCGGTGCAGACCGGCGGGCAGTTCCGTCTCGCCGCCCTGCGCGGCCACAAGCGGATCTACGAACGGCGGTAGGCGAATGACGGACAGCGCGACCGATATCGCGGTCCTCGGTACCGGCCACTACGTGCCGGACCGCATCGTCTCCAATGACGAGGTCGGGGCGCCGGCCGGGGTGGAAGGCGAGTGGATCGTCCGGAAGACCGCGATCCGGGAACGGCGGTGGGCCGCGCCGGGCGAGGCCACCTCGGACCTGGCGGTCGAAGCCGCGCGGGCCGCACTGGAGTCGGCGGGCATCACCGCCGCCCAGCTGTCGGTGATCGTGGTGGCCACGTCCACACCGGACCGGCCGCAGCCGCCGACCGCGGTGTACGTGCAGCAGAAGCTGGGCGCGCCGGGCGCGGCCGCGTTCGACGTCAACGCGGTCTGCTCGGGCAGCATGTACGCGCTCTCGGTGGTCGAGGGCATGCTGGCACGGCGGGGCGGACACGCCCTGGTGATCGGCGCGG
>NZ_LIPN01000438.1 GCF_001418325.1 Streptomyces atriruber | reverse complement strand
GCTTCCTTTGTACTCACCCTCTCGGGCTTTCCTCCGGGCGCTTCCCTTCGGTATTTCGTGTTTCCAACCCTACCAGATCCGTTTTCCGTTCCGTTCCCGGTTCGGAATTCATTTCCGGTGGCCGTTGGAGGGCCTTTGCCTTTCGGCGTGTCCACTACGTTAGCGGATTCCCTCCGCAACTCATAATCGAGTTCCGCGAGTTCGAATTCGGGCATGCGAGCACGCCGAATAGGACCCCGCCGAGGGGAAGTTCTTAGGTAGTGGTTGGCCGCTTCCGGCTGCTGGCAGATTGCCGTACCCGGTTCAAGCGACTCGGACTACATTACGGAGGCGCCAACGCTGCGTCAAGTTCGTCGGCGTCGAGGCGTATGGGCCCGATAAGGGCTGACCGTAGGGTCGTTGGAGGTCCAGAAGCGCCACGGGTGAACGCCGCCCTCCCCCGCTACACCCGTCCGGGGTCCGCTGCTGACCTGGGCGGACGGGACAGGCGCGCCGGTCAGCACGGTGAACGGGGAGGACGGGTCCCCGCAGACGTCGGCGCCGTCGAGCCGTCGGTCCACATCGAGGGCGGTGGCCAGGCGTGCGGGCCCTTTGGCCAGTTCCTTGTCGTTTCGGGCCGAGAGTCGACGTTTGCGGGCCAGCTCGGCACCCTCAGTGATCTCTCCCGCGCGCAGCAGGACCGCGCCGGCCATGCCCTCCGGACCGCACACCAGGTTCATGCAGTGCCACATGCCGTAGGTGAAGTAGACGTACATGTGTCCCGGCTGTCCGAACATCACGCTGTTGCGGGCCGTTCGGCCGCGATAGGCATGGGAGCCGGGGTCCAGTTCACCCGCGTACGCCTCGACCTCTGTCAGGCGGACCTCGATCGGGCCGTCCGCCGAGTCGCGCACGAGGACGCGTCCGAGCAGGTCCGGTGCGACCTCCAGGACTGGTCGGTCGAAGAAGTCCCGGGTGAGAGGCGTACGGTCAGGCGGCGCGATCATGCCGTACGAGCGTAGTGCACATGGTCTACGTTCTCGGGGGGCCCAAGGGCCGCTCGGTTGTACGGGGGACGGTGCGGAACCGCGCACGGTTCCCTCGCGTATCTATCGATCAAGTATTCACGTCGGGACGAACCACAGGCGGCGGCCTGGGGATGGAGTGTCATGGGGTTCAAGAAGCTGCTCGCGAGTCTGGGGGCCGGCGGCGCCTCGGTGGAGACCGTGCTGGCCGAGGTCAACGTGGTCCCGGGCGGCGTCGTCCAGGGTGAGGTGCGGATCCAGGGCGGGTCGGTGGACCAGGAGATCGAGGGTCTCTCCGTCGGTCTGCAGGCCCGGGTCGAGGTCGAGGGCAACGACCAGGAGACCAAGCAGGACATCGAGTTCACCAAGGTGCGGCTCGGTGGCGCCTTCACGCTGCAGGCCAACCAGGTGCACGCCGTGCAGTTCACCCTGGAGATCCCCTGGGAGACCCCGGTCACGAGCATCGACGGACAGCAGCTGCGCGGCATGAACATCGGTGTGACCACCGAGCTGGAGATCGCGCGCGCCGTGGACTCCAGCGACTTGGACCCGATCAACGTGCACCCGCTGCCGGCGCAGCAGGCCATCCTGGACGCCTTCATCCAGCTGGGTTTCCGCTTCAAGAGCGCGGACATGGAGCGCGGTCACATCCGCGGCACGCGGCAGAAGCTGCCCTTCTACCAGGAGGTCGAGTTCTACCCGCCGCAGCAGTACCGCGGCCTCAACCAGGTCGAGCTCAGCTTCGTCGCCGACGACCGCGAGATGGACGTCGTGCTGGAGATGGACAAGAAGCCAGGTCTGTTCAGCGAGGGCAGCGACTCGTTCCGTTCGTTCCAGGTCGGCCTGAACGACTTCCAGGGCACGGACTGGGCCGCGTACCTGAACGAGTGGCTGTCCCAGGTCGGCAGCAAGCGCAACTGGTTCTAGGCTCGGAGAGGATCAGCGAGGACCAGCAATCAACCAGGAGGTGCCGACGTGAGCGAGCTCAAGAGGCCGCCGCTTCCCCATGACTTCCATCCGCCCGTGCCGTCGTTCACGGTCGTGAGCGAGGACTTCGAACCGGGTGCGGTCCTCAAGGACGCTCAGGTCTACGCGGCGGGTAACACCTCGCCGCAGCTGCGGTGGGAGGGCTTCCCGCCGGAGACCAAGAGCTTCGCCGTGACGTGCTTCGACCCGGACGCCCCCACGGGCAGCGGGTTCTGGCACTGGACCGTCTTCGACATCCCGGTCTCGACGACCGAGCTGCCGGGCGGTGCGGGCAGCGGGAAGTTCGAGGGCCTGCCCGAGGGTGCGGTGCAGGTGCGCAACGACTTCGGGACGAAGGACTTCGGGGGTGCGGCGCCGCCTGCCGGTGATCGTCCGCACCGCTATGTGTTCACCGTGTACGCGGTGGACCAGGAGCAGCTGGGTCCCGACTCGGACGCCCCGCCCGCGTTCGTGGGCTTCAACCTCCGGTTCCACACGCTGGCGCGCGCCCAGGTGATCGCCGAGTACGCGGCTCCCGCCGAAAGCTGAGCAACGGTCGGGTACTGAGCGTTCACCGATTGTTTGCCCGCCTCTGGTCATGGAAGTGATCAGGGGCGGGCATTTTTTATTGCGTTGTCCATCTCGGCGTGCCCGGCCAGAGTTGATCCCAGCCCGCCAGGCGGTGGGCCGGTGCATACGGGAGGTGGGCAGGTTGATGCGGGACACGCTGGTGCTGAACGCGAGCTTCGAGCCGCTCTCGACGGTATCGCTCAACCGGGCCGTCGTTCTGGTGCTCCAGGACAAGGCCGTGGTCGAGCACGCCCACCCCGGACTCCGTGTGCGCGCGGCGGCGATCGACATCCCCGTGCCCAGAGTGATCAGGCTGTGCAGATATGTGCGGGTGCCCTTCCGAAGACAGGCGCCGTGGTCGAGGCGGGGCGTGCTGGTCCGCGACCGGCACCGGTGTGCGTACTGCGGCAGGCGCGCCACGACGGTCGACCACGTGGTGCCGCGGTCGCAGGGCGGTGCCGACTCCTGGCTGAACACGGTGGCTTCGTGCGCGCTGGACAATCACCGCAAGGCGGCGCGTACTCCGGAGGAGGCGGGCATGCCCTTGCTCCGGCAGCCGTTCGAGCCGACGCCTGCCGATGCGATGCTCCTGTCGCTCGGCAGGGACGAGTTGGCCTCGCTGCCCGATTGGCTGGCCCAGCCCGCCGCGTAGCCCCGATGCCGGACGGCAGGGCAGGCGGATGACGTACGACGAACCCCGCGTTCCTCCTCTGAGGGGCGCGGGGTTCGTCGTACGTCGGTGCGGACCGGCGGCGTATCAGTCGATCGGCGGCTGCTCGCGGCGCTCGGTGGCGGGAGCCGATCCGCCGGAGCCGCCGCCCAGCGGGCCGAAGTTGCCGAGCGCTCCGCCGAGGCCCTTGAGGGCGTCGCCGATCTCGCTGGGCACGATCCAGAGCTTGTTGGCGTCGCCCTCGGCGATCTTCGGGAGCATCTGGAGGTACTGGTAGGAGAGGAGCTTCTGGTCGGGGTCGCCCGCGTGGATGGACTCGAAGACCGTGCGGATCGCCTGGGCCTCGCCCTCGGCGCGCAGGGCGGCGGCCTTGGCCTCACCTTCGGCGCGCAGGATCGCGGACTGCTTCTCACCTTCGGCGCGGAGGATCTCCGACTGCCGGACACCTTCGGCCTGGAGGATGGCGGCGCGCTTGTCACGGTCGGCGCGCATCTGCTTCTCCATCGAGTCCTGGATGGAGGTCGGCGGCTCGATCGCCTTGAGCTCGACGCGGTTGACGCGGATGCCCCACTTGCCGGTCGCCTCGTCGAGGACGCCGCGCAGGGCCGCGTTGATCTCCTCGCGGGAGGTCAGGGTCCGCTCCAGGTCCATGCCACCGATGATGTTGCGCAGGGTGGTGACGGTGAGCTGCTCGATCGCCTGGATGTAGCTGGCGACTTCGTACGTCGCCGCCCTGGCGTCGGTCACCTGGTAGTAGATGACGGTGTCGATGTTGACCACCAGGTTGTCCTGGGTGATCACCGGCTGGGGCGGGAAGGGGACGACCTGTTCACGCAGGTCGATGCGGTTGCGGATCGAGTCGATGAACGGGACGACGATGTTCAGTCCGGCGTTCAGCGTGCGTGTGTAGCGGCCGAAGCGCTCGACGATGGCCGCGCTGGCCTGTGGGATGACCTGGATGGTCTTGATCAGGGCGATGAAAACCAGCACCACCAGAATGATCAGGACGATGATGATTGGTTCCATCGTGGCTCCCCGTACCCTTCATGCCTCGGTGTTCCCGTAAAGGTCCTCGCGCGGTCGCGAAGATCTTGCTGGTCGAGTCTGTCAGACCGTCGTACGGACCGTGGGGCATTCACATGACGACAGCCGTCGCTCCGTCGATCTCGACGACGTCGACCTCTTGGCCCGGCTCGTAGGCGCGGTCCGTGTCGAGTGAACGGGCCGACCAGATCTCGCCCGCCAGCTTGATGCGGCCGCCGGAGGCGTCGACCCGTTCGAGGACGACGGCGGATCTGCCCTTCAACGCCTCGACTCCGGTCGCCAGTTCGGGCCGCCCGGCGCGGTGCCTGGTCGCGACCGGACGCACGACGGCGATGAGCGCCACCGAGACCGCGGCGAAGACCACGACCTGCAGCACGCTGCCGCCGCCGAGGCCTGCGGTGACCGCGGCCGCGACGGCGCCCACGGCGAGCATGCCGAACTCCGGCATCGCGGTCAGTACGAGCGGGATTCCGAGCGCGGCCGCCCCGATCAGCCACCACACCCATGCGTCGATGTCCACATGGTCATGGTAGGACCGCGGGTCCCTTCCGGGACAGGGCACCGATCAGCTGAGCGGAAGACCCGTGGCGGTCCAGCGGTCGTTCTTCTGCTCGACGACCAGCGGGAGGCCGAAGCAGAGGGAGAGGTTGCGGGAGGTGAGCTCGAGCTCCAGCGGGCCCGCGGCCATGACCTTGCCCTGGCGGATCATGAGGACGTGCGTGAAGCCGGGGGCGATCTCCTCGACGTGGTGCGTGACCATGATCATCGAGGGGGCGATCGGGTCACGGGCGAGGCGGCCGAGGCGACGGACGAGGTCTTCGCGGCCGCCGAGGTCGAGGCCCGCGGCGGGCTCGTCGAGGAGCAGCAGCTCGGGGTCGGTCATCAGGGCGCGGGCGATCAGGGTGCGCTTGCGCTCGCCCTCGGAGAGGGTGCCGAACCTGCGGTCGAGGTAGTCGCTCATGCCGAGGCGGTCGAGGAAGGCGCGGGCGCGCTGCTCGTCCACGTCCTCGTAGTCCTCGTGCCAGCCTGCGGTCATGCCGTACGCCGCGGTGAGCACGGTCTGCAGGACGGTCTGCCGCTTGGGCAGCTTCTCCGCCATCGCGATGCCGGCGACGCCGATGCGCGGGCGGAGTTCGAAGACGTCCGTGCCGGGCTTGCCGAGGGTCTCGCCGAGGATGGTGGCGGTGCCGGTGCTCGGGTAGAGGTAGCTGGACGCGACGTTGAGGAGGGTGGTCTTGCCCGCACCGTTCGGTCCGAGGATGACCCAGCGCTCCCCCTCCTTGACCGACCAGGAGACCTGGTCCACCAGAGCCCGGCCCTCGCGGACCACAGATACGTCCTCAAGCTCCAGTACATCGCTCATGAGCGCGCTGTCTCCCATTGCAGTCTCGGTCGTCGCTCGCGCCTGTGGACGCGGCCCCCGGATAAAACCTACGCCACCGGCCGACCGTTCCTGTCGTGAGCCCGGTCCTTAGGCTGTGTGCATGCTCTCGGAACCACGCTCAGGACGCCTGGCCGCATGGGGAAATGCCCTTTTGGCCGGACTTGTTTCTCCGGATGACGCGGTGCTCGCGATGGTCGGTGACGACGCGGTGCACCGGGTCGAAGGACTGCCCGGGGAGTCGGGCCCGGTCGGGCTCACCCTCGCGACGGGGCGGCTGCGCTCGCTGGGGGTGACCGGTCTGCGGGTGGCGCTGCCCGCGCCGGGGCATCCGCTGGGGCTGAGCGGGCCGCCCGAGTTCAATGCGCGCGCCCTCGACGCGGAGGAAGCCGTCGTCGGGTTCGGCGCGCCGTACGGGCTCGTGCCCGAGGTGTACGAGGCGGGGCCCGACGGCGACGTACATGTGGAGGTCGTCTGGCACTGCCTGCCCGTGCGCGAGGCGCCGCCCGCCGACGTGCCCTCGCTGGGCGAGGCGGAGCGTGAGCTCGCGGAGGCGCTGCGGGAGGCGACGGAGGTGCTGTCCCGGCTCGACGTCGCGGCGTCGGGGCCGGTCGCCGAGGCCGCGCTCGACGCGTACCGGGCGCGGGCGGAGCGCGGGCGCGAGCTGCTGGCACCCGGCTATCCGCCGCGCGCGGTACGGGTGTTGGAGCTGGCCCAGCGGGTCGGTCTGCTCATCTCACTGGCGTACGAGAACGGGCACGGCGGGGCCGTGAGCGCGTCGGAGATCGCGGCGAGGGGGCAGGCGCTGCGGCCCGTGGAGCGGACGGCCCGGAGGGCGCAGGTGGCCGCGTACAACTCGGCTGTCGAGGAGCGGGAGCGGGGCGGGCGCTGAGGCCGCTGCCGCGTTCGTCGGGACCGGGAACGCCGCGGGCCCCGCGGACCGGTGAGGTCCGCGGGGCCCGCGTCGGGGCTTGTGCCTCAGTGGTTCACCGTGTGGTTGGCGAACGCCGGGTTGAGAACGCCGATGACGTTCACGCTGTTGCCGGTGACGTTGACCGGGACGTCGACCGGCACCTGGACGAGGTTGCCCGAGCCGACGCCCGGGGACTTCGTGGCGACACCGTCGGCCTGGGCGTCCGAGGTGGCGGAGGCGACTCCGGCGGACGCGCCCGCGGCGAGACCGGCGGCGACGACGGCCAGGGCGGCCTTCTTGGCGATGCTGTTCATGGGACGTGCTCCTCCTGCTGACATGGGCGACCCCGGTGGCGGGGTCAGGGGATGTGCTGCTCGCAGGGTGCGATCAGAGGTTTTCGCAGACGTTGCCGAACGTCGGGTTGAGGCCGCCGATGACGGTGACGGTGTTGCCGCAGGCGTTGACCGGGACGTGGACCGGGGCCTGGATCAGGTTGCCGGAGACGACACCGGGAGAGTTCTTGGCGACTCCGTCGGCGTGCGCGCCACCGTGGGCGGAGGCCATGCCGGCGCCGGCCGCAACCAGACCGCCGGCCACCATCGTGACGGCAGCGGCCTTCTTCAGGTTCTTCACTTCTACGATCCTCCTGGGCAGAAGCTGCGGCCAGCCGCCGCAGCACGCACTGGAGAACGCTCGGCCGCCCCGGGGGATACGCCATCCGGGGGACATCCACACGACGGTATGAATCTCAGATCGCAAGTCGACGGTCCGGCCGCGCTCCGGAGCCGCCCCCGCACGGGGCTTGTGGCCTGCTCAGCCGGTCACTCCGTGGCGCACGGCCCAGAGCGCGGCCTGTGTCCGGTCGGCCAGGTCCAGCTTCATCAGGATGTTCGAGACGTGCGTCTTGACGGTCTTCTCGGAGAGGACGAGGGCACGGGCGATCTCCCGGTTGGAGCGGCCGTCGGCGATCAGGCCGAGGACCTCGCGCTCGCGCTCGGTCAGCGAACCGCCCCTGCCCTGGCCGCTGCCGGCCTCCTCCTGGGAGAGCAGGGCGCCCGCCACCTCGGGCTGCAGGAGCACGTGCCCCGCGTGCACGGAGCGGATGGCACCGGCGAGGGCGTCCGGATCGACGTCCTTGTACACATACCCGGCGGCGCCCGCGCGCAGGGCCGGGACCACCGTGCGCTGCTCGGTGAAGCTGGTGACGATGAGCACGCGCGCGGGGTTGGCCAGTTCGCGGAGCTTGCGCAGTGCCTCGACGCCGTCCATGCCGGGCATCTTGACGTCCATGAGGACGACGTCCGGCTTCAACTCCTCGGCCTGCGCGACCCCTTCGGCGCCGTCCGACGCCTCTCCGACGACGTCGATGTCGTCCTGGATCTCCAGGAACGTGCGCAGGCCTCGGCGGACCACCTGGTGGTCGTCGACCAGCAGCACACGGATCCCGGTCTTCGTGTTGAGCACCGCGTCAGCCACCGGGGACCTCCATCTCGATCGTTGTGCCCTTGCCGGGCTCCGATTCCACGGTCAGGCGTCCGCCGACCCCGCTCGCCCGGTCCCGCATGGAGACCAGGCCGAGGTGGCGCCCCGCGCGGCGTATCGACTTGGGGTCGAAGCCCGAGCCGTCGTCGACGACGCGCAGGGCGGCACCGGCGCCGCGCTTGTCCAGGAGCACGGCGACGTGCTCCGCGCCGGAGTGGCGCAGAGCGTTGTGCAGGGCCTCCTGGGCGACCCGCAGCATGGCTTCTTCCTGGGAGGCGGGCAGGGCCCGCACTCCTTTGCTCTCGAAGGTGACCTCGGCGGAGTGCGCGCGGTGCAGCACCTGGGTGTGCGTGCGCAGGGTGGCCACCAGGCCATCCTCGTCGAGGGCCGCGGGGCGCAACTCCACGACGGCGGCGCGCAGTTCGTCGGCGGCCTCGGCGGCGAGCACCGCCACCTGCTGCAGTTCGTCCTTGGCCCGGCACGGATCGCGGTCCACCAGGGCCGTGGCGGCCTGTGCCGTCAGGCGCAGGGAGAAGAGCTTCTGGCTGACGGCGTCGTGCAGTTCGTGGGCGAGGCGCGAGCGCTCCTCGGCGATGGTGAGCTCCCGACTGCGCTCGTACAGGCGGGCGTTGGTGAGGGCGATGGCGGCGTGCTGGGCGAGGATCGCGAGGAGCTCCGCGTCGTCCTCGGTGAAGCCGCAAGTGCCCTGGGGCTTGGGGCAGTTCTTGTTGGCGAGGAAGAGGGCGCCGAGCGTCTCCTCGTCGGAGTGGATGGGCACGCCGAGGAAGTCGGACATCTCCGGGTGGGCGGAGGGCCAGCCCCCGAAGCGGGGGTCCTCGCGCACGTCGCCGAGCCGGACGGTCTCGCCCTTCTGGAGCATCGAGGCGAGGATGCCGTGCTGCCGGGGCAGCGGGCCGATGGCCTTCCACTGGTCCTCGCTGACGCCGTCGACGACGAACTGGGCGAAGCCGCCGTGGTCGTCCGGGACGCCGAGCGCGGCGTACTCGGCATCGAGCAGCTCACGGGCGGAGGCGACGATCGTCTTGAGGACGTCGCGCACCTCCAGGTGTCTGCTCATGGCGAGGAGCGCGGAACTCACCGCGGTCAGGCCGGATCGGGGTCCTTGACTCATGGTCACACCGTACCGGCGGGGTGTGACAGTGCGTATCCGACCTGTGGAGGCCCCCGCCTAGGGCCCGGGGCCTAGGTCGATGGTCCGGTATTAGGGCGAAGGGCCCCGCGGGGTTGCGGCTCCCGCACGAGGTGCCGGGGGCGTGGCCGTTCCTACGGTGGTGGTCCGGTCGAGCCAACCGAGGGGACGGATGTCATGCCGGTAGCAATCATCACGGGGGCTTCGAAGGGGCTGGGGCGCGCGTTGGGCGCGGCCCTGGCCGAGTCGGGCTGGGATCTGGTGCTCGACGCGCGGACCGCCCCGGTCCTTGCGGAGTCGGCGCGCGAGCTCAGGAAGTACGGCACGCGCGTGGAGGCACTGGCCGGGGACGTCACGGACGCGGGGCACCGCGCGGACCTGGTGGCGGCGGCGCGGCGCCTCGGCGGTCTCGATCTGCTGGTGAACAACGCGAGCGCGCTGGGCGCGGAGCCTCTCGTACCACTGGCGGAGCTCGCGCTCGACGGGCTGCGGGCGGCGCTGGAGACCAATGTGGTGGCGGCGCTCGGGCTGGTGCAGGAGGCGCTGCCGCTGCTGCGGGAGTCCGCGGGGGCGGTGGTCGGCGTCAGCTCCGACGCGGCCGTCGAGGCGTACGGGACGTGGGGCGGGTACGGCGCGTCCAAGGCGGCCCTCGACCAGCTCTCCGCCGTCCTCGCCGAGGAGGAGCCGGGGATCCGGGTGTGGGCCGTCGATCCGGGGGACATGCGGACGGACCTGTACCGGGCCGCTGTGCCCGGCGACGACACGTCCGGGCGGCCGCTGCCCGAGGACGTGGCGCCGGCCTTCCTGCGGCTGCTCACCGAGCGGCCGGCCAGTGGGCGCTGCACGGCGTCGGCGCTGTCGGCGGGTGCCCGGTGAACGTCCTGGGCGTACCGCTGTGCGTGCCGGACTCCCTCGTCGCCCGGGTGCCCGCCGAGCAGCGCGGCGCGGGGCTCGGCAGAGACGCGGTGCGGCTGCTGGTGTCGCAGGGCCCGGAGGTCGCGCATCGCGCCTTCACGGAGTTGCCCGCGCTGCTGCGGGCCGGGGACCTGCTCGTGGTCAACACGTCGCGGACGCTGGCCGCGGCGGTGGACGGAAGACTCGGGCACGCGCGCGTGGTGGTGCATTTCTCCACCCGGGGCGCGGACGGGCGGTGGGCGGTGGAGCTGCGCGACCCGGACGGGAAGGGCACCACACGCGCGCGTGGCGGTGGTCCGGCCGGTTCGGTGGTGCGGCTCCCCGGAAACGTACGCCTTGTATATGAGGAGCCGATGGCGGCCGGGAGCGGGCGGCTGTGGTGGGTGCGGGTGTCGGCCGACGTGCCCGCGCTGCTGCGGCGACACGGGCGTCCCATCCGTTACTCCTATACGGAGAGGGACCAGCCGCTTTCCGTGTACCAGACCGTGTTCGGGCTGCCCTCGGCCGATGGGGCGGGGAGTGCAGAGATGCCGAGTGCGGGGCGGCCGTTCACCGCGTCGATGGTGGCGGAGCTGGTGAGCAGGGGCGTGCAGTTCGCGCCGGTCGTGCTGCACACCGGTGTGGCCTCGCAGGAGGCGCACGAGCCGCCGTACCCGGAGCCCTTCGAGGTGCCGGAGGCGTCGGCGCGGCTGATCAATGCCGCGCGGGCGGGCGGGGGCCGGGTCGTCGCGGTCGGTACGACGGCCGTGCGCGCCGTGGAGTCCGCCGCGGGGCCCGACGGCGTGGTGCGGGCGGCGGCCGGGCGGACCGAGCTGGTGGTGACCCCGGAACGCGGGGTGCGCGTGGTGGACGGCCTGCTGACGGGGCTCCACGAGCCGGAGGCGTCGCATCTGCTGATGCTGGAGGCCGTCGCGGGGCGGGCGGCGATCGAGCGGGGTTATGCGGAGGCGGTACGCCGTCTCTACCTGTGGCACGAGTTCGGGGACGTCCACCTCATCCTCCGGGATGAGGATCCTCACTGAGAGCGTTGCGGCGGCAACTCCTGGTGAGACTGTTACGTCTTCGATGTGAGCCCGCGCATAGGACGCACATCACGTACGAAGGTCCCTAGTGGATAAGAAATCCCTTTATGTTCGCGGGGTCCATGGCCGCAAACGGCACATCCCGACCCCCTGATCCACTATGCGGGATCGTACGTCACACCTTTGCCACAGAATTTTGCTGCCGCTAAGAATTGCTCCCGTCGCTCGGCGCCGCGGTCTCACCACCGCGGCGTTTGTGCCGGAGAAGCAACCTGTCCCCCAGCCGGACCAGAGCGACCTCCGCTATTCGAAGAGGTCCAACTCGCATGTCCAAGCACAGCCTTTCTGGTCATAGTCGCTCCGCCGTGACCAAGACCCAGAAGTTCTCGATCGCCGGAGTCGCCACGCTCGGCGCCGCCGCCCTCGCGTTCTCCCTCGTGCCGGGCAACTCCGAGGCCACGACCCAGGCCGCCGCCGACGTCTCCCCCGTGGCCTTCGCCGCGGGCGCCAACGCGCAGCAGGCCGTCCACGCCAACGTCTCGAAGCAGCAGTCCAACGCCGACAAGCAGGCCAAGGACGCCGCCGAGAAGGCCGCCGCCGAGAAGAAGAAGGCCGACGAGGCCAAGAAGGCCGCCGACGAGGCCGCCGCGAAGAAGAAGGCCGAGGACGAGCGCAAGGCCAAGGAGGCCGCCAGCCGCGCCGCCGCCCGCAAGCCCGTCTACGCCAACAACCTCGACGGCTGGATCCGCCAGTCCCTGGACATCATGAAGGCCAAGGGCATCCCCGGCTCCTACGAGGGTCTGCACCGCAACATCATCCGTGAGTCCGCGGGCAACCCGCAGGCCGTGAACGGCTGGGACATCAACGCCATCAACGGCACCCCGTCGATCGGCCTGCTCCAGGTCATCCAGCCGACGTTCAACGCGTACCACGTCGAAGGAACCTCGACGAACATCTACGACCCGGTCGCCAACATCACGGCCGCGGCCAACTACGCCGCCGACCGCTACGGCTCGATGGACAACGTGAACGGCGCCTACTGAGCCTTGATCGCCTGATCACTGGACCTCTTCAGCCGAAGCCGAGGTTCTCGAAGACGCCGAAGGGCGGCACCCCGCACGGGGTGCCGCCCTTCTCGTACGTCGTGACGTACTCAGCTGCTCACTTGCGCATGACCTCGGGCTCGTGGCGGCGCAGCAGGCGCGCGACCGCGAAGCCGCAGATGACACCGAGCAGGATCAGGACCGTGATGTTCAGGCTCCACTGACCGACCGAGTGCTCCCACAGCGGGTCGAGGTCACCCGGCTTCTTCGGGTCCCACGGCGGCATGAGGTGCGCCAGGTCGAGCGTGGCGCCCGCGCCGGCGATGGCCCAGCGGGACGGCATCAGCCAGGCGAACTGCTCCAGGCCCGGCGAGCCGTAGATCTGGAAGAGGACGCCGGTGAAGACGACCTGGACGATCGCGAACATCACCAGGAGCGGCATGGTCTTCTCGGAGGTCTTCACCAGCGAGGAGATGACCAGGCCGAACATCATCGACGTGAAGCCGAGCGCGATGATCGTCAGGCAGATCTCCACGGCCGGGGGCATGATCAGGCCCTCCGCCGGCAGCTCACGGGGCGCGAAGCCGATGCCGCAGATGATGACGCCCTGGATGGCCGTGATCACGCCGAGGACGATGACCTTGGACATCAGGTACGCCGAGCGGGAGAGGCCGGTGGCCCGTTCCCGTTCGTAGATGACCCGTTCCTTGATCAACTCTCGTACGGAGTTGGCCGCGCCGGAGAAGCACATGCCGACCGCGAGGATCAGCATGATCGTGCCCGCGTCGCCGTTGAACTTCACCGGCGGCTTGGGCGGGCCCAGACCGAAGTCGGCCGGGATCACGACGCTGACGATGCCGAGGACCGCGGGCAGGATCACCATCAGACCCATGAAGCCCTTGTCGGAGGCGATCACCGAGACGTAGCGCCGGATCAGGGTCCACAGCTGTGAACCCCAGCCCTGCGGTTTCGGCGGCCGCACCGCCTGGGGCGGCGGCATCTGTACGGACTGCGCGGCGACGGCGTCGATGTCCGCGGCGTACATCTGGTAGTGCTGCGAGCCCTTCCAGCGGCCCGCCCAGTCGTAGTCGCGGTAGTTCTCGAAAGCGGAGAAGACGTCGGCCCAGGTGCCGTAGCCGAAGAAGTTGAGGGCTTCTTCCGGCGGGCCGAAGTACGCCACCGAACCGCCCGGCGCCATCACCAGGAGCTTGTCGCAGATCGCCAGCTCGGCGACCGAGTGCGTGACGACGAGGACCGTGCGGCCGTCGTCGGCGAGGCCGCGCAGCAGCTGCATGACGTCGCGGTCCATGCCCGGGTCGAGGCCGGAGGTCGGCTCGTCCAGGAAGATCAGCGACGGCTTGGTCAGCAGCTCCAGGGCCACCGACACGCGCTTGCGCTGGCCACCGGAGAGGGAAGTGACCTTCTTCTCCTTGTGGATGTCCAGCTTGAGCTCGCGCAGGACCTCGTCGATGCGGGACTCGCGCTCGGCCTCCGTGGTGTCCGCGGGGAAGCGCAGCTTGGCCGCGTACTTGAGGGCCTTCTTGACGGTCAGCTCCTTGTGCAGGATGTCGTCCTGCGGGACCAGACCGATGCGCTGACGCAGCTCGGCGAACTGCTTGTAGAGGTTCCGGTTGTCGTAGAGGACGTCGCCCTGGTTGGCGGGCCGGTAGCCGGTGAGCGCCTTGAGCAGGGTGGACTTGCCGGAACCCGAGGGGCCGATGACCGCGATGAGCGACTTCTCCGGGACGCCGAAGGAGACGTCCTTGAGGATCTGCTTGCCGCCGTCGACCGTGACCGTGAGGTGCCGGGCCGAGAAGGAGACGTCACCGGTGTCGACGAACTCCTCGAGCTGTCCGCCGACGAGACGGAAGGTCGAGTGGCCGACGCCGACGATGTCGTTCGGGCCGATCAGGACCGTCGAGGACTTCGCGATCGGCTGGCCGTTGACGTACGTGCCGTTGTGGGACCCGAGGTCGTGGATCTCGAAACGGCCGTCGGGCGTCGCCGTGAACTCGGCGTGGTGGCGCGAGACCTGCAGGTCGGAGACGACCAGCTCGTTCTCGAGCGCACGACCGATGCGCATCTTGCGGCCCAGTGCCAGCTGATGGAACGTCGTCGGGCTGCGGTCGCCGTAGACCGGCGGGGCCCCCGCGGCGCCGCCGGAACCCGGAGCTTTCTGCGCGAACTGCTCGGACGGGCCACCCTGCTGCTGGGGCACGTGCGGCTGGTGCTGCTGCTGAGGCTGTTGCTGTGGCGGCTGCTGTTGCTGCCAGCCCTGCTGCTGCGCCTGGTAAGGGGCCTGCTGCTGGGGCGCCTGCTGCTGCGGAGCCTGAGCGGCCCAGCCGGGAGCTTCCTGCTGATGCTGCTGGGGCGCGTGCTGCGGCGCGGCCTGCTGCTGGGCGTGCTGCGGCGCGGAGACGGCCGCCGCGGCCGCACCACCGGACACGTTCACCAGCGGACCGTCGGTCGCATTGCCGAGGTGCACGGCCGAGCCAGGACCGATTTCCATCTGGTGGATCCGCTGGCCCTGCACGAAGGTGCCGTTGGTGCTGCCGTGGTCCTCGATGACCCAACTGCGGCCGCTCCAGCTGATCGTCGCGTGACGCCAGGACACCCTGGCGTCGTCGAGCGAGATATCCCCCTGCGGATCACGTCCGAGGGTGTACGGCCTGGACGCGTCCAGCGTCCAGGTCCTGCCATTCAATTCCAGTACGAGTTCCGGCACTCCATGCCCCACTGAGTTGTCCCCCGAGCTAGCCCCCATCGATGGGGAGTCTAGGGATGTCGAACATCGGGAGGAACTATTTCAGGCGGAGGGCTCTGACCGAAAGTCGGGCCTTGTGAAGACTGCGTACGGGCGTGACGGGTTGCCCCGTTGACGGAGAAGAAACCACCCCGGAGAGTAGTAAGCGCCCATCAGTGCATACGGATCATGCTCATTCTGAGCATCAAGTGCATTTGGGGCATCGCGCTGCGGTCCGGGGGGTCCTGATGCAGGCCGAAGAACACAACGGCGAGAGCCGGGGCGTGCGATGGGGCGATGTGCTGCTCTCCGCGATCGCCGCCGTCAGCTGGGCACTGGTCGGCATGGCGGGGACGGCCGCGCTCGGACTGCATCTGCTCGGCGCGGACGCGGTCGGCGCGCTCGGGCCGATGACGGCGGCGACCGTCGCTCTCGGCGCGGGAGGCTCGGTCACGCCCTCCGGCGACGTCTCCGCATTCGGCCTGGAAGGTGCCGAGGCGACCACGACAGTCGATATTGCGCCACTCGGTGTGGGTTTGGTCGGCGCACTGCTCCTCGCCCACTTCTTTCTGCGTTCCCTGCGCGGCGCGGGGCTCTTCATCCCGGCCGGTGAACTCTGCGCGCGCCTGGGCGCGGTGATCGCCCTCTTCCTGGCGATGCTCGCGGGGCTCGCCTGGGCCGGTCACGACATCATCACGATCGACGGCAAGCAGCTCGGCATCGACAAGGGGATCGGGGAGGGCATCGACCAGCTGCCGGACGACATCGGCGACAAGCTGCCGGGCGGGATCGGGGACATCGGCGGACTGCTCCCCGACCGGCTGGAAGGCCTCGTGAAGGCGAAGGCCTCGGTCGGTTTCACCGTCGACACCGGGCCGACGCTGCTCGGTGGTGCGGTCTGGGTGATCGGCGTCCTGCTCATCGCGCTGCTCGCGTCACGGCGCACACCGCTGCCGCGCGCCCTCGACGGGCTGCACCGCGTGGTGCGGCCCGCCGTCTCCGCGCTGGTCACGGTGGTGCTGGTGGCGGTCGCCGCGGGGTTCGCCGCGGCGGCGTACGCGATGATCGGCGACGATCACCCGAAGCGGATCGCGGGCGCCGCGCTGCTCGGGGCGCCGAACGGCGTGTGGCTCGGCATCCCCGTCGGGCTCTTCGTGCCGTGGGACGGCAAGGCGACGGGGGCGCTCACGCGCTTCCTGCCCGACCCCGTGGACGATCTCCTGACGGGACCGTCCGACAAGGCGCTCACCCTCGGGCGCTTGGCCGAACTCGACAACAGGGTCTGGCTCCTGGGCGTCGCGGCCGCGGTGACGATGCTGTTCGCCGGGGTGTTGACGGCCGCACGGACTCCTCGCGTCCGGAACGCCCTGTCCGGTCCCGGGTTCGCGGTGCGGTGCGGGGTGCGCCTCGGGATCGTGACGGCACTCGGACTCCCGCTCCTCGCCTGGCTGACGGAGGTGTCCGCCGACGCCTCGCTCTCCGTGCTCGGCTTCGACGCGTTCGGCGCGGGGGTCGAGCTGCACGCGCGGCTCGGGATGGCGGTGCTGCTCGGGGCGGCGTGGGGGTTCGGGAC
>NZ_LIPN01000437.1 GCF_001418325.1 Streptomyces atriruber | reverse complement strand
GCCCCACGGCGGGTGTCCCCGCCCCGCAGGCGGCGCCCTGACCCCGTCGTACGACGGCCGCGACCGACCTCAGAAGTCGCTCAACTTTCACCTGTTCGATGGACTGCGTGATCACCGCGTCCTTAAGGTCGCGATCATGCCTGACATATCCCTGACCACGGTGGTCGTCCTCTGCCTCGCCGCCCTCGCGGCCGGCTGGATCGACGCCGTGGTCGGCGGCGGCGGACTGCTGCTGCTCCCCGCCCTGCTCCTCGGCCTGCCGGGCGGCACCCCGGCCGCGCACGCCCTCGGCACCAACAAGGCCGTCGCGATCGTCGGCACGACGGGCGCCGCGGTGACGTACGTCAGGAAGACGCCGGTCGACGTGCCGACGGCGGTCCGGATCGGGCTCGCCGCGCTCGCCGGGTCGATGGGCGGCGCGTTCTTCGCCGCCGGCATGAGCACCGACGTGCTGAAGCCCGTGATCATGGTGGTGCTGCTCGCCGTCGCCGCCTTCGTGATCCTCAAGCCCGCCTTCGGCACGGCGCCCGCCACCGGTCCCGCGTCCCCGAAGCGGATCCTCGCCGCGATCGGCCTCGCGGGCCTCGGCATCGGCTTCTACGACGGGCTCATCGGGCCCGGCACCGGCACGTTCCTCGTGCTCGCCCTGACCGCCGTGCTCCACCTCGACCTCGTCTCGGCTTCCGCGACCGCGAAGATCGTGAACTGCTGCACCAACGCGGGCGCCCTCGCGATGTTCACCTGGCAGGGCGCGGTCCTGTGGCAGCTGGCCGGTCTCATGGCCGTCTTCAACCTCGCGGGCGGCATGTTCGGCGCGCGCACGGCCCTGAAGAAGGGCAGCGGCTTCGTCCGCGTCGTGCTCCTGACCACCGTCTTCGGGCTCGTGGTGAAGATGGCGTACGAGCAGTGGCTGGCCTGACGGCCGGCCCGGGGCGTCAGCGGACCGCGGTGAGGTGGGCGAAGACCACCACGTTGCCCTGGTAGCCCGTCTGCTTCGAGTACTTGCCGCCGCACGTGATGACCCGCAGCTCCGGCCGGGGCGCGGCGCCGTACACCTTCTCGTCGGGGAAGTCCTTGGCGTCGTACACCTCGTTCGCGTGCACGGTGAAGACGGCGACGCTGCCGTCCCTGCGCTCCACCTCGATCGTGCGGCCCTTCTCCAGCGCGCCCAGCTCGTAGAAGACGGCGGGCCCCTCCTTGTTGTCGACATGGCCCGCCACGATGGCGGTGCCGCGCTCGCCGGGCGTGGTGCCCGCCTCGTACCAGCCCGCGAGGTTCTTCCGCTCCGGCGGCGGCACGTCGAGGCTGCCCTGCCTGGTCAGGCCGAGGCCCATCAGGGGCGTGTCGACGCCGATCGCGGGGATCCGCACGCGGTCGGGCGGGGACGGCGGGAGCGGCGTGGTGCCGGAGTCGGCGCGGGGGTCGGAGCCGGTGCCGGGGGCGGTCGACGGGTCCTGCGCGGCCTGCGCGGCGGACGGCTGGGGCGGCGGGTGCGACTCGGCGCCGCTGCTGAGCAGCCACGCCCCGGAGCACAGTGCCACGGCGGTGACGACGCCTATGACGGCGTTGCCGCTCTTCCTGCCCGTACGACGCATACGGCGTCCTCCTCGGGGTCGGGCGGACAGGGCCCTCGTCCCCCTCCTGGCCCGCGAGGGGACACGGGCCGGGAGGGGGCAGGGGCGGCGGTACCGGTGGACAGCGGAGGGTGTCCGTCAGATCCTGTCGCCTCTCGCCCGGCGATGCAGGAGCCAGGTACCGCCCGCGGCGGCGACGGCCAGGGCCGCCACTCCCGCCGCGGTCTGCACGGGGTCGGGGCCGAGTGCGCCGCCGACCCCCGTCTTCACATGTCCCTTCGGGAGCTGCTGCTGCCGCTCGCCGGCGGCCGCGGTGGAGGTGATCGTGACCATGAGATCGCCCGCCACCTTCTTGTTCTTCGTCCCGGAGCCGCCGGACCCGGAGCACTTCGCGACGATCTCGTACGTGCCGGGCTGCGCGGACGGCGGCACCTCGAACCGTCCGGCCGCGGTCTCGCTGCTCTCCGGGTGCGTGCTCGGCGCCAGCGTGAAGGTGCCCGCGCCGACCGCGCTCGCGTCTCCCGTCGCGGTCCCGCCCGAGCCGCAGGCGGTGGTGTTCACCGTGACGGTGGTGCCGGGGGTGACGGTGGCCGGGCGGATCTCCAGGCCCCCGGCGGGCGGGCCGGGAGCGGCGGAGGCCGGCACGGCCAGCGCGCCCGCCGCCACGGCGAGAGCGGTACCGGTCAGCAGACGGGCGTAGTGCATGTGGTCGTTCCTCCGAGGGCCATCGCACGGGCACGGCCCGCGGCACCCCCAAGTGCCGCTGCGTCGGTCGAACCCCGCTCTACCGAGGTAAGTGGCACTCGGCGGCCCACGCCTCCTGATGGTTCATCAGAAAGGCCGTGTGCGGGCGCCTCCCGGTACGAGAGAAGGAACGTTCCAGCAGGTCACCGGCGTGTCGGCGGAAAGTGCCCGAAGGGTGCGCGGCGCGCCTGTGAATGGGTGACCCGATCCGCCGGGCGGGGCGCGGGGCGGACCGAGAGGCACGACGGGGGGCCGGACGGGAGGTGTGCAGGGAGACCGGACGGGAGGTGTGCCGGGAGGCCGGGCCGGAGGTGCGAGGGGAGTGTCAGAGGGCGTCCCACGGCACTTCCTCGTACGCCCCGGCCACCGCCGCCATCAGCTTCTCGTCGATCCCGTACGCGACGTCGTCGATCCGCCGCACGGGACGCACTCCCCACGCGTTGGTGACGAAGGCCGCCGCGTACGAGGGGAGGTCCGCGAGGGTGACCGGAGCCTGCCGGGTGGGCAGCCCCGCCGCGGGCAGACGCGACCGGACCAGCTGCATCGTGATGCCGGACAGGTGCGGCGCGTCCGGCCACACGACGTCCGTGCCGTCGAAGAAGGCGATGTTCGTGACCGCGCCCTCGCTGACCTCCCCGCCCGGACCGGTGAGCAGCACCTCGTCGAACCCCGCGCCCCGCGCGAGCTCGGCGTGGCGGGCCTGGCCGAAGCCGCCCAGGTGCTTGATGTGGGCGAAGGGCCGCTGGTACGCCACCGAGCGCAGCGACTGCGCGCGCCCCTCCATCGTCGCGGGCAGCACCGTGGGCGGCCGGACGGTGACCAGGTGGGACGGCTTTCCGTCCGGGGCGTGGACATAGACCCGTACGGACGCCTCGGTGATGTCGTCGCGCAGGATGTGCCGGACCAGGCCGCGCACGTGCTCCCCGTCGACGCCGTGCCCGAACAGCTCCCGGGTGGCCGCGTCGAGCCGGGCCAGATGGCGGTCGAGGCCGCGCACCTTGCCGCCCCTGACCTGCATCGCGGTGAAGTGCCCCGTCTGGACGAGAGCGGGCCACAGCAGGCTCTCGGCGGTC
The DNA here is from genome assembly GCF_001418325.1 of Streptomyces atriruber. GTDB lineage: Bacteria > Actinomycetota > Actinomycetes > Streptomycetales > Streptomycetaceae > Streptomyces > Streptomyces atriruber. The sequence goes on along the minus strand of NZ_LIPN01000437.1, from coordinate 2,701 downwards.
GCGGGACGTCCGTCGACCTCAATGCGCTGTGCCAGTGCGGTGGTTGTCATACGGACACGTCCTCGTGGTTCTCCCGATTCTCCTGATTCTCCTGGGTCTCCGACGGAGTCGCTTCCCCGCTGCCCGAAGTACTCTCCGACGCCGCCCCGCAGGAACCGGTGGCGCACGGGATCTGCTCCTCGACGAGGCGGCGCGGGCCAGGGCCGCGGGCGCCCAGCTCGTCCCAGGTGTTGGAGAGCGAGCACCGGGACAGCGAGAGGCAGCCGCAGCCGATGCAGTCGGTGAGGTTGTCGCGCATCCGCTGGAGGGTCCGTATCCGGGTGTCGAGGTCCTCGCGCCAGCACGCGGAGATCCTCGCCCAGTCCGCGCGGTTCGGCGTGCGGTCCTCGGGGAGCAGGGCGAGCACCTCGCGGATCGTGGCGAGCGGCATGCCGAGCTGCTGCGAGGTGCGGATGAAGGCGACCCGGCGCAGGGTGTCCCGGCTGTAGCGGCGCTGGTTGCCCGGGGTGCGACGGGACTTGATGAGTCCTTCGGCCTCGTAGAACCGCAGGGCAGAGGGGGCGACTCCGCTGCGCGCTGCGAGCTCGCCGATGGTGGCTTCCTTGGCTTTCGGTGCGAGGCGGTGCGTCATGCGGTCAGCGTAATGACCCGCGGCGCCGGGCCTCGGGAAAGCGCACGGTCACGCCTCCGGCAGGCGCACCACCGCCACCGCCCCGCCGTCCGCCGCGTTGGAGAACTCCACGTGGGCGCCGATCACCTGGGCCTGGCCGCACGCGATGGTCAGGCCGAGACCGGTGCCCTGGCCGCGTTCCCGCGCGCCGGTCTGGAAGCGGCGCGGGCCGTCCTCCAGGAGGTGATCGGGGAAGCCGGGACCGTGGTCGCGGACCGTGACCTCGAGACCGTCGACGTGCACCTCGACCGGATCGCCGCCGTGCTTGCGGGCGTTGCCGACGAGGTTGGCGAAGATGCGCTCCAGGCGGCGCGCGTCCGTCCGTACGAAGGTCTCGTACGCGCGGTCCGCGCCCACCGCCGTGAAACCGGCCGCCGACCCGCCCGCCCGCTCCGCGATGGCCTCGACGAGCCGCCCCAGCGGGTGCACCTCCAGGTCCGGCTTCTCCACCTCCGCGTCGAGGCGCGCCACTTCGAGCAGGTCCTCCGTCAGGGTGCGCAGGGCGCGGACGCGGTCGCGCACGAGCTCGGTGGGGCGGCTCGGCGGCAGCAGCTCGGCCGCGGTGTGCAGGCCGGTCAGCGGGGTGCGCAGCTCGTGGGCGACGTCCGCGGTGAAGCGCTGCTCGGCCTCCAGGCGCTGTTGCAGGGACGCGGCCATCGTGTCGACGGCCGTGGCCAGTTCGGCCACCTCGTCCTTGCCGTGCCGCACGCCGGGCGGGCGCGGATGGGCGATGCGGGCGTCGAGGTCGCCCTGGCTGATGCGGCGCGCGATGGCCGCCGCGGTGCGCAGTTCGCGGCTCAGCCTGCTGGACAGACCGGCGCCGCCGAGCGCGGCCAGGCCGACGACGACGGCACCCGAGACGAGCAGCTGGCGGTCGAACTCGGCCATGTCGGAGGCCTGTTCGTCCAGCGGCTCCCGGATGGACAGGACGTGGCGCGGGTGGTCGCCGACCGGCCGCGCCGCCCAGACGCACGGGGCGTCCGACGTCATGTCGAGGTAGGTGGTGCGCTGCCCGGCCAGCGCCGCCCGCCGCAGCGTCGCGGGGAGCCGGGGGTCGTCGAGGGCGCCGTCCATGTCCGCCTGGTCGACCTGGCCCGTCAGCTCGTACAGCTGGCGCACGCGGACGAGTTGCGCCACCGCTCCGGAGCGGGCCCCGGAGGAGATCTGGTCGAGCCGCGCATGGTGGACGAGCAGGCCGATGGCGACGGCGACGACGGCGCAGCCGACGGCGAGCAGTGCGGCGATCTTCCAGCGCAGCCCTAGACCGTTGAACGCGGCACGGGCCCCGGCCGCGAGCCTGCGCGGCATCAAGGGCCCCACGGGGAGGGGGAGTCGGAGGGGCTGGGCCGCTGGTCGGCCGTCGCGGAGGGCCGGGGCGACCTCTTGTAGTTCTTGATGTCGCTGACCGTGGACATCCGCGCGCCGTCCCAGTGGAAGCGCACGGCCTGTTCGCCGCCCTCCGAGCACGGGGTGCGCACCAGCAGGTCGGGGCCGATCGTCTCCACGCTCATGCTCCTGCCGGAGGTGAAGAGGATCGGGTAGATCTTGCCGCCGCGCTCGGTGTAGACGGCGACGACCGAACGCCCGCTCTCCGTGTCGGCGGCCACGAGCATGTCCGGCTTCTTGTCGCCGGTGAGGTCCAGGAACATCGGCGGCCGTATCCCGGCCTGTCCCGGCCGGTCGATCATTCCGCGGTCGGCGAGCGGCTTCGTGCGGGGGTCGGCCCGCAGGACCGCGCGGACGTCCATCGAGGCGAGCCCGCCCGAACCGGCCTCCAGGCCCTTCAGCGGCTGCGGGGGCGGCTGGCGCGTGGCGGCCTCGGCGCCGGGCGCCCGCGAGGTCTTCCCGGCCCAGGCGGGCCAGACGGCCTCGGGCTGCGGCTGCACGGAGACGGACGGCGCGGATTCGCCGTGGCCGAGGCCGTCCGTACTGGCGCACCCGGTGAGCGCGAGGGCCGCCAGGGCGGCGGAGGGGGCGCCCAGGAGGAGCAGGCGGCGGGGCATCGGATTCATGGGGTGGCTGACCGTCACG
>NZ_LIPN01000436.1 GCF_001418325.1 Streptomyces atriruber | reverse complement strand
GGCGCAGGGTGCCGATGACCGTGGCGTTCGCGCCGGTGGCCTCGATGGTGCTCTCCAGCCCGAAGGCCATGACGGGGTGCGGGCTGATCTCGACGAAGAGCTCGTGACCGGCCGTCAGCAGGTGGCGCGAGGCTGCCTCGAACTCCACGGTCCGGCGCAGGTTGCGCCACCAGTAGTCCGTGTCGAGCTCCTTGTGGTCGATCGGTTCGCCGGTCACCGTCGAGATCATCGGTACCGATCCGGCCTGCGGTCGTACGTCGGCCAGCGCGGCCAGCAGTTCGTCCTTGATCGGGTCGACGTGGTTGCTGTGCGACGCGTAATCGGCGTTGATGGTGCGGGCCCGGATGCCGTCGGCCTCGCACTCGGCCTGCAGTTCCGCGACCGCTTCGGGGTGACCGCTCACGGCCACGGATCCCGGGCCGTTGACCGCGGCGACCGACAGGCGCGTGCCCCACCGGGCCGTCCGCTTCCGGGCCTCGTCGGCGCCAAGACCCAGCGAGAGCATCGCCCCGCTGCCGGACAGCGGCACCACCAGCTGGCTGCGCCGCGCCACCACGCGCGCCCCGTCGTCCAGGGACAGCGCACCGGCCACGCACGCGGCGGCGATCTCGCCCTGCGAGTGGCCGACGACGGCGGCCGGTTCGACGCCGTGCTCCCGCCACACCTGGGCGAGCGAGACCATCACGGCCCACAGCACCGGCTGCACGACGTCGACCCGCTCCAGCCCCGGCGCTCCCTCGGCCCCTTCGAGTACGTCGGAGAGGGACCAGGGAACGTAACGCCCCAACGCCTCACCGCATGTGGCGAGGTACTTCGCGAACACGGGGGAGGACTTCGCGAGGGCCGTCGCCATGCCGGGCCACTGGCCGCCCTGCCCCGGGAAGACGAAGACGGGCCGCACGTCCGAGGCCGCCGTTCCCCGCACCACATGCGCGGACGGCTCTCCGCGAGACAACGACGCGAGTCCGGAAAGCAACTGCTCGCGTCCTGAACCGAGCACCACTGCCCGGTGGTCGAAGCGTGCGCGGGTCACCGCGAGGGAGAGGCCGACGTCTTCGGGGCGTTCGGTATCCGCCACCTCCAGCAGCCGTGCCGCTTGCGCGCGCAGTCCCTCCTCGCTGCGTGCCGAGACCACCCAGGGCAACAGCGTCGGCCGCGTCGTCTCCGCCGTCCCTGCCGTGGGCGCGGTCTCCGCGGGCGCAGCCTCCGCCTCCCGCGGCGCCTCTTCGAGGATCATGTGCGCGTTGGTGCCTGCCACGCCGAAGGAGGAGACCCCGCAGCGCCGCGGCCGGTCCTGGCGCGGCCACTCCACGGTCTTGGCCAGCGGCAGCACTCCGCCGCCCTCCCAGTCCACCTGCTGTGTGGGCGAGGAGAAGTGCACCAGCCCGGGAAGTACGCCGTGCCGCAACGCCTGCACGGTTTTGATCACTCCGGCGACACCTGCCGCGGCCTGGGAGTGGCCGATGTTCGACTTCGCACTCCCCACCAGCAACGGCCGCTCCGCAGGGCGGTCGACGCCGTACGTCGCGATGAGGGCGCCCGCCTCCGCCCGGTCACCGGCCCTGGTCCCCGACCCGTGCGCCTCCACGGCGTCCACGTCGGTGGGTGCCAGACCGGCGTTGGCGAGCGACCGGACGATCAGCCGTTCCTGAGCCGGGGCGCTGGGCACGACCAGGCCTTCGGTCGCGCCGTCGGAGTTGACCGCGGAGCCGCGGATCACCGCCAGGACGCGGTGGCCGTTCGCGCGGGCGTCCGACAGCCGGGTGAGCATGACCATGCCCGCCCCCTCTGACCAGACGGTGCCGTCCGCGTCGGTGGAGAAGGGCTTGGGCCGCCCGTCCGGCGCGAGCCCCTGCTGCTTGGTGAACTCGGTGAAGAACCCCGGCGTGGGCATGACCGAGACGCCGCCCGCCAGCGCGTGGTCGCACTCCCCGGCCCTGAGCGCCTGCACCGCGAGGTGGATGGCGACCAGCGAACCGGACGAGGCGGTGTCGATCGTGATGGCGGGTCCGACGACGCCCAGCGTGTAGGCGATGCGGCCGCTGATCGCACTGGGGATGTTCCCGGTGAGCATCAGCCCGGACGACGCCTCCGGCGCCAGATGCATCGGCGGCCCGTACTCGGTCGAGAGCCGCGCCGCGAACACGCCCATGTTCGTCCCGCTCACCGACAGGGGGTCCAGCATGGCGCGTTCACACGCCTCCCACGCCACTTCGAGCAGGATGCGCTGCTCGGGGTGCATGGCGACCGCCTCGCGCGGCGAGATGCTGAAGAACGAGGCGTCGAACTCCGCGGCGTCCAGGAATCCGCCGCGGTCCACCGAGCTGGCACCGGCCCGAGCGGGATCCGAGCGGAGGCGTTCGACGTCCCATCCCCGGTCTGCGGGGAAATCGGAAATCGCCTCGGAGTCGGCCGTGAGGAATTCCCAGAGTTCGTCGGGGGTCGTAATGCCACCGGGATACCTGCATGCCATCCCGATGATCGCGATCGGTTCCTTCGCAATACCGCGCGTCGCTAAATCGGACATCGTCACCCCCAACCGGAGTCAACCCTCGAAAGGGTTGTCGACTATGTATGTGGTGTAGCCATACGTGGCGTGGCCATTTTTAGGCTAGGCACGCGCGCTGTAGAGGGTCAACCCGGCTCTTGGGCGGGATTGGCGTCGCTTTAGAGAGGCGTCATCACGGGGCCGGAACCGGCCAGTTGGCGACAGATAGGTGTGGCCTGAATGGACCCGGTGGGACTAGGTCGTCGGCCCTAGGCCTTCAAGCTTTCCTAAAGCCTTTGGAAATTCTGGTCAATGGGGCGGCGACTTGCCTGGGGCGGCACGAAATCAGGGCCCGGTGGGGAGCCGGGCTGGTCGGCGTGGGCGACAGCGGCCGGGGATCACCCGTAGAGCGAGCGGGCTCCCGGGCTGCCGCCCTCGAAGTGCCGGCCCATGGCGATCTCTTCGCTGATCACCGACCACACGGTCTCGCCATCCCCGAAGTCGTCCTGGAAAGGCAGGGGGTCGATGCGGCTCGTCTCCTGGCGGATGAGCTCGACCTCGCGCTCGAGACGCTCGAAGTCGGCTTCCTCGTCGCTGCCGCCGCTGTCGGCGTCGCTGCCGCTGAAGGTGAACTCTTCGAGCAGGCGCCGGAACCGGAGGGCGACCTGGATGAGGGAGGAGACGTCGGTGTGGAGCTCCTGCACGTTCTCCGCGTCGGCGTCGAACGCGAGCACCTTGCCGGAACCGGGGTCGAGGGCGAGGTGGGCGTTGAGCAGCCAGCCGATGACGGGCCACTGGCCTGCGCCCGCCGGGGCGTCCTCGAAGTCCTCGGTGTCGACGACGTCCTGGACGAGCGGCAGCAGGCCCGAGCCTTCATCGGGTTCGCGCAGGTGGAAAGCCTCGGTGGGGACGCCGACGGTCCGCAGGAGGCGGGCGCCCTCGGTGTCCGCGGCGGAGGGCGGGAAGGCCGTGGCGGGCAGGGTCGAGAGCCGGTCCTCGCCGAAGACGCGGGTGAGCTCGCTGCGGGTGACGTCGAAAAGCACTGCAGGAACTCCGAACTCGGCGGCGGCACGGGCGCCGTGGGACTCTCAGGGGGCGGAAGCGGTGAGAGTAGCAGCGTCGCGGATCGAGGCGCTTCCGGCTGCCTCGATACCGCGCCGCGCGCTCACCGGCCCGGCCCCCTTGCGGACTTGCGGAAAGAGATCGTCGTCCGAGGCTCCCATTGCTCCGCCGCCGAGAAGGCCTTTTCGCTCACCGGGTAATGCGGCGCGGAATTGCCGTGCGCTGTGCCGCAATTCAGTGCCATTCAGCGCCATTCAACGTGATTGGGCGTGCAACAATCCTACGCAGAAGGTGTGATGACGACCTTGTGGCCGGTGCGGCGCTGCGCATCGGCGAATGCCGCAGAGGCGTCGGCCAGGGGGACCCGGGACGACACCAGGGGGTCGAGCGCCACGACACCGCGCGCGGCCAGATCGATGACGCGCGGGTAGACCTCGCCCATCCGGCGCACCATGGCGATGGTCAGCTCCTTGCCGCGCGCGAGCGAGGCACGGAACGTCGTCGTGTCCGAGCCCGGTATGCCGCCGAGCACCACGCGTCCGCCCGGACGCACGGACTCCATGGCGATGTGGACCGCGTCGTCGTTCCCGGCCATCTCGAACGCGACGTCGACGCCGTACGCGGAGAAGTCGTGCGCGGGAAGGTCGGCCGATGCCGCCGATGCCGCCGATGCCGCCGATGCCGCCGATGCCGTGGCGGGCGTCGGGTCCAGGACTTCGTCCGCGCCCCACTTGGCCGCGGCCTCACGCCGGTGCGCCAGCGGTTCGACCGCGATCAGCCGGGACACCCCCGCGGCCCGCAGCAGCTGGATCAGCAGCAGGCCGAGCGGGCCGCAGCCCACGACCGCCGCCGTGCCGCCGAACGGCACCTGGCCGAGGTCCATCGCCCACAGCGCGACGCCCAGCGGTTCCAGCATCGCGCCGCCCACGTCGGACACCGTGTCGGGCAGCGGGTGCAGCCGGTGCGACGGCCACGGCATGACCTCGCGCAGCATGCCGTCCGTCACCCCGTGGCCGGAGAACACGATGTTGTAGCAGAGGTTCTGACGGCCTGCCCGGCACGCCCGGCACGCCTCGCACGGGAACGCCGGGTCGATCGCGACCCGCTCCCCGCGCCGCGGCCCGGTCAGGATTTCCCCAGCGCCCTCGTGCCCCGGCACCAGTGGTCGGCTCAGCTTCGCGTCGCCGATCGCGCCGTCCTCGTACCAGTGCAGGTCCGATCCGCAGATCCCGATCGCGGTCACCCGCACCAGGACCTCACCTGGGCCGGCCGCCGGCTCAGGCTCGTCCCCGACGCGCAGATCCGCGATCCCGTGAAGCCTCGCTGTCAGCATTCAGCCGACCGTAATGAGAGGTCGTTGTAGTGTCCACGGGACCCGGCGGTTCAAGTCACCACGGGCCTTCGGGGAGCCGTCGTGCGGCGCCCCGGGCAAGCCGCTCACCGGCGTCGCCGGTGAGTCGGACGCGGGCCCACCAGGCAGGGGACCGGGTTCGGCAACTTGTCCGAAAGTGACGGATGGGGCTATTGGGGTTCTGCCTGTGCTCCACCCGCACTCCACTCACGCTCCCTTCGCACTCCACCGGCACTCGGCCCGAACGGGCCCTAACTGGCAGCAGGAGAAGGGGACTTGGCGGCGCGCCGCTGCACGGGACCGGTTCGGTCACCGCCCTAGACTGACTGCATGGCTGTTCCAACCAGTTCCACCGCCTCGCCTGCGCCGACCGGCAGGACGAGCAACGAATCCGAGTTCGCCCGGGCGCGGAAGGTCATCTCCGGCGGCGTCAACTCACCCGTGCGGGCGTTCGGCTCGGTCGGCGGCGCGCCCCGCTTCCTCGTCTCCGCCTCCGGCCCGTACGTCACGGACGTCGAGGGCCGCGAGTACGTCGACCTCGTCGCCTCCTGGGGTCCCGCGATCCTCGGTCACGCCCACCCGGAGGTCGTCACCGCGGTGCAGGACGCCGCGGCCCTGGGCCTCTCCTTCGGCGCCACCACCCCGGCCGAGACCGAACTCGCCGAGCTCGTCGTCCGACGGCTCGGCGGCCCCCGTGCGACCGGCGGCCTCATCGACGAACTGAGGCTCGTCTCCACCGGCACCGAGGCGACCATGACCGCGATCCGCCTGGCGCGCGGCTTCACCGGCAGGCCGCTCCTGGTCAAGTTCGCCGGTCACTACCACGGACACTCCGACGGACTCCTCGCCGCCGCGGGCTCCGGCGTCGCCACCTTCGGCCTGCCCGCATCGGCCGGTGTCCCCGAGCCGATCGCCGAGCAGACCCTGGTCCTGCCCTACAACGACCCCGAAGCGGTGCGCGCCGCATTCGCCGCCCACCCGGGGCGCATCGCGGCCGTCATCGTCGAGGCGGCGGCCGCGAACATGGGCGTCGTCGCGCCCGATCCCGGCTTCAACGCCGCGCTCGCCTCGATCGCCCACGAGCACGGCGCCCTGCTGATCCTCGACGAAGTCCTCACCGGGTTCAGGGTCGCCCCCGACGGCTACTGGGGCCTGCAGAGGACGAGCGCCGCCGAGCCGCCCTACGACGTGGACCTGGTCACCTTCGGCAAGGTGATCGGCGGCGGCATGCCCGTGGCCGCGGTCGGCGGCCGAAGCGACGTCCTGGCGCACCTCGCTCCGAACGGGCCCGTCTACCAGGCAGGCACCCTGTCCGGTAACCCCCTGGCCGTCGCGGCCGGGCTCGCCACGCTCCGGCTCGCCGACCAGGAGACCTATGCCCGGCTCGACCGGGTGAGCGGCACGCTGCGGGCGGCGGTGTCCGAAGCCCTCGCGGCAGCCGGTGTCGCCCACACCGTCCAGTCCGCAGGCAACCTGTTCTCCGTCCTGTTCGCCCCGGAACCGGCCCGCGACTACGAAGACGTACAGGCGCAGGAGACCTTCCGGTTCGCGCCCTTCTTCCACGCGATGCTCGACCGCGGGGTCGCCCTGCCGCCGAGCGTGTACGAGGCGTGGTTCGTCACGGCCGCCCACGACGACCGCGCGGTCAACAGGATCCTCGACGCCCTCCCGCACGCCGCCGGCGCCGCGGCCGGGGCCCGCCCGGCGTAGCGGCCCGCAGGGACCTCACCGCATCTGCCGCCGCACCAGTTCGTGCAACCGCCCGCCCGTATCGGCCAACAGCTGTGCGGGCGGGCCCTGCTGCACGATGCGGCCCTGCGCCATGACGACGACGCGGTCGGCGTCCATGACGGTGGAGAGGCGGTGGGCTATCACGACGCGGGTGGCGTTGAGGGCACGGGTGCTGTCGATGACCGTGCGCTGCGTCTCGTTGTCCAGGGCGCTCGTCGCCTCGTCGAAGAAGAGGACGCGGGGGCGGCGGATCAGGGCCTGGGCGATCATCAGGCGCTGGCGCTGGCCGCCGGAGACCGCTCCGCCGCCGGAGAGCATCGTGTGCAGGCCCATCGGCATGCGCTTGATGTCCTCGGCGAGACCCGCCATCGCGGCGGCCTCCCACGCCTCCTCCTGCGTGAACGACTCGGCGCCGCAGATGCAGTCGAGGATCGACCCGGTGAGCGGCTGGGCGTTCTGCAGGACCACGCCGCACTGGCGGCGCACCGCCGACTGGTCCAGGGCCGACAGGTCCTGGCCGTCGTACAGCACGCTGCCCGAGACCGGCTCGTCGAAGCCGATCAGCAGCCGCAGCAGCGTCGACTTGCCACAGCCGCTGGGGCCGACGACGGCCACGAACTCGCCCGGCCGGATCGCCAGCGACACGTCGTCCAGGACCAGCGGGCCGTCGTCGGTGTAGCGGAAGGACAGGTCGCGCGCCTCGATCCCGCCCTGGAGCTCGCCCGGCTGCGTACTGCCGGAGCGCACCTCCGGAGCCTCGTCCAGCACCGGCTTGATCTGCTCGAACATCGGGAGCACCGAGGCGGCGGAGATCAGCGCGCCGGTGAGCTGGGTGACGGACGTCAGGAGCATCGTCACGGCAGTGCTGAAGGTGAGGAACTCGCCCGCGGTCAGGCTGCCCCGCGCCGGGCCCGCGAGCAGCACGAACATGACGAGCGTGCAGAGCGGCAGATAGACGGCGTTCAGGACCGTCGTGACGTTCTTGATGCGGCCTGCCCGCTGCTGCAGCTCCCGGCTGCGCGCGAACTCGCCCGCCCAGGCCGCGTACGCGAAGCTCTCCGCGCCCGCCACGCGCAGCTTGGGCAGGCCGCGCAGCGTCTGGAACGCCTGGTTGTTGAGCTTGTTGCCGAGCTCCACCAGGCGTCGCTGCCAGCGCAGTTCCCACAGCCCGAGGGTGAGGAAAACGGCGGCGATGACGGCCAGCATCGCCAGCGCGGCCAGGGCGAGGGGGACGCTGTAGAACAGCAGCAGGACCAGGTTCATCGCGCCGACCGAGCCGGCCTGCAGGGCGACGGGGCCGATCCCCGACAGGATCCGGCGGATGGCGCTGACGCCCATGGCCGCGCTCGCCAGCTCACCGGTGGAGCGCGACGCGAAGAAGCGCGTGGGCAGCCGCAACAGCCGGTCCCAGACCGCCGGTTGCAGCGTGCTCTCCATACGTCCCTCCATCCGCAGCACGGTGAGGTTCTGGAGCAGCATGAACGCCGCCGAGACGATGCTGGTGATCATGACGGCCAGGGAGACCTGGACGATGAGGCTCTTCTCGGCGTTCGGCACGAACACCCCGAGCACCTGCCCCGTGGCGATCGGCACCAGCGCGCCGATCACCACGGTCACCAGACCGGCGAGCACGAGGTTGCGCACGTCGCCGCCGGTGCCCCGCAGGCCGAAGCGGAACAGCCGCCACGGCGTCAACGGCCGCTCGGGCAGCGGCCGGTAGAACATCACGCCCTGCGGTTCGAACTCGTCGGCGTTGGCCGCGTCGACGCGGGTGCGCCGCCCCGACGTCGGGTGCACCGACTCGTAGCCGCCGCGCCGCCACAGCAGCGCGACCGGCGCGCCGCTCGCCGCACGGTGCCCCACGAGCGGGCCCGCGTTCTCACGCCACCACCGCCCGTCGAGACGGACGGCACGGGTGCGGATCCGTGAGGCCACCGCGACCTGCTCCACGGGATCGATCCGGTCGCTCACCGCACCGCCCTGCGCGGCGCCGGACAGCGTGATGCCCGCCGCCCCCGCGACCAGCCGACAGGCGGCGTACGTCGCGTCGGCACCGCCGCCGGACTCCGTGCGGCGCGCACCGCGCCGCCCCGAGCGGCCGATGGAGGCGATCAGCGTCCGGTCGGCCTGCTCACGGACGCTCTCGCCCGCCTTGATACCGGCCGCCGTACGGTCCTCGTGGGCCCGCTCCAGGCGCTCGATCCACCGGTCGAGCGTGGCCAGCAGCCGGTACTGCTGGTTGACCATCCGCTGCCACATCGCCGCGTCGACGAGCAGATCGCCCGCCGCCTCGGCGCTGTAGGCGGCGCCGTACTGCACGCTGCCCGGCGCGACCGGCATCCAGAGGATGTCGTCGTCTCCCACCACCTCGTCGCCCATGGTGCGCCCGTCGAGCGGCGCCTCGAACAGGACCCGGTGGCCGCGTCCGATGCCGAGCGCGAAGGCGTGCTCCAGCAGGCTCAGGGCCGCGTCCTGGGTGTCGTACTGACTCGGGTACTGCTGCTCGTAGGACCAGCTGTCGCCGTAGTCCGGGCGGTACAGCTCGCGCAGCGGGATCCGGCGCAGCTCGCAGCCCTGGAGGGGGCGGCCGACGAGGGTGTGCTGGGGGCCCTCGACCGGACCGAGGAGCAGCGTGCCCGGTTCGAGGCGGCCCAGGTAGTGCCAGTGGCCCTGCTGCACGGCGTCGACGGCGAACAGGTCGAGGGCGCCGGCCACGACGAGCCACAGCACCTGCGGCCCCTCCAGGTGCACGCTGCGCAGTCCCGCGCAGTCGACGGGTGCGCCGAGCGCGTTGAAGGCGACGGCGACCGGGTCGGCCGTGTCGTGCGGATATCCGTGCTGTTCCGGTACGGAGGTCACCTCAGTGCTCCTTGACCAGATCGGCGTAGGGGCCGTCGGCGGCGACGAGGTGTTCGTGGCGGCCGCGTTCCACGACCTGGCCGTGGTCGAGCACGACGATCTCGTCGCTGTCGCGCACGGTGCTCAGGCGGTGGGCGATGACGACGCAGGCACAGCCGCGGCGGCGCAGGTTGTCGATGATGACCTGTTCGGTCTCGGCGTCCAGGGCGCTGGTCACCTCGTCCAGCACGAGGATGCTCGGGCGGCGGACCAGGGCCCTTGCGATCTCCAGGCGCTGGCGCTGCCCGCCGGAGAAGTTGCGCCCGTCCTGCTCCACGCGGCCGTGGATGCCACCGGGCCTGCGGGCCACCACCTCGTACAGACAGGCGTCCCGCAGTGCGGCCACCACGGCGTCGTCGGGGATGGAGGGGTCCCACAGGGCGACGTTGTCGCGGACCGTGCCCTCGAAGAGGAAGACGTCCTGGTCCACGAAGGAGACGGAGGCGCAGAGCGCGCCGCGCGGGATGTCCTCCAGGCGCTGTCCGTCGATGCGGATCGTGCCCTCCCAGGGGCTGTACAGCCCCGATATCAGCCGGGAGACCGTCGACTTGCCGCTGCCGGAGCCGCCGACGAGCGCCACCTGCTGCCCCGGCCCGACCGACAGTGAGAAGCCGGTCAGGAGCGGCTTGTCGAGGGGGCTGTAGCCGAAGGTGATGTCGTCGAGGGTGACGTGACCCTTGAGGCGGCGGGTGCTGGCGGCGGGTTCGGGGCGTGAGTAGAGCGTGTCGACGGGGAAGTTCTCGACGTCCTTGAGGCGGGCGACGTCGGCGGCGAAGTCCTGGATGCGCCCCGCGACGCCGTTGAGGCGGGTGATCGGCGCGGTGAACCGGGTGACGAGGGCCTGGAAGGCGACGAGCAGCCCGATCGACAGATGCCCCTCGACCGCGCGCAGGCCGCCGATCCACAGGATCAGCGCGCTGTTCAGGGTCGCCAGCGTCGGCGCGACGACACCGAGCCAGGCGCTCGGCACCCCCAGGCGCTGCTGCTCCTCCAGCGTGGTGGCGTGCTGGCCCGCCCAGCGGCGGAAGTAGCCGTTCTCGCCGCCGGTGGCCTTCATCGTCTCGATCAACTGCAGGCCGGTGTAGGAGGTGTTGGTGAGCTTGGCGCTGTCGGCGCGCAGCTTCTGGGTGCCGGTGGCGCGCAGCCGGATGACGACGCGCATCGCCACGATGTTCAGCAGGGCGATGCCGACACCGACGAGGGTGAGCTGGGGATCGTACGTCCAAAGGAGCGCCGCGTAGAGGAGGACGACGATGCCGTCGACCCCGGCCGCCGTGAGGTCGCGGGCCAGGGTCTCGGCGACCGCGTCGTTGGACGCGAGGCGCTGCACGAGGTCGGCGGGGGAGCGCTGGGCGTAGAACGTGACGGGCAGGCGCAGCAGATGACGCAGGAAGCGGGCGCTGCCGAGGGTGGAGGAGATGATGCGGCCGCGCAGCAGGTTCGCCTGTTGCAGCCAGGTCAGCACCACGGTGAGCGCCACCATCGCGCCCATCGACGCGAACAGCGCGCCGAGCAGCGAGGTCTGATGGCCGATCAGGAACAGGTCGATGTACGTCCGGCTGAGCGCGGGCAGCGCCGCGCCGACCGCGACGAGCAGCAGACTGGCGAGGAGCGCGGCGAGCATCGTGCCCGTGGTGCCGCGCAGCCGCGCGGGCAGGGCCTTCATGACGCCGGGCCTGCGGCCTCCGGGACGGAAGTCCGGGCCCGGTTCGAGGACCAGGACGACACCGGTGAAGCTGGTGTCGAAGTCCTCCGTCGGCACGAAGCGGCGGCCCTTGTCGGGGTCGTTGATGTATACGCCGCGGCGGCCGAGGCGTCGTCCCGTGCCGTCGTACACGACGTAGTGGTTGAACTCCCAGAAGAGGATCGCGGGCGCCTTCACCTCGGCGAGCGCGGCCGGTTCCATCTGCATGCCCTTGGCCGTCAGGCCGTAACTGCGGGCCGCCTTGAGGACGTTGCTGGCCCGTGAGCCGTCGCGGGAGACGCCGCACGCGATGCGCAGCTCCTCCAGGGGGACGTGCCGTCCGTGGTGGGCGAGCACCATGGCGAGGGCGGCGGCGCCGCACTCGACGGCCTCCATCTGCAGGACGGTGGGGGTGCGGACGGTCCCCGGCCGCCTGCCCTTGGACGCGGGGCGCGGGGCCGCGCGGCGGCGGCCGCGGGACGGTTCCTCGGGGCGGTGCCTGCGGCGGCCGCCGGGGGGCGGCAGTTGCTGCTGGTGCGCGG
>NZ_LIPN01000435.1 GCF_001418325.1 Streptomyces atriruber | reverse complement strand
GCCGGTCCGGCACCTCGGTGCCCAGCACGGCGCTCACGTCCGCCGCCACCGCGCGGATCGGCGCGGCATGGTCGATGGCACCGACCGAGCTGCGCGCCACCTGGTCCACCAGCGCCCCGAACGACGCGGCGTCGCCGCCCCGGATCCGCAGCGTGAAGGACGACACCGTGCAGGCCGCGAGCGCCTCGAACTCCCGCCGCTCGCGGTTGGCGTAGGAGATGCCGAGCACGACGTCCGGCCCCTCCCCCACCTCCGCGACCAGACGGGCCAGCGCGGCCGCCGTCACCACGAAGGGGGTCGTCCGGTGCCGTCGGGCCAGCGCCTCCACATCGGCCCGCGCGGCCCGGTCCACCGTGAACAGGACCACGTCACCCGCCCCGCTCAGCTCCGCGGGGCGGGGCCGGTCCAGCGGCAGCGGCATGCCGAAGCGGGCGCCCTCCAGCTGCCGCGCCCAGTGGTCGACCAGACGGCCCCTGTCCTGGGTGCGGCTCTGCTCGCGCTGCCAGCGCGCGTACTCGCCCGGCTGCGGGATGCTCCCGGCGTCCAAGAGCCCGTGCGGGACGCCGGTGGCCGCCGTCTTGTAGAGAGCCGCCAGTTCGCGCAGCAGGAGGCTGACCGACCAGCCGTCGCAGGCCGCGTGGTGCAGGACGAAGAGCAGCACCCACCGGTCGCGGTCCACGCGCAACAGCCGCAGAACCGGGGCGAGTTCGGCCCGGATGTCGAAGGGGACGCCTGCCGTGTCCCCCGCCAGGCGCTCCGCCTCCTCGGCCGCGGCGGCCGCGGAGCCGTGCCGCGCGAACAGGTCCTCCTCCGGCACGTCCACCGGCCGGGGCCGCAGCGCCTCCTGCCACCACTCGCCGCCGCCCTCGCCGTCCCCGCCGACCTCCACGAAGCGTGTCCGCAACGCCTCGTGCCGGGCGACGAGTTCAGTGAGCGCGGTGCGCAGGGCCGGTACGTCCAGCGCTCCCGTCAGGGTGAGCCGCATCGCCACGTTGTAGATCTGCGGACGGGGGTGCGTGCGGTGGCGGGTGATGAAGGCGGCCTGCTGGGCGGTGACGGGGGCGCGGGCAGGTACGTCCACGGCCGCGTCACCGGCTTCCGGCGCATCGCCACCTCCGACCGGATCGCCGCCTCCCTGCGGATCACCGGCTGCCCGCGGATCACCGGCTGCCGACAGGTACGCCGCCATCGCCCGGAGCGTGGGCTCCTCGTAGAAGCGCGCGACGGGATACTCCGTGCCGAACTCCTCCCGCACGCCGTTGGCCAGCCGGATCGCCGTGATGGAGTGGCCGCCCAGCTCGAAGAAGGAGGCATCCGACGCGATCGCTGACGCGTCGAGGTCGAACTCCCCGGCCCAGAGCCGCTTCAGCCGTGCCTCCACGGACATCGGGGGCGGAGTCGGAGTCGAGGGCGGGCCGGGCGGCGAGGTCCGGGGCGGCTTCGCCGGGCCGGTGGGACTCGTCACGAGGCCGGGCTCGGGCAGCGCGGCCCGGTCCAGCTTGCCGTTGCCGGACAGGGGCAGCCCGGGCAGGACAGCCCAGGCGCGGGGCACCAGGTGGTCGGGCAGACGCTCGGCGAGCTCGGTCGTCAGCCGGTCGCCGAACTCCTGCGCCGACGCGTCGGGGCCGTGTCCGCGGTCCTCCCGCACGACGTAGGCCGCGAGGCGGGCGTCGCCGCGGTGGTCGCGCCGGGCCAGGACCACCGCCTCGCGGACTCCGGCCAGGCCGTTGAGCGCGCGGGACACCTCTTCGGGCTCGACGCGGTAGCCGCGTATCTTCACCTGGTCGTCCGTCCTGCCCCGGAACTCCAGCGCGCCCTCACCATTCCAGCACACCAGGTCGCCGGTGCGGTACATCCGCCCCTCGGCGCCCCGCGGATCGAGGACGAAGCGCTCCGCCGTCAGGTCGGGGCGGCCCAGATAGCCGGTGGCCACTCCGGGACCGCCGACGTACAGCTCCCCCACCTCTCCGGCGGGCACCTCCCGGCCGTCCGCGGCCAGCACCCGGAGCGTGACGTTGTGCACGGGCCGGCCGATCGGGATCGGCAGGTCGGGGCCGTCCGAGGAACGCGGCTCCGTACGGCGCGGCTCGACCGTCGCGGCCGTGCACAGCACCGTCACCTCGGTCGGTCCGTACACGTTCACCGTCTCGTACGGCGCGCCGGGGCGCGGCCGGGTGCGCAGCACGTCGCCGCCGAGCAACAAGTGCCGCAGCGGCGGCTGTTGGGACTCGGGGAGCGCGAGGACCGCCTCACCGAGGGCCGTCGGCAGGATCGAGAAGCTGATGCGCCGGTCCGCGTACCAGCGTGCCAGCGCGGCCGGATCCCTGCGGACCGCCTCGTCGGCCACGACGACCGTGGCGCCCGCGGTCAGCGCGGGCCAGATCTCCAGCGCCGCGGCGTCGAAGCCCTGGCTGCAGACCGCGGCACTGCGGTCGTCCGCGGTGAACCCGAAGCGCTCGTGGTGCCACTGGCACAGATCGACGACGGCCCGGTGCGGGACGGCGACGCCCTTGGGGGTGCCGGTGCTGCCGGACGTGTAGATGGCGAAGCAGAGGGACTCGGCGGCGGCCCGTGCCGTCGCCGGGCCGTCGGCGGAGAGGGGCGCAACGGTGTCGGCCGTGGCGGCGACATCGATCACCGTCGTCCCGGCCGGCACCTTCGGCTGCCGTGCCTGCGCGTCCGCGCCGCCGTGCGTCACCAGGATCCGCGCACCGCTCTCCGCGAGGACGGCCTCGGCCCGCGCCCCGCCCTGCCCCGGGTCCAACGGCACGTAGCCGCGACCGGACTTGAGGGACGCGAGCATCGCGACGATCAGGTCGGCGCCGCGCGGCAGCCACAGGGCCACCGGCGCCTCGCCGCCCGCCACGGTCCGCAGCACCGCCGCGAGCCGCTCGGCGCGCTCCTCCAGTTCACCGTAGGTGAGGGTGTCCTCGCCGCTGAGCACCGCGGTGCGGCCGGGGGCCACCTGGGCCCACCGCGACGTCAGGGAGTCGACGGTGCTGCTCGTCCGCTGCCGGACGGGCCCGTGCCGCCACTCCTGCGGCACCACGTCCGCGACACCGGCCTCCCCGGCCCCCATCCCCACCGCCTCGGCGAGAACGTCCCGGAACACCCCGAAGAGCGCGTCGACCGTCGCCTCGTCGAAGAGGTCGGTGTGGTACTCCAGGTGGCAGCGGATGCCGTCGGGCAGGTCGGTGAAGTAGACGCTGAGGTCGGTCAGCGCCTTGTCGGGCCCCGAGTCGAGCGGCGTCGCCCGCACCCCCGGCAGGTCGAAGCGGAAGGGGTCGCCGGTCTCGAACTCGGCGAGCGTCTGGAAGACGGGCGTCCGGTCGAGGGCGCGCGGCGGCGCCAGTTCCCGTACGACCGCCTCGAAGGGCACGTCGGCGTGGTCGTACGCGTCCAGGGCCACCCCGCGCACCCGGTCCAGGAGCGTGCCGAAGTCCGGGGCCCCGGAGAGATCGAGGCGGAGCGCCAGGGTGTTGACGAAGAAGCCGACCACGTCCTCGTACTCGGGCGTGCGGTCGGACATCGGGGTGCCGATGACGAGGTCGTCCTGGCCGGTGACGCGGTGCAGCGCGGCCGCGTAGCCGGCGAGCAGGGTCATGAAGAGGGTGCTGCGCCGCGTACGGCTGAACTCCCTCAGCCGCGCGGACAGTTCGTGGTCCAGCGTGCGGAACAGGGCGCGGCCGTTGGACGTCATCACGGCGGGCCTCGGCCGGTCGGTCGGCAGGGCCAGGACGGGCAGATCGCCGTCGAGCGCCTTCTTCCAGTACGCCAGGTCCTCGGCCGCCTCCGGGCCCCCGAGCGCGTCGAGCTGCCCGCGGGCGTGATCCGCGTAGGTACGGGTGAGGGCGGGGAGGTCAGCGGCCGGTGCGCCCGGCAGGTGCGCGCGGTAGAGGGCGGACACGTCGCGGGCGAGGACGGCGGCCGAGGCCGCGTCCATCACGATGTGGTGCAGGGACAGGACGAGGACGTGCCGCCGCTCCCCGAGCCGGACCAGGCGCGTGACGAACAGCGGTCCTTCCGCCAGGTCGAAGCTGCGCCCGCTCTCCGCCTTCAGCACGTCCGCGACCGGGTCACCGCCTCCCGTGCCGTCGACGACCTCGAAGTCGACCTCGCCCGGCGGACGGGTGAACTGGCGCGGCTCACCGGCCACTTCGCGGAAGACCGTGCGCAACTGCTCGTGCCGTGCGGCCAGCTCGCCCAGCGCGGCCCGCAGCGCGGGGACGTCCAGCGGACCATCGAGCTCGATGGCCTTGGTCTCGTTGTACGCGGTGCGGCCGGGGAGCATCCGCTCCAGGAACCAGACGCGCTGCTGCCCCGGGGAAAGGGGCGCCCCCTCGTCGGCCGCCTGCGTCCGCACCGGCACCGGCGCCTGCACCGGCGCAGACGCAGGCGCAGGCGTCACGTACGCGCGGCGCAGTCCGTCGAAGTGCGTCAGGCCGTCCCGCAGCGCGCCGGGCTCGACGCCGAAGTCCACGAGGCCGACGACCTCGTCGGCGCCCGCCGCGCGCACCGCGTCCACGACGGGGCGCACGCTCTCGGGGCTGCCGATCAGGGCGCGCTGGTCGCAGTAGCGGTCGTAGGCGCGGCGGAAGACCACGTCCAGGTCGTCCTCGGTCATCGCCGACATGTCGATCCGCTGGTCCAGGCTGTTGGCGACGTTGCCGAACAGGGACAGGGACGAGCGCATGTACCGCGACAGCGGATCGCGCGCCACGGCGCGGGCCGTCGCGTGGTCCTCGGCGAGGTAGGTGTGCAGCAGCACGGCCACGTGCCCGGCGTCCGGGTCCAGGCCGCACTCGGCGCGCGTGCGGCGGTAGAGCGCGACGTTGTCGCGGAGCTGCTCGACGCTCTGCGTCATGAGGTTGGTGACGATGCCGACGTCGTTGCGCGCCGCCAGCTCGTACGAGGCCGGGTTGCCGACGACCGCCGTGTACATCGGCGGGGCGTCCTGGACCGGACGCGGGAACAGCCGCAGCTCGCTCTCGCCGTTCCCGGTGGTGCGGCGCACCGGCTCACCGCGCCACAACTGCCGTACCTGCGCGACCTGTTCGTACATCATCTCCTTGTGGGAGCCGAAGCGCTCCGGGAAGAAGACGAAGTCGTTGGCGTGCCAGCCGCTGGCGCAGCCGATGCCGATCCGGCCGCCGGAGAGGTTGTCGACCATCGACCACTCCTCCGCGACGCGGATCGGGTCGTGCAGCGGCAGCACGACGGAACCCGCGTTGATGCGGATGCGCCCGGTCTCGCGGGCGAGCGCGGCGGCGAGCACGACGGGGTTCGGGAAGAGCCCGCCGAAGGAATGGAAGTGCCGCTCGGGGATCCACAGGGAGTGGAAGCCGTGGCGGTCGGCGAACCGGGCCGTCTCCAGGAGGTGGTCGTACTTGCCGTGCCGGGCGCCGTCCTCGTCCTGCGGGTAGTCCCCGAAGAAGTAGACGCCGAAGTCGAGCGGGCGGGTGGACGGCTTCGGCGGCGCGGGCTCGGGAGCGGTCGCGGGTGCGGTCGCGGCCGCGCTGTTCCAGGCCATGGCCTGCGGCTTGGACACGGGTGCGGGTGCCGGTGCGGGTACGGGTACGGGCTTGGGAGCAGGTACGACCGCGGGGCGGGCGCCGCCCGGTTTGCCGAGGGAGAAGCCCGCGCCGCGCAGCTCCCGCAGCGAGTCCTTCACCGCCTCCACGATGAACTCGACGTCACCGTCGGTGTGTTCGGTGGACAGGAAGAAGTTGCGCCACTCCCACACGTGCACGCCGCGCAGCATGAGGTGGTGGTAGAGCAGCTCCATGTCCGCGCGGTGCTCGAAGCGGAACATCGAGCCGAAGTGGCTCATGCTCAGGGCGAACCCCTCGGCCTCGAAGAAGGCGTTGAGGGTGGCGGCCAGTTCGTCCGTGCGGGCGTTCAGCCGCTCCTGGAGCCGCGGACTGTGCTCCTTGAGGTGGGCGAGCACGGCACGGGTGGCGACCATCGACACCGGGTGCTGGATGTAGGTGCCGCCGAAGAAGGTGGTGTCGGCGGCCGGATAGCTGTCGTCCCCGTAGCTCCAGTGGCCGCCGTCGATGCCGTCCATGATGTCGGCACGGCCCGCGATGGCCCCGATGGGGAAGCCGCCGCCGAGCAGCTTTCCGTACGTGGCCAGGTCCGGCGTGACCCCGTAAAGCTCCTGGGCGCCGCGCGGCGCGGGGCGGAAGCCGGTCAGCATCTCGTCGAAGAGCAGCACGATGCCGTGCCGCCGGGTCAGTTCCCGCAGTCGGCGCACGAAGTCGGCGGGCTGCAGCGACGGGTGGCGGCTCTGCACGGGCTCCACGACGACCGCGGCGATCTCGGCGGCCTGCTGCTCGATGACGGCGAGGCTCTCCTCGCTGCCGTACGGCAGGACGAGCAGGTCGGCGACGGCGCCCAGCGGGACGCCCGCGGACATCGGGACGGTCGTGAGGCCTTCGCCGCCGGTGCGCGGGGAGCGGCCGAGCACGTTGTCGTTGTGGCCGTGGTACGCGCCCTCGAAGGTGATGATGCGGGAGCGTCCGGTGGCGGCGCGGGCGAGCCGGATGGCCGCGGAGTTCGCCTCCGTACCGGAGTTGGCGAAGGCGACGCGCTCCATGCCGGTCAGCCCGGCGAGCAGCTCCGCGGCCTCGCCGGTCTCCACGTTGCGCGGGCCGAGCTGGATGCCGCGCGAGAGGTGCTCGCGGACCGCCTCGGTGACGAAGGCGGGCTCGTGGCCGAAGAGCAGGACGCCGAAGCCCATGGTGATGTCGACATAACGATTTCCGTCGATGTCCTCCAGCCACGATCCCCGCGCCCGCCGCCCCGCGATGGGGTACAGCATCTCCTTCGTACTGCTGCGGAAGCCGACCGCCGCCCTGCTGTCGGCGAGCACGCGGCGGTAGCGCTGGGCGATGCTCTTCGACGTGGGCGCCTTCGCGGTGTAGCGGCGCACCAGGTCGTCGAGGTGCGCCCGCTGGCTGTCGGAGGCGTTGGCCCGGAGCATTCCCGAGCCGCGGGCGACCTCCGGGCGCGGACCGTGCTGGGCCGGTCTGGACGCCGGGGACTCCGCCGCCTCCGGCTCCGACTCCGGCTGCTCTCGGGCGCCCAGCTGCCGGGCGATGCGCTGCGAGAGTTCGGCCATCGCGGCGAGGTCCTGGTCGACCGCGACGGAACGGTCGGCGTACTCGGTCCCGGTCACCGTCCCGCCTTCCCGTCGGTGGCGACGTGCGCGGCCCGGGCGACCTGACCGGTCTGTGCGGCGAGCAGCTGCGAGAGCTGTCCCATCAGCTGGAGCTGCATCTGCGACAACTGGTGGACCTGTCGCACGAGGTCGTCCACTTCGCGCCGGGTGGCGTACTCGGCGGAGGGCGGCGGCGACACCACGGGGGCGGCTGAAGCGGCCGGTGCGAGCGGTGCGGCCGGAGCGACCGGAGGAGCCGGAGGGGCAGCCGGGGCAGGCACCTCGGCCGAAGGGGCCGCGGGAACCGGAGAAGCAAAGGGAGCCGTCGCGAGCGACGGACCGTCCGCCCCCACGGACTTCCCCGCGATGATCACCGCGAGCCCCCTCGCCGTCCCCGCCTCCTCGAAGAGCTCCCGCATCGACACCTTGACCCGGTGCTCCTCCTCCAGCTCCCGGAGCACCCCGATCATCTGCAGCGAGTCCGCTCCGAGGTCGAAGAAGGACGCGTCCTCGGCTATCTCGCTGGTGTCGTAACTGAGGTGCTTCGCGGTGACCTTGATGATGTGCTGGAGCACCCGCTCGACGGCTGCCTCGTCCTGTGCCACTTCCGCCCCATCCCTTGTCGGTCGTACACGTTGCCGTTCGGGCCGGGGAAGGTGGTTCTCCGGCCCCGTCCAGTAGTCCTTGTGCTGGAACCGGTATCCGGGCAGCGGGATCCTGCGCCCCGCCCGGCCCATGAAGGCCCGCCAGTCGACCGGCGCCCCGGCCCGGTACAGTCCGGCGGCCGCGTCCCACAGCGGTTCGAGCCCCGCGCCGCGCCGCAGCGACGGATGTGCCGTCCGGCCGGGGAGCTCCCGACGGGCGAGGCCGCTGAGCGTCGTGTGCGGGCCGATCTCCACCAGCGCGCCCACGCCGTCGTGCGAGGCGCCCAACTCCCCCAGTACGTCGAGGAATCGGACCGGTTCGCGCGCCTGCCGTACGAAGTAGTCGGCGTCCGGCACCCAGCCGACCGGTCGGGTGCGCCCGTCGAGGCCGCTCACGAACGGCACCCGCCCCGGCCGCGGCCGCACCCCGCCGACCAGCTCCCGCAGCCCGTCCAGGACCGGGTCCATGAGCGCGGTGTGGAAGGCGTGCCGCACCGGAAGTTCGCGTGCGTGGATGCCGCGCCCGGCGAGGAGTTCCGTCAGACGTGCCATGGCGGCCGCCGGGCCCGCGAGCACCTGGCTGTGCTCGGCGTTCGTGACGGCGAGCGCCACGCCGGGCACCTCGGCGGCCAGCCGCTCCGCCGTGCGCAGGTCCGTCGGGACCGCGACCATCGCGCCCGGCGCGCACCGCTCCCGCATGAGCCTGCCCCGCCCGGTGGTCAGCCGCAGCCCGTCCTCGGCGCTCAGCACGCCCGCCGCGTGCAGCGCGCCGTACTCCCCCACGCTGTGCCCGGCCACCACGTCCGGCTCGATCCCGGCCTCCCGCCACAGCCGGACGAGGGCGCACTGCAGCGCGAAGAGGGCGGGCTGTGCCACTTCGGTCGCCAGGACCGGCTCGCCCGCGCCCGCCCCCTCGCCCTCGGCGCCGAGGAGCGGGCCGAGGAGGCTGTCCCCGCCGGTGAGCTCGGCGAACTGCCGCTCGCAGGCGTCCAGGACCTCGCGTACGACGGAAAAGCGCTGGTGGAGGGCGCGGGCCGCGCCCCGGTGGAGGCTGCCCTGCCCCGTGAAGAGGAACCCGGCCCCGGCACCACCCACGACAGGCGGCAGCGACTTCGACCGCGCCAGCCAGTCGTCCAGGGCGCCGGTCAGCGCGGCCACGGTGTCGCCGCGCAGCGCGAGCCGGTGTCCGCGGTGGGAGCGGCCGAGGGCCAGCGTGGTCACGAGGTCGGCGTGGTGCGTCGCGGGGTGCGCGCGCAGGTGGTCGCGCAGGGCCTCGGCGTTGTCGGCGAGCGCCTTCTCCGTGTGCCCCGCGACGACCAGGACGCCCGGAGGGCGTGACCGCAACTCGTCGGTGGTCGGCCGGGGCGCGGGCTCGGGGGCCTCCTCCAGGACCATGTGGACGTTGGTGCCGCCGACCCCGAACGAGCTGACACAGGCCCGGCGCGGCACGTCGCCCGCGGGCCACGGGCGCGCGGATCCGGGGATGTAGAACGGGCTCGCCGCGAGGTCGAGGGCGGGGTTGGGGCGGCGGAAGTTGGCCATCGGCGGGATGACGCGGTGCCGCAGCACCAGCAGCGCCTTCACCAGGCTCGCCAGGCCCGAACACACGTCGAGGTGCCCGATGTTGGCCTTGACCGAGCCGAGCGCGCAGTAGCCCGTGCGGTCCGTGTCGGCGCGGAACGCGGCCGTGGCGCCCTCGAACTCGATGGGGTCGCCCTTGAACGTGCCGGTGCCGTGCGTCTCCAGATAGCCGACGGTGGCCGCGTCGACGCCCGCCCGTTCCAGGGCGCGGCGGATCGCTCCCCGCTGGCCGTCCGCGCTGGGCGCGCTGAACGCCCTCTTGTCCGCGCCGTCGTTGTTGACCCCCCAGCCCCGGATGACGCCGTGGATGTGGTCGCCGTCCGCGACGGCCCGGTCGAGGCGCTTGAGCACCACCGCCACGACGCCCGTGCCGCCGACGGTCCCGTCCGCGTCGGCGTCGAAGGGCCGCAGGAAGCCGCTCTTGGAGAGGATGGATCCCTTGACGTACTGGTAGCCGAGCACCTGCGGCACGTGCAGGGCGGTGGCCCCGGCGACAGCGATGTCGCACTCCCCGGCGGCCACGGACTGTGCGGCCAGAGTGGCCGCGGTGAGCGAACTGGAGCATGCCGTCTGGACGTTGACGGCGGGGCCGGTCAGACCGAGCCGGTAGGCGGCGCGGTTGGCGGTGAAGTCGGTGAAGTTGCCGATGGTGACCTGCAGTCCGGCGACCCAGTCCGCGATGCCGCCCTGGAGGACGTTGTTCTGGAGGTAGGTCTGGAGGGAGTAGAGGTGGTAGCCGGTACTGGCGTACACCCCGACCTCATGGCCACCCCCGCCCGCGCGCCCCGAGCCCGGCTCACCCGCGTACCCCGCGTTCTCCAGCGCGTGGTGGACGCACTCCAGGAACAGCCGTTGCTGCGGGTCGGTGATCCGCGCCTCGTGCGCGCTCATGCCGAAGAACCCCGCGTCGAAGCCCGCGATGCCGTCGAGCACCCCGCTCGCCCCGACGAACTCCTCGGCCCGGTACTCCTCCTCGGGCACCCCGGCGGCCGCGAGTTCGGCGTCGGTGAAGCGGCGGATGCGGTCGGCGCCGTCGTGGATCGTGCGCCAGAACTCCTCCGGGGTGTCGGCGCCGGGCAGCCGGAAGGACATGCCGACGACGGCCACGGCGTCACGGGCGGCGTCAGTGGTGGTGGTCATCGGGCCTCGCTCTCGCGCTCCACGGGATCGTTGCTCGTGCGGTGCGGCGGATCCTGCGCCGCCGTCTGCGCCACCGGTGGAGGCTCCGGCCTGCGCCCTTGGCGCACCAGGGCGACGAACATGCCGAAGCAGAGAACGATCGCCAACCCGTGTAGCAGGCCCACGACTTGGAACGGTGAGAAGCGGTCCAGGAGCGCGCCGCTGACCAGCATGCCGAGGCCGAAGCCGGTGTTCTCGACCGACGCGGAGAGCCCGAACAGCCGGCCGCGCTGCTCGTCGGGGGCCGCCTGCAACCGGGTGACGTAGGCGATCTCGGTGAGCCCGTCGGCCATGCCGGCGACGAGGGCGGCCACGACCGCCACGTACGTGGGCAGCCCGGCGAAGACCACGATGAACGCCGCCGACATCACACAGGCCCCGACCG